>CALAMK010000058.1:0-13817 GCA_937925735.1 uncultured Collinsella sp. | reverse complement strand
CCTCGTGTACTATCGGGATGGGCGCATCAAGAAGTCCCTCGGGTGGCTGAGCCCGATGGAGTACCGCAGGAAGCTTGGATACGCCTAGGCGCGGTCCAAGAAATCGTCCGCACCCCCGAGCGATTATTTTTATCCGCCGTCCCGATAAAACCCTGATGCGATAGACCTTACTTGTAGAGGTAAGCGATGGCGATGCCGGTGTGGACTTCGATCTTTGCGGTTGATCTTACTACGTTGCTAATGCCCGTGTCAGCCAACAAGCCCAGCGGGCTGTGATCTAGCTCCCACTCTAGGCCGTGTTCGCTTACCTCGGTGTTGGGGACTGTGGCGATGATGGAAAACGTCTTGCCTTCGGCGCCTTCGATGATCCACGATTCGCCTGCATGAAGGATGCGGGCGACCACCTTGTCCTCGGCGATCCAGATGGGGGCATCCTCGTAGCCTGCGAGCAGCCCCAGCACGGACAGGGCCATGTCGGGTCGACCGCCGGTAGCGCAGGTCGCAACCACTTCGGCACCCGGCCAGCGACGGCGGACGGAATCGAGCGCCAGAGCCAGGTCGGTACAGTCCTTGTAAGGGTCGTGGCGCTCAACTTCAAAGTCGGTGGCGGCATCGACCAGCGCGCGACTCGCGTCGCTCACCGTGTCGGTATCTCCCACATATACGTCGCAGCCCAGTCCCGCGCCCAGAAGCGCATCGAGCCCGCGGTCCACGGCGACAACGTGGTCGCACTCCCCCGCCAGTTGGCGCAACAGATCCGCGCTTGCCACCACGGGCGACCCACAGACAACCAATACCTTACAAGCCACGGCCCTCGCCTAGCCCTCAAACGAAAGCACGCGGGCCAGGGTCAGGTCCTCATAGCTGTCAATAAAGATGTCGCAGTTGTCGCGAACCTCGTCACGCTCCATACGGCCGTGAGGGTCATGGATGCCCACGCGCTTAAAGCCTGCAGTGCCAGAGCTCTTAAGTCCAAAGACGGCGTCCTCAAACACCCATGCACGCTCAAACTTGTGGCCGTGGCGCTCTTCCAGGCGACGCGACGCCAGCTCGTACACATCGGGGAACCGCTTGGAGCGGCCCGCCTCGCCCGTGGTGGTCACAAACTCCATGTAGGCATTAAGCCCGGCGCCCGCAAGCGCAGACGTAACCAGCTCGGCCGGCGTGGACGTGGCCACGCACATGGCAATGCCGGCCTCCTGCGCCTGCTTCAGAAATGCAAGCAGGCCCTCGCGCGGCGGCACCTTGGAGTAGCCATCGATCAGGATGTCGCTCAGCTCTCGATAGAGCCCCTCGCCATTTTCGCCAATGCCCCAGGTGTCATGGTAGGCCTGGCACTCGTCTTCGAGCGACAAATGCTCAAACTGGGCAAAATCGTCGACCGTCACGTCAACCCCGTGGCGGTGCAATAACTCGGGCTGGGCATAGGCCCAAACGGGGGTGCTATTAACCAGCGTGCCGTCGCAATCGAAAATAAAAGCAACACTTGGGGCAGCGATGCGGTCCATAAACGAGCCTTTCAATGTCAAATGGTAAACAACCTGCTAAAAACGTTTTACCAAACGTAAACCTAACAATCTAGAAACCCTAATTGGTAAAGCTGTCAAGAGTTTTACCATCGCAATTCTGCCAGTGGTATAAACATGGCGCTTACCGATTAAACGCCACCGCAAATCCACTTTCGTCCATGAAACTAACGTACAGGTGTTATCGTAGTTTTTGCCGAAAGTTCCACCGAGCACGCGAGGTGGAACGAATCATAGAACTATCGCCGTCCCTTCGATTCGTGCAGCCTTGGACCTTTCGCATCTAGTCACCAAGGCAACACGCTGCCGCGTCATGATGGGATCAAACGTGAGCGATACAAAGCTAAAGCCAGCAACCAAAAAGCCTGCTACCCGTAAACCCGCCCCGCACGCGTCGGAGCTCACCAAAGACGATGTCTATCTGTTTGGCATCGGCACATGGGAGCGCAGCTGGGAAAAGATGGGCGCGCACCCCGACACGCAGAACCGTACGCGCGGCTGGCGTTTTTGCGTTTGGGCGCCCGACGTAAAGAGCGTCCATGTCATTGGCGAATTTAACGACTGGGATGAGCAGGCCAACCCGCTGGTGCCCGTGCATACGAGCTCTATTTGGGAAGGCTTTATTCCTGGCGCCGAGCAGGGTCAGCTCTATAAATACCTCATCGAGACCAACGAGGGCGAAAAGCTCTACAAGGCCGATCCGTATGCCTTTAAGGCCGAGTGCCCTCCGGGAACGGCGA
Organism: uncultured Collinsella sp.; assembly: GCA_937925735.1. GTDB lineage: Bacteria > Actinomycetota > Coriobacteriia > Coriobacteriales > Coriobacteriaceae > Collinsella. The sequence continues at coordinate 11,551 of CALAMK010000058.1, read as the reverse complement.
GCGTGCTGTGGACCATTGACGATTACAAGTGGAACGACGCCGCATGGCTCAAGCGCCGTGCCGGCCATAACCACATGTCTCAGCCCCTTAACATCTACGAGGTGCATATTGGCTCGTGGAAGCGCCATGGCGACGCGCCGCAGGGCGAGCCCGACGAGTACGGCAACTACCCCGGTCCCATGGACCCCTTCCCCGCGCAGCGCGGTGAGTTTTACACCTACGACGACCTGTCGGTGGAGCTCGTGGACTACGTCCGCGATATGGGCTATACGCATATCGAGGTCATGCCGCTTATGGAGCATCCCTTCGATGGCTCCTGGGGCTACCAGACGACCGGCTACTACGCCGCCACGTCGCGCTACGGCAACCCGCAGCAGCTCATGCACTTTATCGATGCGTGCCACGAGGCAGGCATCGGCGTGATCATGGACTGGGTTCCCGGCGGTTTTTGCGCCGACTCCCACGGCCTTGCCACCTTTAACGGCCACATGCTGTTTGAGCACGAGATTCACCCCAACTGGGGCACGCACAAGTTTGACTTCGCCCGTGGCGAGGTCCGCTCCTTCCTGGTCTCCAACGTGCTGTACTGGCTCGAGAACTTCCACGTGGACGGCATTCGCATGGACGGCGTGTCCAGCATGTTGTACCTCAACTTTGGCATTGACGATCCCGGCCAAAAGAAGTTTAACAAGTACGGTACCGAGGAGGACCTGGACGCCAGCGCGTTTATCCGTCAGGTCAACTGCGCTGTAGAGGCGCACTACCCCGACGTGATGATGATGGCCGAGGAGTCCACCGCGTGGCCGCTCGTGACCTATCCGCCGCAGGACGGCGGCCTGGGCTTCCACTACAAGTGGGACATGGGCTGGATGAACGACACCCTGCACTACATGCAGACCGATTTTCCGTGGCGCCCCGGCAACCACGGCCTGCTCACGTTCTCCATCATGTACGCCTTTACCGAGAACTTCATCTGCCCGCTGAGCCACGACGAGGTCGTGCACGGCAAGTGCTCGCTGATCGGCCGCATGCCGGGCGACTGGTGGCGTCAGTTTGCCGGCCTGCGCACGCTGGCCTTCTACCAGATGACGCACCCCGGTGCCAAGCTCAACTTTATGGGCAACGAGATCGGTCAGTTTATTGAGTGGCGCTACTACGAGTCCATTCAGTGGTTCCTGACCGAGGAGTATGAGACTCACAAGCATCATCAGGCGTTCATTAAGGCGCTCAACCACCTGTACACCGCCGAGCCGGCCCTGTACGAGCGCGGTTACACCGACGACGGCTTTACCTGGATCGACGCGGATAACTCCAAGCAGTCCATCGTGAGCTTTGTGCGCCAGGGCGAGGACGTCGATGACGACCTGGTGATCCTGATCAACTTTGACCCGGCGAGCTACGAGAGCTTCCGCGTGGGCGTGCCGCGCGAGGGCGACTGGGAGGTCATCTTTGACTCCGACCGTCCCGAGTTTGGCGGCAGCGGCTACGCCGGCGAGGAACCCTACACTTGCTCGAGCGAGCCCTATCCCTGGAACGGGCAGATGGACTCTATTGAGATTAAGGTGCCCGGTCTGGCAGGCGTTGTGCTTAAGCGCCGCGGTCCCAGCAGCTACAAGCCGCCGGTGGTCGAGGAGCCCAAGAAGGCGACGCGCAAGCGCACGTCCTCGGTGAAGCCCAAGACTGCAGCTGCTAAAAAGGCTCCGACCAAGGCAAAGGCAACGACGGCCAAGGTCAAGACCGCCGCAAAGCCCGCCGCCAAGGCAACGACCAAGAAAGCAGCCACCAAAAAGGCTGCTTCCAAGGCTAAGGCAGGTGCCGTTAAAGCATCTGCCAAGAAAGCGTAACAAAGCCGTTACAGCTGTAATTACCCGCCTCGCCGAGGCGTAGGATACAAGTCATAACCGTTCCGGGAGAAACATCCCCGGGGGAAAGGAACGTATGAATAAGATCTTCGACAACAAGCAGGAGTTTACCGAGCTCTATCGCGATGCCGTTATGAGCATCAGCGGCAAGAGCGTTGAGGCCGCCAGCGACCTGGACCGCTTTAACGCCCTGGCCAAGCTCGTGGCCGAGAAGGCACGCACCGTTGCCACCAAGAGTGACGCCCGTGTGACCGCCGAAGGCAAGAAGCGCGTGTACTACTTCTCGATCGAGTTTTTGATCGGCCGCCTGCTCGACAACTACCTGCTCAACTTTGGCGTGCGCGACATGGTCGCCGAGGCGCTCGACGACATGGGCTTTGATCTGTCCGTCATCGAGAACCAGGAGCCCGATCCGGCGCTGGGCAACGGCGGCCTGGGCCGTCTGGCCGCATGCTTCCTGGATTCCATGGCAGCCGAGGGCATTGCCGGCTATGGCAACGGCATGCGCTACCGCTACGGCCTGTTTAAGCAGGAGATCGTCAACGGCAGCCAGGTCGAGGCCACCGACGAGTGGCTCACCCACGGCTATCCCTGGGAGGTCCGTCGTCAGGACAAGGCCGTGACCATTAAGTTTGGTGGCCATGTTGAGGGCTTTGAGGAGAACGGCCGCACGTTCTACCGCACGGTGGACACGCAGGATATCCTGGCCGTCCCCTACGACATCCCCGTGGTGGGTTATGCCGGCGAGACCGTCAACAAGCTGCGCGTCTGGGCTGCCGAGCCGGTCGAGGAGCACTTTGACCTGGAGGCCTTCAACCGCGGCGATTACGCCCTGGCCGACGCCGAACGCGCCGAGGCCGAGGCCATCAGCGCCATCCTCTACCCCAACGACGCCGGCGAGCACGGCCGTCTGCTGCGCCTGAAGCAGGAGTACCTGTTTGTTTCGGCCGGCATCTACAGCCTGCTCGACACCTTTGAGAAGGAGCACGGCGCGAACTGGGAGCTGCTGCCGCAGTTTGTGGCCATCCACACCAACGACACGCACCCCGCCATGTGCGGCCCCGAGCTCACGCGCATCCTCATCGACGAGAAGAAGCTCGAGTGGGACGACGCTTGGAACATCGTGACGCAGGTCGTGAGCTACACCAACCACACCATCCTGCCCGAGGCTCTGGAGAAGTGGCCCATCGGCACGTTCTCCAAGCTTCTCCCCCGCGTGTACCAGATCATCGACGAGATCAGCCGTCGTTGGCACGAGTCGTTCGACACCACGCAGGAGGGCTGGCAGGAGCGTCTGCGCCAGACCGCCATCCTGTGGGACGGCGAGATTCGCATGGCCAACCTGTCCGTGATCTGCAGCCACAGCGTCAACGGCGTGGCCAAGATCCACTCCGACATCATCAAGAACATCGTGCTCAAGGACTTCTATGCCCTGACGCCCGAGAAGTTCAACAACAAGACTAACGGCATCTCGCACCGTCGCTTCTTTGCCGAGGCCAACCCCACCTATGCCAAGCTCGTGACCGATGCTATTGGCGACGGCTGGCTGAAGGACGCCTTTGAGCTTGAGAAGCTCAAAGAGTTCCAGAACGACACCGAGTTCCTGAAGGCCGTGGGTGCCTCCAAGCGCGCCAACAAGGAGCGCCTGGCCGCCTACGTCAAGGCCGAGACCGGTCTGGTCATCGATCCCAACACCGTCTTCGATGTTCAGGTTAAGCGCTTCCACGCCTACAAGCGCCAGCTCATGAACATCATGAAGGTGATGGACATCTACAACCGTCGCATCGCCGATCCCAATTTCCATGTGACGCCGACGACCTTCATCTTTAGCGGCAAGGCTGCCTCGAGCTACACCTTTGCCAAGGAGACCATCCGCCTGATTAACTCGGTGGCCGAGGTCATCAACAACGATGCCCGCGTCAACGAGGTCATGAAGGTCTGCTTTATCCCCAACTTCCGCGTAAGCAACGCCCAGCTCATCTACCCCGCCGCCGAGATCTCGGAGCAGATCTCCACGGCCGGCAAGGAGGCCTCGGGCACGTCCAACATGAAGCTCATGATGAACGGCGCCATTACGCTGGGCACCCTCGACGGCGCCAACATCGAGATCGCCGACCTGGCCGGCCGCGAGAACGAGGCCATCTTTGGCCTGACCGCTCCCGAGGTCGAGCAGCTTTGGGCGTCGAACAGCTACTTTGCGTGGGATACCCTCAACGGCGACCGCGAGCGTCTGGGCCGCGTGATGGACGAGCTCAAGGACAACACCTTTGCGGGTCTTTCGGGCAACTTCGAGAGCATCTACAACGAGCTCATGAACAACAACGACCCCGACCTGGTCATGGCAGACTTCCGCAGCTACGTGGATGCGTGGGAGAAGCTCACGAACAGCTACGGCGACCAGGAGACCTGGAACCGCAAGGCCCTGCTCAACACCGCCTCGAGCGGCTGGTTCTCGAGCGACCGCACCATTCGCGAGTACCGCGACGAGATCTGGCACGCATAAAGGCGCGAGAGCTCCCCTATGCCAGCACGGCATTACTCGACGGGCGTGACGTTGCGCCGCGCCCGTCGCTAATGGGTTTAGGAACATCGATGACAGAAGGAGAAATCGATGAGTAAGAAAGAATGCATCGCGATGCTCCTCGCAGGAGGACAGGGCAGCCGATTGGGGGCACTCACCCAAAAGATCGCTAAGCCGGCGGTTAGCTTTGGTGGCAAGTTCCGCATTATCGACTTTTCGCTGTCCAACTGCTCAAACTCGGGCATCGACACGGTGGGCGTTCTGACGCAGTATCGCCCCTACCTGCTGCATGCCTACGTGGGCTCCGGCGAGGCGTGGGATCTGGACAGCCGCGACGGCGGCGTGTCGATCCTTCCGCCGTACGAGACGCAGACCGGTGGCGCCTGGTATGCGGGCACGGCCGACGCCATTACGCAGAACCTCGACTACATCAAGGCCAACGATCCCAAGTACGTCCTGATTCTTTCGGGCGATCACCTGTATCGCATGGACTACCGCAAGATGCTCAAGACGCACATTGAGAACAACGCCGACCTCACGGTGAGCGTTATGCCCGTGCCGTGGGAGGAGGCCAGCCGCTTTGGCATCCTAACCACCGACCCCGAGGACGGCCGTATCACCAAGTTCACCGAGAAGCCCGATAAGCCCGATTCGAACCTCGCGTCCATGGGCATCTACATCTTCTCGGCCGACGTGCTGATCGAGGCGCTCGAAGAGGACGCTCTGGACCAGCGCTCGAGCCACGACTTTGGCAAGGACATCATCCCCAAGCTGCTCGGCGAGGGCAAGCGCCTGTACAGCTACGAGTTCCACGGCTTTTGGAAGGACGTCGGCACCATCGCCAGCTTCCACGAGACCTCGATGGACCTGCTGGGCAACAACCCCGAGTTCGATCTGTTTGACAAGCACTTCCCCATCATGTCCAACATCACCACGCGTCCGCCGCACTACATTGGCCCGGACGGCCGCCTGGACGACTGCCTGGTCTCCAACGGCTGCAAGATCTACGGCACCGCTCGCCACTCGATCATTTCGACCGATGTCATCATCGAGGAGCGCGCCGTGGTCGAGGACTCCGTGCTGCTGCCGGGCGCGCACGTCAAGAGCGGTGCGCACATCTGCCGCGCTATTTTGGGCGAGAACTCCACGGTCGAAGAGGGCGTGAAGCTCGGCTCTGTCGATACCACCAAGGATACGGCCGTCGTTGGAAATGACGTCGTTATCGGGAAGGGGGAATGATCCGATGATCAATCGCAAGGCCATCGGTTATATCACCGCTAACTACTCTTCGACCTACGGCAGCGTGCTGCTCAAGGACCGCCCCATCGCGTCCGTTCCGTTTTTGGGCCGCTACCGCCTGATCGACTTCCCGCTGTCCAACATGATGAATGCCGGCATTAAGACTGTCGGCGTCGTCATGCCGGGCAATTACCGCTCGCTGATCGACCACGTGGGTTCGGGCAAGGACTGGGGCCTGGACCGCAAGAAGGGCGGCCTGTTCATGGTGCCCGGCAACGCGTATGGCACCACCAAGGGCGGCATGCGCTTCCTGCTGCGCGACATCATCTCCAACAAGACGCTGTTCCAGCGCTCGGACAAGCCCTATGTTGTGATGATGGGCACCAACATCATCTTTAACATGGACCTCAACACCATCATCGACGCGCACGAGAACTCCGGTGCCCAGATGACCGTGGTGTACTGCAAGGCCACGCGCAACGTCGATGACGAGACCAAGCTCGAGATTAACGAGAACGGCCGCCTGACGGGCGTGAGCGCTGGCGTCGCGTACGGCGACAACGCCTCTATGGACTGCTGCATCGTCAACCGCGATACGCTGCTCGAGATCATCGACCACTACCAGGCCGCCGACTATCTGGACCTGCTCGAGGCACTCCAGGGCGACTTTGGCAACATCGACGTATGCAGCTACGAGTACAAGGGCGAGGTCGTGGGCGTGTTTAGCGAGAAGTCGCTGTATCGTCGCAGCATGGACCTGCTCGACCAGACCGTGGCCGACCAGCTCTTCGATCCCGAGCGCCCGATTCTGACCAAGGCTCACGACGTGCCGCCTTCGCGCTATGCGACCGGCAGCCACGCGTGCAACTCGATCATCTCGGCCGGCTGCATCATCAAGGGCACCGTGCGCAACTCGATCCTGTCGCGCGGCGTCGTGGTCGAGGAAGGCGCTTCGGTGACTAACTCGATCATCAACCAGAGCTGCATCATCAAAAGCGGCGCCCGCGTAGAGAATGCCATTCTGGACAAGAACAACGTGGTTCCCACCAACACCGAGCTTCGCGGCACGCCCGAGAACATCCTGGTGCTGGGCAAGGCTCCGTTAACTTCCGGCACCACCATCGTACGTTAACGTTGGCACCGCAACATCGCTCGTAACAGGTAGAATAGCCGCCCGGTTAGCGCCAGGCGGCTATTCTCGAATTGCAACATGGGAGACAATATGGCAGATTCCAGCAAAAAGATGCAGATCGTGTTTGCCTCGGCCGAGTGCGCACCGTTTGTAAAGACCGGTGGCCTGGGTGACGTGGCGGGCTCGCTGCCTGCAGCACTCGTGCGCGCCGGCGCCGAGGTTATCGTAATGGTGCCCAAGTACGCCACCATCAAGGACGAGTACAAGGCGCAGATGGAGCACTTTGCAGACTTTTACGTGAGCCTGGGCTGGCGCAATGAGTACTGCGGGCTCGAGAAGCTTGAGCACGACGGCGTCACCTATATGTTCGTTGACAACGAGCGCTACTTTGCGCGCGACTATCCGTACGGCTTCTTTGACGACGGCGAGCGCTTCGCGTTTTTCTCCAAGGCCATCACCGAGAGCCTGCAGCACCTGCCAGCCGGCTTTGAGTGCGACATCCTGCACTGCAACGACTGGCAGACGGCACTGGCGCCCGTGTTCCTGCGCGAGTTCTACCAGGGACTGCCGCTGTACGACCGCGTCAAAACCGTGTTCTCGATCCACAATGTGGCGTTCCAGGGCCAGTTTAGCGACACCGTGATGGAGGACATCCTGGGTGTGGCGCATATTCCGGCGGCAGCTACGCAGTTGCGCTGCGACGCCTGCAGCATCAACTACATGTTGGGCGCGCTGCACTATGCCGATGCCATCACCACGGTGAGCCCCACCTACGCGGGCGAGATCCAGACGCCCGAGTTTGGCGAGGGCCTGGACGGCGTACTGCGCGAGCGCTCCTACGCACTGCAGGGCATCCTCAACGGCATTGACGTGGCGGCCTTTGACCCGGCAACCGACAAGCGCATTGCCGCCAACTACACGGTTGACGACCGTTCCGGCAAGGCCGTGTGCAAGGCCAAGCTGCAGGAAGAGCTGGGGCTCGAGGTTCGCGACGACCGCCCGCTTATGGTGATGGTCACGCGCCTGACGCGCCAGAAGGGCATGGACCTGGTCATGTACGCGCTCGACCGCATCCTGGCCGGCGGCGTTCAGGTGGCCGTGCTGGGCACCGGCGACCGCGACTACGAAGACGGTCTGCGCTACTTCCAGGACAAGTACCCCGGCACCATGGCCGCGCGCATCGAGTTTGACCCGGCGCTGTCGCAGCGCATGTACGCCGCCGCCGACATGTTCCTGATGCCTTCGAAGTTTGAGCCCTGCGGCCTGTCGCAGATCATCGCCATGCGCTACGGCACCCTGCCCATCGTGCGCGAGACCGGTGGCCTGAAGGACACCGTGCAGCCGTACAACGAGTTTACCGGCGAGGGCACGGGCTTCTCGTTTACCAACTTTAACGGCGACGAGATGGGCGACGCGGTGTTCCGTGCGGCCCGCCTGTTCTGGGATAACCGCGAGGCGTGGAACCAGCTGGTAACGCAGGCCATGAGCCAGGACTTTAGCTGGACGCGCTCGGCCGACAAGTATCTTGACCTGTACTTCTTTATGCACCCGGAGATTGAGCGCCCGGCGGCTGTGGAGGCTGCTGCGGCTGTCGATGAGACGGTTGCTGCTGAGGAGCCCAAGGCCGAGGAGAAGACGGCTGTCGAGGCCGAGGTAAAGCCCGCAGCGAAGCCTGCCGCCACGAAGACGACGGCCCGCAAGGCAACGGCTAAGAAGGCTACGGCCACGAAGGCCGCTGCGAGCAAGACCACCGCTGCCAAGACAACTACCGCCAAGGCAACGACCACGCGCAAGCGCACGACCGCCGCTGCCAAGAAGGTCGCCGAGGCCGAGGTCGCTCCCGAGGTAAAGGCCGAGACCGCCACCGCCGAGGCTAAGCCTGCGGCAAAGGCTCCGGCCAAGACCGCTGCCAAGAAGACGGCCGCGACCACCAAGAAGGCAACGGCAGCCAAGAAGACCACGGCAACGAAGTCGACGACCACGAAGGCTACTACGACGAAGGCCGCCGCGAAGACGACCCCGAAGGCAGTCGCAAAGCCGGCCGGCAAAGTCGAGGAGACGCCCGCCGAGTCCAAGGCCGAGACAGCTGACGAGGCAAAGCAGGCTGCCAAGACTACCACGCGCAAGCGCACTACCACGACGGCCAAAAAGGCCACGACCAAGGTTGCTGCTCCCAAGGCAGAGGCTAAGGCCGAGGACAAGCCCGCAGTAAAGGCCGAGCCGGCACCGAAGGCTGCTGAGGTCAAGACCGCTCCGAAGGCTACGGCAAAGACCGAGCCCGCCAAGGAGGCCCCGGTCTCTCCCGCCGCTAAGACTGAGGAAAAGGCTCCGACCAAGAAGACCTCCGTCCGTAAGGCAACGGCCACCCGCAAGCGCCACTAATCCGGACAATTCAAACTTAATCCTCAACGCAAAAGAGGGCGCCCCAACCAGGCGCCCTCTTCTTGGTTGAACTTCTCTAGTAAAAAAGAAGCCCGGTTTACTACGACAAAATGGCTCCGACTGACCACGGCGAGTAATCTACGAAATTGGCAACGCCTCTACCTGCGGTTTTAATATCACGAAAATGACCGTGGTTGAGATCATTCAATTCGTCGTAGTAAACCGAAGTACTTTTGGTTGGCTACAAATAGTATCGGTATAGATGTTTTTAAATATCGTGATAATTTGGGTGGTAAAACGATTTTCTAGGACAACCGTTCGCCGATGGTAAACGGATGTTGTTTATACAGCCTATGTACAACAGATATACTTACTTCCTGTGCGTAAAGCCCATGGCCCGCAGGCCGTGATTCTATTGAACTGGACCGTATTATGAGATTGATACACAACAGCCGTCTGCCGCAGTTTCGCACTCCGTTTGGCGCTGTGACCACTGGAACTTCCGTTTCGCTCTCCGTGATTCTGGAGGATGCCGATCCCGCGCAGGCAACGCTTACGCTGCGCACCTGGGTCGATGAGATCGGTGAGTCTCTGTATCCCATGACGCACGAGGGCGACGGCATATTTACCGTAGAGCTTGAGTGCACCGAACCCTGCCTTGTGTGGTACAGCTTTATATGCAATATCGAAGGTCAGCCCGAGGTCCGCCTGGGCGCGCCGCAAGGCCGCACCGGCGGCGAGGGCGTAACCTACGACTACGCCGAGGTTCCGTCCTTCCAGATTACCGTCTACAAGCACCGCGAGAACCGTCCCACTTGGTACGAGCGCGGTATGGTCTACCAGATTTTCCCCGACCGCTATGCCCGCGACGAAAACTGGCGCGAGCGCACGCTTGCCGAGGTCGAAAAACCGCGCAACGGAATCCAGCGCCGCATGGTCGAGGACTGGAACGAACCGCCCGAGTACGAGCGTGCCGAGGACGGCTCCATCAAGACCTGGGATTTTTACGGCGGCTCGCTCAAGGGGATCCAAAATGACCTGCCCCGCATTGCCGAGCTAGGCTTTACGGCCATCTACCTCAACCCAATCTTTGAGGCCGCGAGTAACCACCGCTACGACACGGCCGACTACACCAAGATCGACCCGATCCTGGGCACCGAGCAGGACTTTACCGAGCTGTGCCAGGCAGCCGAGAAGCTGGGCATCTCCATCATCCTGGACGGCGTCTTCAACCACACGGGCGACGATTCGATCTATTTCAACCGCTACGGCAACTATCCCGGCGTGGGCGCTTGGCAGAGCGAGGATTCACCGTGGCGCGATGCGTTTACCTTCCACGAGGACGGCTCGTACGACTGCTGGTGGGGCGTGGGCAACATGCCAGCCATCAACGAGAATTCCGAGCTGGTGCGCGAGAAGCTCCTGGGCAAGGACGGCGTGATTCGCAAATGGCTGCGCGCCGGTGCCCACGGCTGGCGACTCGATGTGGCAGATGAACTTTCCGATGGCTTCCTGGCCGAGATCAAAAAGGCCGTGCTCGCCGAGAAGCCCGACGCGCTGCTACTCGGCGAGGTCTGGGAAGACGCCTCCAACAAGATCAGCTATGGTCACCTGCGTCGCTATCTGCAGGGCTCGGAGCTCGACTCCGCCATGGACTACCCCTTCCGCGACATGGTCATCGGCTTTTTGATGGGCTACAAGAACGCATATCAGGCTGCCGAGGACATCGAGACCCTGCGCGAGAACTACCCGCGCGAGGCACTGGCCTGCGCACTCAATCTGCTTTCGAGCCACGACCGTCCGCGCATTATCTCGATACTCGGCGGCGGCCCCGACGAGTCGCAGCTGCCCGAGAGCGAGCGCAGCAAGTGGCGCCTGGACGAGAATTCCATGGGCTTGGCCAAGAGCCGCTTTTGGTTGGCGACGCTCATGCAGATGACCTTCCCGGGCGTGCCTTCGATCTATTATGGCGATGAGTACGGCCTGGAGGGCCTCACCGATCCGGGCAACCGCCGCACCCTGCCGACCAAGGACCAACTCCACGACTTCGACACGCTGGCCATCGTTAAGAACGCGTCTGCCGTGCGCCGCGCGCTGCCCTTTATGGTCGATGGCGAGATCAAGGCCTTTGCGCTCAACGACGAAGTCTTGGCTTACACCCGCACGGGCAAAGACGGCGAGGCCGCGACGGTTATCATCAACCGCAGTCTGCGCAATTCGCACTGCGTGACGATCCCAGCGCTCGGCGAATGTGCAAGCGACGTTATCAGCGGCCACGAGTGCGAGATCCACAACGGTACCGTCACGCTCGACCTGTACCCGTTGGGCTCTTCGATCATCTATCACCATTTCGAGAAGCGCCTGCAGGAGCCGCTCGATCACGGCGCGGGCGTCGTGTGCCACATCACCTCGGTG
>CALAMK010000057.1:0-15330 GCA_937925735.1 uncultured Collinsella sp. | reverse complement strand
GACTATCTGCCTCTTGAACTCGTCGGTGAAATGCCTCGGGTGCCTGGGGTCCCTCATATACGGCCCTCCCGTCTCCTGCGCCCCTCCCGGAACTGTCCACATCAGTGTAGCCAATCCAGACGTGCTCCGCGCGGCCGAAGGACCTCGCCAGGGGCCAGGACCCGGACCGAGGCGCCCGGAGGCATGCCGCCAAGGGCGTGCGGAGGCTGGTCGAGAGGCGCGAGGCCCTGCTCGCGCGCGGGGTCCACAACAACAAGGCGAACGTGGCCACGGCGCGCGAGCTCGCCTGCTGGGTGTGGGCGGTCGGCCTCATGGCCGAGGGGGCATAGGGGGCGTTCCCCCCCCCCCGCACATAAGCCGATCACCCCGGAAGCGGTTGGATCCGAAGCCGTTGAGGCGAACCTCAGGTCCCTTTTCTGCGAGCGCCCAGGGCGCCACACGCGTGCACAGACTGTCGGTTCGACGAAGAAGCCTCAGCCGTAGCAACGGATTGCCCAGCGAGAGATCGCCACGGGCGGATATTAAACTGCAAAGACGAGCGTCGGAAAGACACGCCGAGGTCGCCGCGGAGGGGTTGATATAGGGAGAGGGCCTGACCCCATATCGTTGGGGCCAGGCCCGATTTTGCCTCTTGACAATGTCCTGCTCATATTAAAAGGAATCCCCTCCTGTGCGCGGGGCGGATTCCCGGGCCGGGCGGCCTATCAAGATTTTGCCGCATACTTCCGAAATTCAGACGAATACCGTTCGCTTTAACCGTCCATATAACGCAAAATAGGCCGCTTCCCCTCTTGGGAAGCGGCCCAGACTTTACGAATAAACGATGGTAAAGGGTACTTCTGTTTCGGTCTCTCCTGTTGATGTGTACCTCGTGCCCTCAAGGGTTACCGAGACCACTTGGTCGACATTGATCAGTTTTGTCGGCACCGAGATGTTCTCTCCGCTATTGCGCGTCAGCGAGACATAGAAATTGTACGCGCCCGCAGCATCATCTTCGATAATCTGCTCCGATCCATCCTTGTAGGTAACGGTCAACTTTTTCGTGACTGCGTCAATGCCCAGATCATCGATGTGTGTCTGGATAGAAAACGAGCTGATCTCGAGTGGCGAGTCATCGGAGCGGAGTTCCTTTGTATCGACGTACGCTCCAACGCTAAACTCGGGCGTCGATGCCTCGAACGGCTTCGCGTCCTCGCCTTCGCCCTCGGTCCACGAGATATTCCAGGTGACCGCATGTCGTAAATCTCGATCGCGATTCCAAGATGCAAAGTACATCGTGCCGTTAATGACCGTGTCGCTTGATGTGTCTTTATCAATGGTGCAGCGTGTGTCAGCCCATTCCTCGCCGAAGTTCATGCTGGGCGTACCGATGCCTTGTTCTTCTTCACCATAGAGAACAAGTTCGCCTGTCTCTGCTGCCGGTTTGTAGTAGTTAACGCCATTTGGATTGGACAACGTAAACGTCACGGCTCCGCAGCCGTTTTGGTCAATAGCCATCTCATGGATATCGAGCGTATAGCCATTACCCTCGACGGACAGATCAACCTTCTGGACTGTGCCCTCCAGGCTTTGGGGCGCGATGCCATCACCGAACTCTCTGGTGTAGGTATATTGAGTCCCCGATGAGCCGCCGTTGGTCCAGGTAATGGAATCCCCGTTGCCGTGGTTTCCCCAAGCTGAGGCAAAATAGCTGGAATTGACAACGGCGTAGGCGACCCCTCCGGTCGCCAACACTCCGGCAAGACATCCGATTACGGCAACATACAGAGGCTTCGCGTGGCCCTTTCGATGAAGCGGCTCACCCGCAGCGGTATTTAGGACGCGATCTGCAAGATCGCTATCAGCTTGGACGGACTCGAAGGCCTGCTTGATTTGATTGGATTTCACGGTCGCCCTCCTCTAGGATGAATTTGAGCTTCGATCGACCACGAGCTAAACGCGTTCGAACGGTCGCGGCTGGTACATGCAACAACTCGGCAATCTCTGAGGTCGAAAAGCCCAGATAGTAATAGAGCACGATGGGGATACGGAATCGTTCCGGAAGCCGCATGACATCTGACAGGACGGCCTTGGTCTCATCCTGCGCTGTCGAAAGCGACTCGGCCAGGTTCTCAATATCCTCCACACGCCTCCATGGCTTTCGAAAGAGAGATTTGCATTCATTGATCGTGACCCGGATAAGCCATCGACGAAGATGTTCCCAACTCTCAAATTGTGTATCGCATTTGAGCAACTTAAGAAAGACATCTTGAGCAACATCGTCGGCATCGGCGCGATCGCGCAGGTACGTCAATGCGATTCGGAACACGACATCACGGTGATCTTCGACCGCCTGTCTGAAAGCTTGTTCTTCCATAATCACCTCCCGGTGACGTTAATGATTCTTGATGAGGCCCTCACCATGGATACGCTCTGGCCGGACGAATTGTTTCAAATTCAAGCAGGAAAAACCTACCAAAATAAACCTGTCCCTTTTTGGCAGGTTCTCTTCAAAAAAAGACCCGCTTCCCTGTTGGGAAACGGGTCTTTGGAAGGGCGGTTAACGTACTTGGAAGTTACTCCTCGTCGTTGTCCTTAGCCTCTTCGGCGTCATCGGTGTCCACGAGCTGGTTGAGCAGCTCGTCGAGGGAAGCCATGTCCTCGTTAATCGCGCCGTTGGCGGGAGCCTTCTTGTCGTCGATCGGGGCGCCCAGGAGCTCCTCGTCGGCGTCGGCGTGATGCGTCGGAGCGGAAGTACCCAGCAGGATATCGTCCGGACCGTCGGGGCTAAAGACCATCTGCAGCAGCTGCGAGAGGTCTTCCTCGTCGGCAACGTCGTCGTTGTTCTCGAGGATGTAGAGCAAATCGTGGGCCTCGAGGCCGTCACGGAGCTCCTCGATCGCCTTGGCACCGATACCATCGATGCGCAGCAGATCCTCCTCGGACTTGCCGACCAGGTCGCCGACCGTCTCGATGCCGACCTCGCTGAACTTGTTGGTCCAGCGCTGCGACACGCCCAGGTCGTCGAACAGGTACAGGCGAGCCTTCTCGGCGGAGATGGTGTGGCCGTTGCGGGTGAACGAACCGTCAGCACCACCGAACTCGTCGTAGCCGGCCCAGTCGAGCTGCTGCGGGAGCTGCTCGTCCAGGTCCTTGAGCTCAACCGGAGCCCACTCGGGCAGCGACTTGGCGTTGGGCGAAGCCGGGCCGTCGATGTCGACATAGCCGTCGGCCGTACGATACGTCAGCTTGGCGTTGGCGTACGGCTTGAGGCCGGTACCGGCCGGGATCTTCTTACCGACGATGACGTTGGACTTAAGGTCGAGCAGGTGATCGACCTTGCCCTCGATGGCAGCCTCGGTAAGGACGCCAGCGGTACGGATGAACGAAGCGCTCGACAGCCAGGAGTCGATGTTAGACGCGACCTTGAGCGTACCCAGGATGACGGGCTCGGCCACGGGGGCCTGACCGCCCAGACGGGCAACGCGCTCGACCTCGTCGGCGAACTCGTAGCGGTCGACGTACTGACCAAGCAGGTACTTCGAATCGCCGGGGTTGGTGATCTGAACGCGACGCAGCATCTGACGTGCGAGTACCTCGATGTGCTTGTCGTTCAGGTCGACGCCCTGGCTGGTGTAGACGTCCTTGACGCTCTCGACGAAGGTGTGCATCGTCGACTCGATGTCGGTCAGCTTGCGCAGGTTGCGGAAGTTGACGAAGCCCTTGGTGATCTGGTCGCCGGCGCGAACCTCGCAGCCGTCCTCGATCTCGGGCATAAAGCGCACCGAAGCGGGGACGCGGCGCTCGTCGAGGACACGGGTGTGATCCTCGGAGTCGGTGAGCGTCAGCACGTACTCGGACTTCTCGGGCTTAATCGAGAGGTGGCCGGAGTACGGAGCCAGCTCGGCCTCGCGACCCAGGATCTTCTCGTTGACGTTGCCGACGATATCGAACATACGGCTGACCGTAGGCAGACCCTGCGTAATATCGTCGACGCCAGCGACGCCGCCGGAGTGAATGGTACGCATCGTAAGCTGCGTACCAGGCTCGCCGATGGACTGGGCGGCAATAATGCCGACCGCGGTACCGATGGCGACCGGACGACGGGTGGAAAGATCCCAGCCGTAGCACTTCTGGCACACGCCGTACTTGGAGCGGCAGGTGAGCAGCGCGCGAAGCTTGACCTTCTTGAGGCCGGCATCGACCATCTTCTGGATGTCGGCGACCTTCTCGATGTAGCCGTCCTGCTCAAAGAGCACGGTGCCATCGGGAGCCACGACGTCCTCAATGAAGCAACGGCCGACGAGGTCGGTGTTGAGGTCGGTGGTGCCGGGGATGATGAGGTTGTAGGTGACGCCCTCGTGCGTACCGCAGTCCTCCTCGCGGACGATGACGTCCTGGGCCACGTCGACAAGACGACGGGTCAGGTAACCAGAGTCCGAGGTGTGGGATGCGGTATCGACCAGGCCCTTACGGGCGCCGTAGGTCGAAATGAAGTACTCGAGCGGCAGCAGGCCCTCGCGGAAGTTCGCCTTAATGGGAAGGTCGATCGTCTCGCCGGACATGTCTGCCATCAGGCCACGCATGCCGCCGAGCTGACGCAGCTGGGTCTTAGAACCACGGGCGCCGGAGTCGGCCATCATGTAGAGCGGGTTCTCCTCGTCGAACATGTCGAGCATGAGCGCTGCGACCTTGTCGGTACAAGCGGTCCACTCGTTAACGACTTCGATGTGGCGCTCCGTCTCGTTGATGAAGCCCTCCTCGAAGTACTCGTTGATCTGGTCGACGTTGGCCTGGGCGCGGTCGAGCAGTTCTTGCTTCTCGGCAGGGATGAGAGCGTCCCACACCGAGATGGTGAGGCCAGCGCGGGTAGCGTAGTGGAAGCCGGAGTACTTGATGGCATCGAGGATTGGGCCGACCTTGGCCTCGGGGTAACGATCGCAGCAGTCGGCAACCAGCTTGGCCACATCGCCCTTGACCATCTTGTAGTTCATGAACTCGTAGTCTTCGGGCAGGCACTGGCGGTTGAAGATGATGCGGCCGATAGAGGTCTCGAAGCGCGCGGTCTTGTTGCCGGTGACATCGTAGTCGACAAACTCGTTCTTGCCGTTCTTGACGCGGAAGATACGGGTGCCGTCCTCGTTGATGACGTTGGCGTTCTCGGCGGACACGCGGACCTGGATCTTGGCCTGCATGTCGACCTCGGAGCGGCAGTCATAGGCGTGCAGCGCGTCGTCGAAGCTGGCGAACACGTGGTTCTCGCCGGGCAGGCCGTCGCGGACCTGGGTGAGGTAGTACACACCGATGATCATGTCCTGCGAAGGGATGTTAACCGGCTTGCCGGATGCCGGCGAGCGCAGGTTGTTCGCAGAGAGCATGAGCACGCGAGCCTCGGCCTGAGCCTGGCTGGACAGCGGCACGTGGACAGACATCTGGTCGCCGTCGAAGTCGGCGTTGAAGGGCGAGCAGACCAGCGGGTGCAGGTGGATAGCCTTGCCCTCGACCAGCACCGGCTCAAAGGCCTGGATGGACAGACGGTGCAGGGTCGGTGCACGGTTGAGCAGCACGACGCGGCCGTCGATGACCTCTTCGAGGATATCCCACACAAAGGTGGCACCGCGGTCGATAGCGCGCTTGGCGCCCTTGATGTTCTCGACCTTGCCGAGCTCGACCAGGCGCTTCATGACGAAGGGCTTGAAGAGCTCCAGTGCCATGGTCTTGGGCAGACCACACTGGTGCAACAGCAGCTTGGGGTCGGTAACGATTACCGAACGGCCGGAGTAGTCGACACGCTTGCCCAGCAGGTTCTGACGGAAACGACCCTGCTTGCCCTTGAGGGCCTCGGCGAGCGACTTGAGCGGGCGACCGCCACGGCCAGAGACCGGGCGACCACGACGGCCGTTGTCGAACAGGGCGTCCACGGACTCCTGGAGCATGCGCTTCTCGTTGTTCACGATGATCGCAGGGGCGTCCAGGTCGAGCAGGCGCTTGAGTCGGTTGTTACGGTTGATCACGCGACGATACAGGTCGTTGAGGTCGGACGCAGCAAAGCGGCCGCCGTCGAGCTGGACCATCGGGCGCAGATCGGGCGGAATGACCGGAATGACATCCAGGATCATGTTCGCGGGGCTGTTGCCGCCCTTCAAGAAGGCGTCAACGACCTCGAGGCGCTTAACGGCCTTCTCGCGCTTCTGCTTCTGGGAATCCTCGTCGGCGATGATGGCCTTGAGCTTCTCGGCCTCGGAGGGGAGGTCGATGGCAGCGAGCAGGTCGCGGACGGCCTCGGCACCCATACCACCCTTGAAGTACATGGAGTAGTAACGGGTCATCTCGCGGAACAGCGGCTCATCGGAGATGAGGTCGCGCTCGGTAAGCTTCATGAAGGCGTTGAAGGCGTCCGTGCGGAGCTGCTTCTCGTCCTTGCACTCTTCCTCGATGTCGACGATGCCAGAGGCGATCTCCTCGGGGGTCAGCGGCTCCTCGTCGGAGAACTCGTCAAAGTTCTCGGGGTTGCCCTGCTCCTTGAGGGACTCGATCTGGCGGGCGCACTCGGCATCGATCTCTTCCAGATCGGCGGCGAGCTCCTCGCGCAGGTCGTCAGCGTCGGCCTCGCGAGCCTCGTAGTCGACCTCGGTGATGATGTAGCTGGCAAAGTACAGAACCTTCTCGAGGTCCTTGGACTTGATGTCGAGCATACGGCTCATCGGGAAGCTCGTGGGGCTCTTGAAGTACCAGATGTGGGACACGGGAGCGGCGAGCTCGATGTGGCCCATGCGGTCGCGACGCACCTTGGCCGAGGTGACCTCGACGCCGCAGCGCTCGCAGACGATGCCCTTAAAGCGGATGCCCTTGTACTTGCCGCAGGAGCACTCCCAGTCCTTGGCGGGACCGAAGATCTTCTCGCAGAACAGGCCGTCCTTCTCGGGCTTGAGGGTACGGTAATTGATGGTCTCCGGCTTCTTGACCTCACCGTGCGACCAGGAACGGATCTGGTCGGCGGAGGCAAGGGAGATCTTTACCGAGTCAAAATCAGTAGCTTCGAAATCTGCCACAGTCAACTACTCCTTATCAGTGGTCGTGGCGGCGACAGCCTCGGGTGCCTCGGCGGTCTCGGCATCCTGGGCCTCGACGTCGGCGTCAACGCCGGCGAGCGCAGCCAGGTCGTCGAGAGCAGAGGTCTCCTCGGCGGTCACAGGGGCGGAGGCGTCCTCGTCGGCATCGTGCATGGGCTCGATGTCCAGTGCGAGGGAACGGATCTCCTTGACGAGAACCTTGAAGGACTCGGGGATACCCGGAACCGGGACGTTCTCGCCCTTGACGATGGACTCGTAGGTCTTGACGCGGCCCACGGTATCGTCGGACTTGACGGTCAGGATCTCCTGCAGGACGTTGGAAGCACCGTATGCGTACAGTGCCCAAACTTCCATCTCGCCGAAGCGCTGGCCGCCGAACTGAGCCTTGCCGCCCAGCGGTTGCTGGGTAACCAGGCTGTAAGGGCCGGTCGAACGGGCGTGGATCTTGTCGTCAACCATGTGGCCGAGCTTGAGGATGTAGGACGTACCCACGGTAATGGGCTCGCGGAACTCCTCGCCGGTGCGGCCGTCGAACAGGCGGGTCTTGCCGCGCTCGTCAAGCTGGGTGACAAACTCGGGGCGCATGTGATCGCCAAAGGCAGCGGTGGCCTTGTTGAGCATGTTCTTGTTGGCGCGACGGATGACCTCGGCGATCTCGTCCTCCTTGGCGCCGTCGAAGACGGGCGTCGAGACGAAGAACGGACCGGGGACATACTTGTCGGAGTCGGCATCCTCGGTATCCCAACCGCAGGCAGCAGCCCAGCCAAGGTGGCACTCGAGCAGCTGGCCGACGTTCATACGCGAAGGAACGCCCAGCGGGTTGAGGATAACGTCGATCGGGGTACCGTCAGCCATGTAGGGCATGTCCTCGACCGGCAGAACGTTACAGATAACGCCCTTGTTGCCGTGGCGACCGGCGATCTTATCGCCCTGCTGGATCTTACGACGCTGGGCGACGTAGACGCGCACCTGCTCGTTGACACCGGGGGCCAGGTCGTCGCCGTTCTCGCGGCTAAAGCGGACGACGTCGATGACGCGGCCATAAGCGCCGTGAGGCATCTTAAGGGAGGTGTCGCGAACATCGTGAGCCTTGGCACCGAAGATGGCGCGCAGCAGGCGCTCCTCGGCGGTCAGAGCGCTCTCGCCCTTAGGCGTGACCTTGCCGACCAGGATGTCGCCAGGGCCGACCTCGGCGCCGATGCGGATGATGCCGTCCTCGTCGAGGTTGGCAAGCATGTCCTCGGAGAGGTTCGGGATCTCGCGAGTGATCTCCTCGGGACCGAGCTTGGTGTCGCGGGCGTCGATCTCGTGACGGGTGATATTGATGGTCGTCAGCAGGTCCTCGGCCACCAGGCGCTCGGACACGACAATACCGTCCTCGTAGTTGAAGCCTTCCCACGGCATGTATGCCACGGTGAGGTTCTGGCCCAGTGCGAGCTCGCCATGATCGGTCGAAGGACCGTCGGCCAGAGGCTCGCCCTGCTCAACGGTGTCACCGACGCGAACGAGCGGACGGTGGTTGATGCAGGTGGACTGGTTGGAGCGCTGGTACTTGGCCAGGTGATACTCGTCCATGCCGCCGGCATGCTTGACGATAATCTTGGAGGCGTCGGCATAGATGACCTCGCCGGCGTTCTTGGCCAGGGTAACCTCGCCAGAGTCCAGGGCGGCGCGACGCTCCATGCCGGTACCGACATAGGGAGCGGCGGGGTGAACCAGCGGCACGGCCTGACGCTGCATGTTGGCGCCCATGAGCGTACGCTTGGCGTCGTCGTGCTCGAGGAACGGAATCAGCGTGGCTGCGACGGAGAGCATCTGACGCGGCGAGACGTCCATGTAGTCGACGTCCTCGACAGGCACGTCGGCGGGAGCGCCGAAGGAGCCGTCGAAGTCGCGGGTACGGGCGATCACGGTGTGCGGACGGACGATCTTGCCCTCGGCATCGGTCGTGATGAACTCGTTGGTCTTGGGATCGAGCGGCGTGTTGGCCGGCGCGATGACGTGCTTCTCTTCCTCGTCAGCGGTCATCCAGTCGATCTGGTCGGTGGCAACGCCGTTCTCGACGCGGCGGAACGGGGCCTCGATGAAGCCATACTCGTTGACGCGGGCGTAGAGGGCGAGCGAGCCGATCAGGCCGATGTTGGGGCCTTCGGGGGTCTCGATCGGGCACATGCGGCTGTAGTGCGAATTGTGAACGTCGCGGACGGCCGTCGGCACGTTGGTACGGCGGCTGGAACCCGACTTGTGGCCGGCAAGACCGCCAGGGCCGAGTGCGGACAGACGGCGCTTGTGGGTCAGACCGGTCAGGGGGTTCGCCTGGTCCATGAACTGCGAGAGCTGCGAGGAACCGAAGAACTCCTTGATGGAGGCCACGATCGGACGGATGTTGATGAGCGACTGCGGGGTGATCTCGTCGATGTCCTGGGAGCTCATGCGCTCAC
The DNA here is from genome assembly GCA_937925735.1 of uncultured Collinsella sp. Classification (GTDB taxonomy): domain Bacteria; phylum Actinomycetota; class Coriobacteriia; order Coriobacteriales; family Coriobacteriaceae; genus Collinsella. The sequence continues at coordinate 5,837 of CALAMK010000057.1, read as the reverse complement.
GGACGACGCGCTCCATACGGCTCATGCCGATACGGAACTGGTTGGCGACGAGCTCGCCGACGGTGCGGATACGGCGGTTGCCAAAGTGGTCGATGTCGTCGACCTTAAAGCCCTGCTCGCCGGCAGCGAGGGACAGGAGGTAACGCAGCGTCGCGACGATATCCTCGTCGGTGAGCACCGTGACCTCTTCCTCGGTGGTGAGGTTGAGCTTCTTGTTGACCTTGTAACGACCGACGCGGGCCAGATCGTAGCGCTGCGGGTTAAAGAGCAGGCCCTCGAGCAGGCTGCGGGAAGCGTCCACGGTGGGAGGCTCGCCCGGGCGCAGGCGACGGTAGATCTCGATGAGGGCGTCCTCGCGGGTGAGGGCGGTATCGCGCTCGAGGGTGCGCTTGATCACATCGGAGTTGCCGAGCAGCTCGATGATGTCGTCGTTGGTGACGGCGATGCCAAGGGCGCGCAGGAACATCGTGGCGCTCTGCTTGCGCTTACGGTCGATGGAGACCATGAGCTGGTCGCGCTTGTCGACCTCAAACTCAAGCCAGGCACCGCGGGACGGGATGATCTGGGCCTTGTAGATCTGCTTGCCCGAATCCATCTCGGAGCTGTAGTACACACCCGGGGAGCGGACGAGCTGCGAAACGACGATACGCTCGGTACCGTTGATGATGAAGGTGCCCTGATCGGTCATCATGGGGAAGTCGCCCATGAAGACGAGCTGCTCCTTGATCTCGCCGGTCTCCTTGTTGGTGAGACGGACGTCGGTCAGAAGCGGAGCCTGATAGGTCATATCCTTCTCGCGGCACTCCTCGACGGTGTGCGCGGGGTCGCCGAACTGATGCTCGCCGAAGGTAACCTCGAGAACATGGTTCTGGCTCTGGATGGGGCTGGATTCCTTGAACGCCTCACGAAGGCCCTCGTCCTTAAAACGCTCAAAGGATTCCCTTTGAACAGAGATAAGGTTGGGGAGCTCCATGGCCTCCGGGATTTTCCCGAAGCTGACGCGCTTGCGCTCAGTGGCAGTGTATGCGTAGGTCACCAGGTTTTTCCTCCTTCACGGAAATGCTCGGTGGGTTGGCGAGGCATAGCTTCGCCAGTTATCGCAATCTAATAGTTTATCAGGTACCGACCGTTGAGCAAGAAAAGCCTTGACGCGATTGAGTTTTTGGAGTAGCAAAGTTTTTCGACAGAAAATGCGCAGGTAGATGTATGTGTATCGAACACCTGTTCATATATTTTCTGTGAACAGAGAGCCGGCAATCGCAGCTCTTATAAAAAACGGGCGCGAACCGAGGTCCGCACCCGTAAATATCGTTGCCCGAAGGCTTACTTGCGCATCAAGCCGCCGCGCTCGTCGATGGCGTCCCAGAAGGCGCTTGCAAAGCGAGGGTCGCTTGCAGCCATGAGGGCGTTGGTGGCCATCCAGCCAGACGGGGTACCGGTGTCGTAGCCCGACAGCGGGTCGATGACGACAGCGTACATGGCCTCGCGATCGAGCGAACGCGCCATGGCGTCGGTCAGCTGGATCTCGCCGCCCTTACCGGCCTGCTGATCGGCCAGCAGGTCCATGACCAGCGGGCTCAGCAGGTAACGACCGACGATGTACAGGTTGGACGGAGCCGCCTCGGGAGCGGGCTTCTCAACCAGACCGCCGATGCGCCAAACGGCACCGGGCTCGTCGTCGGCAGCATTCTCGAAGCCCTCGAGAGAGCCCACGCGATCGCCGGCGATAACGCCGTAGCGGCTGACCTCCTCGGGAGCGCACGCGGCAACGGCGATAACAGAAGCGCCACCGTGCTCCTTGGAGACGGCAAGCATCTTGTCGCAGATGTCGCGGTTGGGCACAACGTAGTCGCCCAGAAGAACCAGGAAGTTCTCCCCTGCCACAGCGTCGGCGGCAGAGCGAATGGCGTGGCCAAGGCCCTTGGGCTCGTACTGATAACGGAAGTCGACCGGCATACCGCCAGCGTGGGCGACGGCATCGGCATAGGCGTTCTTGCCGCGCTCGCGCAGCAGGTTCTCGAGCGAGCGATCGGGCTGGAAGTAGCTCAGCAGCTCGGGCTTACCGGGAGAAGTAACGATAATGGCATCGTCGACCTCCTCGGGCTCGAGCGCCTCTTCAACGACGTACTGGATGACCGGCTTGTCGAGCACCGGCAGCATCTCTTTGGGCGTGCACTTGGTGCCAGGCAGAAAACGCGTGCCAAGACCGGCGGCGGGGATGATTGCCTTCATGTTATTCAAGGATCCTTTCGCAGGCGCAGGATGCGCCCTGTGCGTGCGGCACGGCGGCCGCAGACCAAATTGCGATACCGGTTTATCTTACCGCCGTTAATTAACGTTAATGCAGGCAAGCGCCATTCTTCAGCAGGTCAACGCAAATTATTGCTCGAATGGTGCAATTTTATCGCCCAACGGTAGCGACCCCAAAGCACCGCAAACGACAGCAATTTGCATGCCGAGCCAGCAAAATAGAGTGGCCATAACAAAAAAGACGGGGCTCGCAATGCGAACCCCGTCTGCAAAGAAATCTGGCGAGAAAGCCTGATTACTTGAGGGTGACAGCAGCGCCAGCAGCCTCGAGCTTCTCCTTGGCAGCCTCGGCGTCCTCCTTCTTGGCACCCTCGAGAACAGCCTTGGGAGCGCCCTCGACGACCTCCTTGGCCTCCTTCAGGCCAAGGTTGGTGAGCTCACGGACGGCCTTGATGACCTGGATCTTGTTGTCGCCGAAGCCCTCGAGCACGACGTCAAACTCGGTCTTCTCCTCGGCCTCAGCAGCGCCAGCAGCGGGAGCGGCGACAACGGCAGCAGGAGCAGCGGCGGAAACGCCGAAGGTGTCCTCGATAGCCTTAACGAGCTCGGAAGCCTCGAGAAGGGTCATTTCCTTAAGAGCATCGATGATCTCATCGGTGGTAAGCTTAGCCATTTCTAAGTCCTTTCGGTTTCCGTGTCTGTGCACGGAGATCAGTTAAAACACGGCGCGAATGCGCCAGGGGTGCGGCGTTGCCGCCGCGGATGAAAACAGCGACTAGGCTGCCTTCTGCTCGGAGACCTGCTGGATCGAACGAGCGAGACCAGAGGAAACGCCGTTGACGCAGACAGCGATGTCGCGAGCGAAACCGGAGATGAGACCGGCGATCTGGCCGAGAAGCTGATCCTTGGTGGGCAGCTCGGCGATAGCCTTAACATCATCAGCGGAAACGGCCTTGCCGTCGGAGATACCGCCCTTGATCTCAAGGACGCCCTTGGACTTAGCAGAGAAGTCCTTAAGGGCCTTAGCGGCCTCGACCGGCTCGGACTCGTAGAACACATAAGCGACGGGGCCGGCGAGGATCTCGTCGAGCTCGGGCTGCTCCTGGTTCTTGAGTGCGATCTTGACCAGGTTGTTCTTGTAGACCTTCATCTCGGCGCCGCACTCGCGAAGCTGATGACGCAGCTCCTGAGCCTGCTTAACCGTCAGACCGTTGTAGTTGACGACGAACAGACCGGCGTTCTCGGCGATACGGGACTCGATCTCTGCAACCTTGTCGATTTTGTACTGCTGGGGCATGAATTACACCTCCTCGAATTCTTTCCGGGCACGGTCCGCCACAAGGACGTGACGGGGGCATGTCCAAAAAGAAAGCCCCCGCGCTGCATGAGCGACGGGGGCGAGAAGACATATCTACTCGACCACCTCGGCTGGCGGGATATCCCATTAAGCTCGCGGGCGATGCCCGTTTGCACCGGCTGTCTCTGGCAGCGGATTCGTGCGTGAACCGAAAGTATTATGGCGGGGACCCCGGCGTCGGTCAACGGAAAACCGGGCTGCACACAATTCCACCATCCGGCACGCTCCGCCGAAGGCCAGGCGCAAGGTTTCCGCTCGGTCAGGTCCTGGGCTCGCTCGGAAAGCACATTAAGTGCTTTCCGGCTCGTGCGGAATCTACGGAAACCTTGCGCCTGGCCTTCGGCGGCGCGTGCCTGCGTCAACTATGGGGCAGCCCGGTTTTACGTTGGCTGACGCCCCCACGCATAACCCTTATGTCGGTGGGCTGATGTGTTGCGTCCCGTTGGGCTATAAGGTTGAAACGAAGGTTGACAGGCGGTGGAGACCTTCATCCAGATTTTTGTCGGAGACGCAGTAGCTTAAGCGGATGTGGTCTTCGGTGCCGAAACAGTCGCCCGGGACTAGGGCTACGTTGGCCTCTTTGATGGCTTTGATGCAGAAGTCTTCGCTTGTTAGGCCGAATTGTTTGATGCTCGGGAAAGCGTAGAAGGCGCCGGCTGGTTCCACTACGTCGAGGCCCATGGCGTTTAAGGCTTCGAGTACGCGCTCGCGGCGGGCTCGGTAGACTTTGAGCATGGAGGCTGGGTCGACGGTCAGGGCTCGCGCTGCGGCGCCCATCTCAAAGGAGACGGCGCTCGATACTAAGTATTGGTGGGCCTTTGCGATCTCGGCAATGACGGGGGCTGCGGCCGCGAGCCAACCCAGGCGCCAGCCGGTCATGGCCCAGGGCTTGGAAAAGCTCTCGATGACCACCGTCTGCTCGCGTAGCTCCGGGTGGCGCTGGGCAAATCGCTCGTAGCCGTCCACGTAGACCAGGCGGTTATATACGTCGTCGCAGACCACGTAGATGCCCGCCTGCTCCGCCACGTGTGCCACGGCGTCGAGCGATGCCGCGTCGAGGATGCATCCCGTAGGATTGTTGGGCGAGCAGATGACGATAGCCTTGGTCGCCGGCGTTACGCAGGCACGAAGTGCGTCCTCGTCAATCTGGAATTGCGTAGGCTCCGTATCCAAAAAGACCGCTTTGGCGTGATTGGCCACGACGATGCTCTCGTACAGGCCAAAGGCCGGCGTTGGGATAATGACCTCGTCGCCGGGGTTGAGCATAGCCATGAATGTTGCCGACAGGGCCTCGGTCGCGCCGTCGGTCAGGATGACCTCGTCGGCCGAAAACGTAAGGCCCGCATCCCCCATGTAGGCAGACAGCGCCTCGCGCAGAGCGGGGCGACCGTTGTTGGGCGGATAGTGCGTGTCGCCGCGGTCCAACGAAGCGGTCACCTCGGCGCTAATCATATCGGGCGTGGAAAAATCGGGCTCGCCGAGCGCGAGCGCAATGCATCCTGGGTACTGGGCAGCGAGCGCGTTAATCCGACGGATGCCGGAGGGCTTGAGCGTGGCAAGCGAGGTGTTCATGGGCAGACGCATGGCGTTCCTTTCGTAAGGGTTGCACTAGGATAGCGCGGCGAGGCACCGCCAGACGGTGTAACCTAAACGGAAACCAACCGGAAAGGAGGCGGCATGGAGACGACCACACGCGGCGATGTACCAAAAACGTTGCGAACCATTGCGTATATCAGCATTCCCGATAGCGCCGATCTTGAGTTTTTGCTCTGGGATCTGCAGGATGCCATCGCCGCCTATACTCAGCTTTCTGGCACCACGCTCCCCCGCCCAGTCGACTTGAAGGCAAATGACGCCGGCAGCGTTGCCGATGGCATCGTGCTGGCCATTGAAGATGTGGCTGACGATGAGACGTTGACAGCTATCGAGCAGGCGCTTGAGCGCTTTGGCGGTACGGGAACGCGCATCTATGCCGCGATTCGAGCCGCACAAGAGGGCGCTAAGCAGGCGCGCGGGACCGCCGTTCGTCTGCACGAGGCATGTGAGCGCCATGACCAATTGTGGTGTGGCGGCGTTGTCGTCTGTGCCGGCAGCGGTATTGCGGCGCTTCGCCATTCCCCACGCATGGGCCTCTTGCGCCGACCATTTTCGGAAGCGATGGATAAGCTTGTGGGCGCTGTGCGCATGGGATGCTCCATTGAGCATGCGCAGCGACTTGGCGGCGGCAATG
>CALAMK010000056.1:0-2176 GCA_937925735.1 uncultured Collinsella sp. | reverse complement strand
TCGGGCGGCAGGTTGAGGAGCTCGTCGCCGGGACGGTGCAGGCAGACCTTCCTGAGCTTGCCGATCTCGGAAGGCACGTGCAGACCTTTCGTCATGGCCTCCTACCTTTCTTTCGGGCCCCTGTCAGGGCCGATTCGTTAGCGCCCCTCCGTGTGAGGCGTTATTGCTGACGACATATTTATATCCAAAATCAGTCCATACTTCCACCTCGCCCCCGAACGGTTTTATATGAGGGGTGAACGGCATACACATATACTTCACGCATGGCATACTTTGATTAAATAAAGTGGATTTACGTGCTTAAACGCTTTTTAACCGCAAGATCAATTGAAACTAACCTTTGTTAAACCACCCTCAAATTGCATATTTCGCGCAACGATATGAATAGAATTCGCAATTCTTGCTGTGTCTCAACCATTTTGATTTTTATTCAGAATAAAGTTCGTCCTATTCATTTTTGGCAAACAGGTTACCGTTTACCAGACGTTGGATACCGTTCACCGGAAGCTCAGTATAAGGCCCGTCGAATACCCGATAGATCTTGCGTCTCCATTTGTAACAACTTGTCTTTTCCGGCGGCAAAGACAAACAGACCCGTTCCCCAAAAGGGAGCGGGTCTGCATTCGGTACACCTAGGGCCCAGTAAGGTTTAGGCCTTCGAGAACCCCAAGGGACTAGCGATCGAACTCGGCCAGTGCCTCGCCCAGAAGCCTCAGGCCCTCGCGAAGAACATCTTCGCTCGCGCAGTAGCCCAGGCGCGCTCCGCAGGGAAGCTCAAAGCGGCTACCGGGTACCAGCAGCACTCCCCTCTCGGACAGCAGGCGCTTGCAGAACTCCTCATCGTCCTCGGGAATATCCAGTTGGATAAACGAGGTAGACACGCCCCGCGAGGCCGTCCAGGAAACGCGATGCTGCGTATCGATCCAAGCCTGCGCGATATCGCGGTTGCCAAACACGATCTTGCGGTTGCGCTCGAGAATCTTGTCCTTGTGCTCGAGCACGTAGGTCGCCAAAGCATCGTTAAACACGCCACCGCAGATCATGGTGTAATCGCGATAGGTACGGATGCGGTTGGACACCTCTTCGTCCGCAACGACCCAGCCCACGCGGGCTGCAGGCGTCGAATAGGTCTTAGACACCGAGTTGGTGACAATGGCCCTCTCATACACGTCGGCCATCGACATAAAGGACTCGGTGTTCTCGAGCGGCAGATACACCTCGTCGCACAGCACGTAGGCGCCAACCGAACGGGCAATCTCGGCAATCTGACCGAGCGTATCGGCATCGAGCACCGTACCGATGGGGTTCGATGCGTTATTGATGCAGATGAGCTTGGTATTGGGGCGAACGAGGCGCTTGAGCTGTTCGATATCGGGTTTCCATCCGAGCTCCTCGCGAAGCTCCCAATACTCGACCTCGGCACCGAGCGTACGCGGAATCTCATAGAGCGGCGCATAGGTAGGCCACTCGGCAATCACGTGATCGCCGGGCTCGACAACGGCCATGATGGCGTTGAGGTTGGCACCCGTGCAGCCATTGGTCTGCAGAATGTGATCGGGATTGACCTCGCGACGATACAGCTTGGCGACCTCGACCTTAAACTCCGGCGAACCCTCGATCCAGCCGTAGTTCATCTTCTCGCGATCCAGACGCTCGTAGAACGTAGCGCCGTCCTGCTCGTCGAGCGCACGAAGCTCGCCCATGGTCAGCGACGAAATCGTCGACTGAGCAATGTCCCACGTAGCGCTCTTCTCCCAAACGTTGAGCCATTCCTCAACGCCAATTGTCTTGATATCCATGACTAAGCTCCAATCGCTAGAACACGAGGATGATGCCGGCAAAGGTCATGGGAATCGAGATGATGCCCAAAAGGCAAAGAAGCCGACACCGTTGGGGTATCAACGTGACCGCCTCTAGACATAATGGACACCTTATCTGATGCTAATTTAGCTTATTTGACAAGAATGGGGCGGTGCGAAAAACCCGCACCGCCCCATTTGGAGACATCTAATGGCAGCTAGATGTTTGTATTAAGACCCGTACGGATCTTTGAAAACCTTAGAGGTCCTCGCGCCAGAAGGGCATGCTCATGCAGCGCGGGCCGCCGCGGCCGCGGGAGAGCTCGGCGGAGGGCACGACGAGAAGGTCCAGGCCCTCCTTGTACAGCACGTCGTTG
>CALAMK010000055.1:0-8871 GCA_937925735.1 uncultured Collinsella sp. | reverse complement strand
TCGGGCGGCAGGTTGAGGAGCTCGTCGCCGGGACGGTGCAGGCAGACCTTCCTGAGCTTGCCGATCTCGGAAGGCACGTGCAGACCTTTCGTCATGGCCTCCTACCTTTCTTTCGGGCCTTACTGGCCGAATGTATCAGCGCCCCTCCATATGGGACGCTGCTTGCTGACAGCTCTAGTTATATCCAAATTCCATTCGTAATGCTACCTCGCCCCCGAACGGTCAGCAAAGTACGATGAACGGTATATCGCATATGATTTCCCATGATGCACTTCAGTTTCGTAAAGCAGATTTTCCTAGGTAAACGTTATTTTTCTAGGAAATCAAGCTTGAACACTCAAAGTAATCCATGATTCAAAATTGCATAGTGAAAACGGTTTTCTGCATATAAATGACGCTTGCCCTCGATTCGACCTACATTCGATTATATTCAGCTTGCTATCATTCTTATTCATACATTCTCACCAGTTGAGTGAGGATATAGATCGCTTGCTCAAATCAGCGGACGTTAGTGCTTCGGCTTGTCAGCGTAAGAAGTAGGTAAAGATACCGTTCACGCGATACGTCCGTGCCGGCGGTCGACTAAATTGAGACAATAGTGAATTAGAGTTAGGCTACCGTCCCCTGCGGGGACTGAACGGACAGATGCATATGCCGAGCAAAATCGAAAAGAAGCAAAAGGCCGCTAAGCTGCGCAAGCCGCCGCGCGACTTCTCGTACACGCAAAACCGAGAGCTTAGCTGGCTGCGCTTTAACAACCGCGTGCTTGACGAAGCCTTCGACGAAACCGTTCCGCTGTTCGAGCGTCTAAAGTTCGTGTCGATTTTCGAGTCCAACCTCGACGAATTCCTTATGGTGCGCGTGGGCGGCCTGTCCGATCTGGCAGAGCTCAAAAAGCAGCCTGTCGACAACAAGAGCAATATGACCGCCTCCGAACAGGTCGATGCTGTCATGGCAGAGCTGCCCGGGCTCCTTACCCGTTGGGAGTCCATCTTTAAGAGCATCGAAGGCAAGCTCGACACCCTGGGCGTTCACCGCGCCCGCATCGATTCGCTTACGCCCGAGGAGCGCACCTTTGTAACCCGCTACTTCCAGGCCTACGTGTCGCCGGTTATCTCACCGCTGGTCATTGACCCGCGCCATCCCTTCCCCAACCTGCGCAACGGCGCGCTCTATCTGGCTTGTGGCCTGGACGGCGTCACCGACGAGGAAAGCCTGCTCGGCCTGATCGAGATTCCCGCCTCGATGAACCGCGTGGTCGAGATTCCCTCGCCCGCCGGCACCTACTCCTATATCTTGCTCGAAGACGTTATCCTCGCCTGCCTCGACAGTTGCTTTGGCTCCTACAAGCCGCTGGATCGCGCGCTGATCCGCGTCACCCGCAATGCCGATATCGACCCGGACGGCGAGGGCGTCGAGGAGGAGGAAGATTACCGCCAGCACATGAAGCGCATCCTCAAGAAGCGCCTGCGCCTGCAGCCGGTGGTGCTCGCCGTATCGGGCTCACTCGAAAAGCCAACGCTCAAGACCATCCGCAAGGCGCTCGAGCTTTCTCGCCGCTCGGTCTTTACCTGCGATATCCCCCTTGACCTTGGCTACGTCTTTGGCATTGAGGGTAAGATTCCCGAGCACCTGCGCAATGAGCTCCTCTTTACGCCGTTTAAGCCGCAGCCCAATCCCACCATCGATATGGCCCGCTCCATCCGCGAGCAGGTGCTGCAGCACGACAAGCTGCTCTTTTACCCTTACGAGGCAATGAACCCGTTCTTGGACCTGGTGCACGAAGCAGCCTATGACCCCGAGTGTATCTCGCTGCGCATCACGCTCTACCGTGTGGCAAAGCAGAGCCGTCTGTGCGAGTCGCTCATCGATGCTGCCGAAAACGGCAAAGAGGTCACGGTGCTCATGGAGCTTCGTGCCCGCTTTGACGAGCAAAACAACATCGAATGGGCCGAGCGCCTGGAAGAGGCCGGCTGCACCGTTATCTACGGCTCCGAGGGCTTTAAGTGCCACTCAAAGATCTGCCAGCTCACCTATCGCGAGGGCATGGCGCTTACCCGCCTGACGCTTTTGGGTACCGGCAACTTTAACGAGAAGACGGCCAAGCTCTACAGCGACTTTATGCTCATGACCGCGCATCCCGGCATCGGCGAGGACGCCAACCTGTTCTTCCGCAACCTGTCGCTGGGCAACCTGCGCGGCGACTACCGCTTCCTGGGCGTGGCGCCCGTGGGCCTCAAGCCGCTCATCATGCGCGGCCTGGACCGCGAGATTCAGCGCGCCCTTGTCGGCGAGCCCGCCCGCGTGTTCTTTAAGCTCAACTCGCTTACCGACCGCGAGGTCATCGACAAGATTGCCGAGGCATCGTGTGCCGGCGTGCGCGTGGACATGATCATTCGCGGCATCTCGTGCCTCAAGCCCGGTGTTCCGGGCAAGACCGAGAACGTGCACGTGCGCTCCATCGTCGGACGCTTTTTGGAGCATGCGCGCGTCTATGCCTTTGGCGTGGACTCGGACATGATCTATCTGAGCTCGGCAGACATGATGACGCGCAACACCGAGCACCGCGTGGAGATCGCCTTCCCCGTGCTCGACCCCACCTGCCGCGCCCTAGTGCACGAGTACATGGGCATGCAGCTGCGCGACAACGTGAAGGCACGCAGCCTGACGAGTGACGGCACCTGGGTTCCGGTGGAGCGCAAAGAGGACGAGAAACCCTTCAACTCGCAGGAAGCTCTGCTGGAGCGCGCGTATCGCAACGCCGAAGCCGACACCGAGGCAGAACCCGCGCTCGCATCCCAGCCTGAGCCCGAGCCGCAGCCGGCCGCTCCCGAGGTCCAGAAGGTCCAAGCGACCGTTATCGAGCCCGAACCTGCTCCCGCAGCCCAACCTCAGGCACCCACAACAACCCCCGAGAGCAACGCGCGTCACAAGAAGCCCGCTGGCAAAGCCAAGGCCATCGAGCGCCATCGCCCCGGCCGCGTGCGCATGGGCTTGGGCCTGATCGGCCTAGGCCTTAAGACGCTCATTACCGGCAAGACGAAATAGACGTTTGTAGAAGCAGTTTGTAGAAGCGCCCCGCATTTGAGGAAAGCCTCGGATGCGGGGCGCTTTTCCCTGCTACCATGGTGCGAACAGCAACGCGAATGACAGGCAGGAATATGAAGCTCACCATAGAATCGATGACGTACGGCACCGACGGTCTGGCACATGCCGACAACGGCAAGGCCGTCTTTGTGCAGGGCGCTGTGGCAGGCGACACCGTCGAAGCCGAGATCGTGCAGGACGGCAAGTCGTTTATGCGCGCCCGCACGACCGAGATTCTGGAGCCAAGTCCCGATCGCATTCAGCCCCCCTGCCCCTTCGTGGGCATCTGCGGCGGTTGTTCGTGGGGCAATCTATCGCGCTCCGCTCAGCTTGCCGCCAAAGAGCAAAACCTGCGCTCCACGCTCGAGCGCATTGGCAAGTTCACCCCCGAGCAGGTCAACGATCTTGTCCAGCCTATCCGCCATACCAAGGACGACTGGGGCTACCGCAATAAAATTGAGCTGGAGCCCGCTCTCGTTAACGGCCGTGTTCGCCTTGGCATGCACGGCGTCGACCCCAGCAAGATCGTGACCGTCGATGCGTGCCCGCTGTTCGATAAGCGTTTTCCCAAGGCGCTCAAATCGGTCGTCGGCGCGCTCAACTATCTGAGTGGCAGCCACGACCTGGGCCTCGAGCGCGTGGGCATTCGCGCTTCGCGCCGCACCAAGGCACTCGAGGTCGCACTCTGGACGCCCACAGGCTCCTTCCCGCGCTCGCAGGTCTCGCGCGTGCTGGCAGACGCCGCACACCCCACGAGCGTCGTGCGCGTCATGAGCAAGGGCGAGAAGAAGGCCCGCCGTGTCTCCAAGGTGGAGATGCTCGCTGGAGAGGGCTCGTGGACCGAGAACATCGCTGACGGCCAGATGCGCCTGTCCGCCCCATCCTTTTTCCAGGTCAATACCAAGGGCGCCGAGATTTTGATTGAGCTCGTTATGGACGCCCTCGACCCGCAGGAAGACGAGCTTGCCGTGGACCTGTACTGCGGCGCCGGCACCTTTACCCTGCCGCTCGCCCGCCGCTGCGACTTTGTCGCCGCCGTCGAGGCCTACGGTCCGGCCGTGCGCGACCTGCGCCGTAACCTCGAGATCAACAAGCTCGACAACGTCGACGTCATCGGCGGCGATGCCGTGCGCGAGTTCCCCGACCAGGATGCCGATGTCCTGGTGGTCGATCCGCCGCGCGCAGGTCTGGCACCCGAGGCCATCGACCTCATCGCTAGCACGAGTGCGCGCGATGTCGCCTATGTGAGCTGCGACCCTGCCACCCTGGCACGCGACCTTAAGCGCTTTGTCGAGGAAGGCACCTTCTCCCCCGTCAAGATCACGCCGGTCGACCTGTTCCCGCAAACCTTCCACTGCGAGACCGTCGTCCACCTTAGGCGCAACTAGACTGTTTGTCCAAGACCACGCTCGATGATTTTTTGGGGCGGGGACAAAAATAGATTTGCTCCGAATGATTATTTAATCCCCGTCCCGAAATTGAACCGCCCCCTCATTTCTTGAACATTAGAAATGGGGGCTTCTTTATGGACGGGAGAGTCAGGCACGACGCCACGCTGAGGACTCTTGCAGCAGAGCTTTGCGACAGGGGGTACGGGCGCGCCGAAGGCCGGCGGGAGGCCGAAGGGTGCCCGTACCCGGCCGGGGCCGGCAGCGTGCGAGGGCAAGCTCATGCGACGGAGCTGCTGCCCGGGCGCCTGAAGGACAAATTCTACAGGAACCGGACGTGGCGGAGCTTCGAGGAGTTCAAGCGGGACCTCGAAGCCTATACCGTTCACTGGAACAAGAGGAGGCGGGTTAAGCAAAAGGGACTGACCCCGGAGGAGTTCCGGAATCAGTCCCCATGTGCGACATAGGTCGCTAATTGACCCGTCTAAGTTTCGGGGCGCAGTTCATTTCAGCGCCGCCCGAGAAAGCCAAACGCCTTCTGGCAGGTTGTCTCTGACACGGGGCGGCCGCCTCGACCGCCCTCGGCCTTCATCCACCTCAACTGCTCCTCAATTACATAGAGCTAGTCGAGGAGGGCGCAAGCTAGCGGGCGCCTTCCTCGTCGTCGTTGGGCCGGTAGGTGAGGAACTCGATAACAAAGGCCAGGACGGCAGAGACGAGCGCGGCGATGATCGCGAAGATCATGTGGGAGATCCCGGCGCCACCAGGGGTCCCGTCGATGAAGTTGAGCAGGTTGAAGACGCCGAGGCCGCCCGAGATGTACACGAGGGCGCCCGTCATTCCCACGATGGCGCCGCCCACGGCGGAGCTCAGGCATGCCACGACGAATGCGCGCTTGTTGGGGAGGGCGATGCCGTAGATGCCCGGCTCGGTGACGCCGAAGAAGAAGGCGGAGATCATCGCGGGAAGGGCGATGCCGCGGAAGCGCTCGTCCTTGTTTCTGAGGTACATGGCAAAGATGACCGCTCCGAGCGCGAACCCGTGGCCGATGGTGGCGGCGAGCACGCTGTCGTGGCCGAGGGTGTTCAGGTTCATGATGGAGATGGGGATGAGGCTCCAGTGGAAGCCAAAGATGACGAGGCACATCCACAGTCCGCCGACCAGGGCGCTGCCCAGGACGGAACCAACCACGGGAAGCTGGAAGATGAACGAGAACGCCGCGCTCAGCAGGTTGGTGATGAGGGTGGCCACCGGGCCGATGACGAGGTAGCCCAAGACGATGGAGACCGTCATCGTGGCGAGCGGGACGAGGAACATCTTGAGCGCAGCCGGCATCCAGCTCTTGAGCCAGCGCTCAAGGATAGAGCCGAACCACACCATGAGAAGGACGGGGATCACCGAGCTCACGTAGCCGGACACGGGCATGATGATGGGGAGTCCGAGGGCGGTGGCGTACCACGAGAACGTGCCGGCCACGCCGAGGTCGATGCTGCCGAGCGCCTCACCCGAAGTCAGGGCGACCATCGTCGGGTAGAGGAGCGCCACGCCGATTGCCACGCCGGTGAACACGTTCATGCGGAACTTGCGCGCGGCACTGAACGCCAGGGCGACGGGAAGGAAGTAGAAGAAGCCGTCAGCCACGGTGTAGAGCAGCGTGTAGAGGCCGTCGTTTGCAAAGGCCGGGACGAAGTAGGTGATGAGGGCAAGCAGTCCCTTCATGATGCCTGCGGCGGCAAGCGGTCCCAGGATGGGCTGGAAGATACCGGAGATGAGGTCGATGACGACGGAGGCAACGGTCTTATCGCCCTGGGGCTTGTCCTCGGCGCTTGCGCCGCCCGAGAAGTTGCCGACCTCCAGGACCGCGTCGTAGACGTCCTCGACGATGTTGCCCACGACCACCTGGTACTGGCCGTTGGCCTGGATGACCTGGATGACGCCCTTGAGGGCCTCGATCTTGGCCGTGTTGGCGCGGGACTCGTCCTTGAGCTTGAAGCGCACGCGCGTGATGCAGTGCGCGACGCTGGCGACGTTCTCTGTGCCGCCTACGTTCTCGAGTATGGATCTGGCCAGGTCGTCGTATTTTTCAGCCATTATTTTCTCCTTAGTGATATTGCCCGGGCGGCTAGCCCAGGTCGCCTCCGTTGGTGGCGATGGCCTGTTGGTACCAGTAGAAGCTCTTCTTGCGCCTGCGCTCGAGCGTGCCGTTGCCCAGGTTGTCGCGGTCCACGTAGATGAAGCCGTAGCGCTTCTCCATCTCGCCGGAGCCCGCGCTCACGAGGTCGATCGGCCCCCAGGTGGTGTAGCCGAGCATCTCGACGCCGTCCTGCTCGATGGCGTCGCGCATGGCCTCGATGTGCTCGCGCAGGTAGGCGATGCGGTAATCGTCCTCGATCGTGCCGTCAGGAAGCACCTCGTCATAGGCGCCGAGGCCGTTTTCCACCACAAAGAGCGGCTTCTGGTAGCGGTCCCAGAGGTCGTTGATCGTGATGCGGAACCCCAGCGGGTCGATGACCCAGCCCCAGTCGCTCGTGCGCACGTAGGGGTTCTCCACGCCGGCGAAGGCGTTGCCCTCGGCGACGCCGCCCACGGAGTCGGGGTCGCCCGCGGTGCAGCGCGAGGAGTAGTAGCTAAACGAGATGAAGTCGACGGTGTTCTCCGCAAGGATGCGCTCGTCCTCGGCGGTCATGCTCACGTCGATGCCCTCGCGCTCGAGCATCTTGAGCGCGTAGCCGGGGTAGCGCCCGCGCGCCTGCACGTCCACGAAGAAGAGGTCCTCCTGGTTCTTGACCTGCGCCGCGCGAACGTCCTCGGGGCGGCAGGAGTAGGGGTAGTAGCTTCCCGCGGCGAGCATGCAGCCCACCTTGTTCTCCGGGTCGACCTCGTGGGCGATCTTGGTGGCCCAGGCGCTCGCCACGAGCTCGTTGTGCGCGGCGCGGTACTCGGCCTCGCGGGCATTCTCCCCGGGCTCGAGGACGATGCCGGCCCCCATGAAGGGACGGTGCAAGATCATGTTCATCTCGTTGAACGTGATCCACCAGTGCACGAGGCCGCGGTAGCGGTTGAAGAGCACCTTCACGAGCCGCTTATAGAGCTCGATGAGGGCGCGGTTTCGCCAGGCGCCGTACTTCTTGACGAGGTGGATGGGGCAGTCGAAGTGCGTGATGGTCACGAGGGGCTCGATCCCGTGCTCGCGGCAGCAGCGGAACACGTCCTCGTAGAAGGCGAGCCCGGCCTCGTTGGGCTCCTCCTCGTCGCCGTTGGGGAAGATGCGGCTCCAGGCGATGGAGAGGCGAAAGACCTTAAAGCCCGTCTCCGCGAAGAGGGCTATGTCCTCGCGGTAGTGGTGGTAGAAGTCGATGCCCGTCTGGGCCGGGTAGTAGTACCCGGGCTCAAAGTCGAGCATGCGCCTCAGGCCGCGACTTACGTCGTTGCGCTCCGGCCCGTGTGGGATGACGTCGACGTTGGCAAGGCCGCGGCCGCCCTCGTCATAACCTCCCTCGCATTGGTTGGCGGCGGTGGCTCCTCCCCAAAGGAACCCTTTTGGAAATGGCATGGTGCCTCCTTCTCTCTGGCGCCCCCATCTCTGCGGGGGACGCTTTATAACGTCCTTGCGGCCTCGCGCGCCGGGCCCGTGGCCCTTTCCCTGATGCGCGCGGGCCGCCTGTGAAGGGGTGACTAGCTGACGGCTTGTCCCGCGGCGGCGCGACGTGCCTCCCGGCCTTCGACTAGGGAGGGGACCTGCGCCAGGCACACGCCGGCGAGGATGATGGCGACGCCCAGCCACTCGACGACGCCGAGCGGCTCGCCGAGGACGATCATGGCGATGAGCAGGCCGGCGGGGAGTTCCGCGGCGGCCATGACAGTGGAGAGGCCCGCAGGCAGGTGCGGAGAGCCCATGCCGAAGAGCAGGACCGGGCAGAGCATGCCAAAGAAGCCGGCGATGACGGCAAAGGGCAGGATGCCCTGGGCGAGGACGCCCGAGACGACGTAGTCCGGGCACACCGTGAGCGACATGACCACGGAGCCCGCGCACACGATGACGCCACGCTGCTCGGACGAGCAGGGGGCCTCGACCTTGCCGGAGAGGGTGACAAAGAGGGAGCAGGACACGGCCGCCCCCAGCGCGCAGAGCAGGGCCACGGGGTCGTACCCGGTGATGCCGGTCTTGTAGACGCCGCTGGCGAACACCGTCCCGAAGACGATGACCAGGGCGGAGGCCACTTGGAGGAGCCTCGGCGGCCGGCGTGTCATGACGGTCTGCCACACGAGCCCCAGCCACGTGGATTGGCAACACCTATTTGGACGATTTCGGGAGGGACAGCCCCGCCTCCCTGAACTCGACCGGAGACATGTAGCCCAGCGTCGAATGGATCCTGAAGTTGTTGTACCAGTGCAC
>CALAMK010000054.1:0-11775 GCA_937925735.1 uncultured Collinsella sp. | reverse complement strand
TGGAGTATGCCTCCAAGCCGCACTCCTACCGCGAGCTGCCCATCCGCGCTGGCGAGATTGGCCTGGTGCACCGCCACGAGCTGCGCGGCGCCCTGCACGGCCTGTTCCGCGTGCGCTGCTTTAACCAGGACGACGCCCATCTGTTTGTGCGTCCCGATCAGCTGACCGACGAGATCGTGGGCGTGGTCAACCTCATCGACTCCGTGTACCAAAAGTTTGGCTTTAAGTATCACGTTGAGCTTTCCACCCGCCCCGAGGATTCCATGGGCTCGGATGAGGATTGGGCTCGCGCCGAGGAGGGCCTGCGCACCGCTCTGGAGCAGCTGGGCATGGACTACGAGGTCAACGAGGGCGACGGCGCCTTCTACGGCCCCAAGATCGACTTCCACCTGGAGGACTCGCTCGGTCGTACCTGGCAGTGCGGCACCGTCCAGCTCGACTTCCAGATGCCGCTCAACTTTGACCTGGAGTATGTGGACGCCGACGGCACCAAGAAGCGCCCCATTATGCTGCACCGCGTATGCTTTGGCTCCATCGAGCGCTTCATCGGTATTCTGATTGAGCACTTTGCGGGCAAGTTCCCCACCTGGCTGGCCCCCGTGCAGGTCAAGGCGCTTCCCGTCTCCGAGAAGAGCCGCGACTACGCCCACGAGGTGTGCGCCAAGCTGGAGGAGGCCGGCATTCGCGTGGTCTGCGACGACCGCGACGAGAAGATCGGCTACAAGATCCGCGAGGCCCGCAGCATCGACCGCGTGCCCTACATGCTCATCCTGGGCGAGAAGGAGGTCGAGGCCGGCAACATCTCTGTCCGCGACCGCTCCAACGAGACCGTTCAGATGAGCGTTGACGAGTTTGTGGCCAAGGTGCTCGAGGAGATCAAGACTCGCGCCTAGCACAAACAACACAAGAATTAACAAAGGCGATCGTCCTCGCGGGCGGTCGCCTTTTTTGTTGTCTATAGAAGAAAAGCCGCTGGTTAGAGCGGCTTTTTTGTTGTGCAAAAAGGTACAGGTTTTTATAGAGGCGTATGGAGATACACCCATTCGCGGCGCATTTTGTGCAATCTGGGAAAACGCGAACAGTTTGCTCGTATAATGAGCTTCGACGAAAGATATAAAAACCTGTACTTTTGCGACTGCACCTAGCTGCGAGCAAGAAGCCTGTTCTTAACGCCCCTGCATCCTCGTGCGTCGCGGATTCAATTTAAGGGGGCGAGAGATGGAACAGACGATGCGGCGCCAAGAGCAGCTGCCCGGTGCTTTTAACGGCGCCATCACTAACAGCCAGCGCGGCCGAGTCCGCTGGTATCTGGTCCACACCCCCAACGGTAAAGAGCGCGAGACCTGCGAAAAGGTCCGCCGCATTATCCCGCACGAGCTGATGCAGGACGCTTTTGTGATGCAAAAGGAGTTCTGGTTTAAGCGGGACGGCGCCTGGTCGCTCCAAACCAAACCCATGTTCAAGGAATACTTCTTCGTCGCCACGCGCGATGCCGCCCAGCTCGACAAGGCTTTGGCCCAGTTGAGCTTTGGCTGCCGCATTGCCGGCAGCAGGGAGCGGGCCTATGCGCCCATGCCGGACGATGCGCAGGATTGGTACCGCAGCGTTCTGGACGACGACGGCGTGGTGCGCAACAGCGTTGCGCGCATAGAAGACGGCGTGCTGCATATAGAACAAGGGCCTTTGGTGGGGCAAGAGGCCCGCGTAAAGAAGATCGACCGTCATAAGCGCTGGTGCCTGGTAGACGTGGGCGAGGGTGACTCCGCTTTTAGGGAGCTGCTTCCGTTGGACGTGCCCAGTAAGACGTAAGGGGACGTCGCATTGGCAATTCATTCGCATTTTGAATTCATCGATGGGGGGGATGCCTGGTATCAGGGACGTGGATTTGAACTTGACTAGTAAAGAAGTGACAGGGCAAAACGCGCCGGTGGTGGCAGCGCTTGTTGCGCAGGCCATGAATGGCGGCGACGCGAGGATGCGCTACAAGGCCATGCGGGCCGTGAAGGACTGGGACCGCACGCGCCTGGCATACCGCGCCGTCAAGCGCGCCTTCGACATCGTGTTCAGCGGCTGCGTGCTGGCCGTCATTGCCATTCCGAGCTTGGTGCTCGCCGCGGCCATCCGCCTGGAGAGCGAGGGCAACCCGTTCTACAGCCAGATCCGCGTGGGCCAGACCCACCGTGACGGCAACCTTTCCACCTTCCGCATGTGGAAGTTTCGCTCCATGTACAAAGACGCCGACGAGCGCCTCGCCGAGCTCAAGGAACAGAACGAGATCGCCGGTGCCATGTTCAAGATGAAGGACGACCCCCGCGTCACCAAGATCGGCAAGTTCATCCGCAAGCACTCCATCGACGAGTTCCCGCAGTTCCTCAACGTGTTCCTGGGCCAGATGTCCGTCGTGGGCCCGCGCCCGCCGCTGCCCAACGAGGTGGCCGAGTACACAGAATTCGACCTGCAGCGCCTGGCCGTGAAGCCCGGGATCACCGGCTGGTGGCAGGTGACGGACCGCAACGACACCGATTTCGACGGCATGGTCCGACGCGACCTGGAGTACATCGCCAAACGCGGCGTGGTCACCGATTTAAAGATTGTTCTCCTCACAGTCGTTGAGGTCTTTACCGGTGGCGGTGCTTGCTAGATGACTGAACCGATTAGGGTAGCCCAGATTGTTGGCAAGATGGTTGGCGGCGGCGTCGAGGCCGTTGTCATGAACTATTATCGCCATATTGACCGAAGTAAAGTCCAGTTCGATTTTCTTGTCGATTCAGATTCGACGCTCGTGCCACGTGAAGAGATCGAATCGCTTGGTGGTCGAATCTTTGAGATTCCGCCCTACCAGCATGCGATTGAATATCAGCGAGAGCTTCAAAGCCTCTTTACGCAAGAGGGCTGGAAGATAGTGCACAGCCATATCAACGCGCTTTCCGTCTTTCCGCTTCGCGCCGCGAAGAAGGCAGGGGTACCCGTGCGTATCGCCCACAGCCACTCGACGAGCGGCAAAGGCGAGTTTGCAAAAAATGCCCTTAAAGGCTTTTTGAAACTGTTTTCGACAAGGTATCCAACTGATTTGGCGGCCTGTACTGAGTATGCCGGTAAATGGCTGTTCGGCTCATCCCATTTTACCGTCTTTAATAATGCTATCGATTTGAGCAGTTTTTCTTTCAATCGATCGATTAGGGATGAGCAACGTGCTGGGCTTGGAGCGCAGGACGATACGCTGGTATTGGGGAATATCGGTAGGTTCATCCCCCAGAAGAATCAGCTGTTTTTGCTTGATGTTTTCAAGGCGGTTTATGCTCAGAATCCTGATTCCATCCTTGTTATCTGCGGCGATGGAAAGTTGAGACCGCAGGCGGAGGAAAAGGCGCGCTCGCTGGGAATTGCGTCAGCGGTGCGTTTTCTCGGTCAGATTTCCAATGTACAGGACGTCTATCAGGCGCTTGATTTATTCGTTCTCCCTAGTCTGTACGAGGGCCTCGGAATGGTCGCGATTGAGGCCCAGGTCTCCGGTCTCCCGTGCATCTGCTCTGAGAGGGTCCCCAACGAGGTCGCGCTATCCGGTCGGTGCAGCTTCGTTCCGTTGAGTGCGGGCATTGAGGGCTGGTCCAATGCGATCCTTACCACACGCACAGATGTCGTTAATCGTTCCGATCCCCAAGCATCTCTGGGGCTTGAATCTTATGACATCTTTAGGGCAGCGCCCAAGCTCGAAGAGTACTATCTGAAGTTATTTGAAACGGTGAATTAATGAAAATTTGTATTTTAACGTGGCTCCATAATCAAAATTTCGGTACGTTGCTTCAGGCTTATGCCCTACAGCAGTTTTTGAAGGCAGAAGGGCATGACGTTGTCGACGCCGACTATCTTCCCTGCGTTAAAGAAAAGCTACTGAACTGGGCGATCAACCGGAACTCCTTCGATTTATTTGCTGGCAAAGCACGTGAGCTATTCAATCGCAAGAAGGAACATGATGACTTCGGATCCTCGACGGCTGACGTATTCAATCGCTTTTTGAGCCAGAACATCGAGACCACTGATCGGATTGTCGATACAGACGGACTGGTCGATTTACGGGGAAAATACGATGCATACGTCTGCGGATCTGATCAAATCTGGTCCCCTTATCTTTTGAATAGGAATTTCTATCTCTCCTTTCTAAGCGACAGCGATAAGAGAATCGCGTATGCACCCAGCTTCGGTGTCACGAGCACCACGCAGAGGAAGAAAAAGATCATTACCGATCTGATTAAAACGTTCAGCTCTGTGTCTGTTCGTGAAGATGCGGGCGCGGATTTTGTCGAATCCCTCGGTCTCGAGCGCCCTTCACAGGTTGTGGACCCTGTCCTGCTCCTGTCGAAAGAGGACTGGGCCCCGCTCATCAACGGTAAATGTCCTGAGCCCGGGAAAATCGTCTGCTATTTCCTTGGGAATAGGCCGTTTTACAGGAAAGCTGTCGATTCGATTTCAAAAGAGCTCGGCTGCGAGGTCGTGACGCTTGTCGGTTCAGGTAAAAATGCTGTCGACGAGCAGCTCAATCCGCGTTACGGGCTTGGTCCCGATGAATGGCTCGCTTATCTGGCGAGCGCGCGGTTCGTGTTAACCGATTCGCTGCACGGTACGCTGTTTTCTCAAATTTTCCGCAAAGACTATTACTGCTTCAAGAGATTTGAGGAGACCGACAAGCGCTCTCAAAACTCTCGAGTCGAGAGCCTCTCGAGGCTTTCGAATACCGAGGATCGTCTGCTAGATGGCTATGACAGTCACATGAACGCTACGGAAATCGAGGGCTATGAGAAGCGACTGTCCGACGTGGAGTCGCTCATCACGTTTTCGAAAAAATGGCTCTTGGATGCTCTTGAGCAATAGGGGGAAAGTTAGCTTGAGCAAGAACATCGACACAGTTTCTCACCGGGCCTGCTTTGGTTGCGGAGCTTGCGCGGCCAAATGCCCTTTTTCCGCTATTACTATGCGTACCTCGCCCGACGGTTTCGAATATCCCGTGGTGGACGCAGCGAGATGCACCTCCTGCGGTCTTTGCCTGCGTACCTGTCCGGCGGAAAACCAAGTCGACGCGGACTCGGAGGCCATTCGCGCCGCTGTCTTGCAGAGCGATGACCCGGACGAGCTCGCGCAAAGTTCGTCCGGCGGCGTCTTCTCCCTTCTTGCGAAACGTATACTATCGGACGGCGGGCGCGTTTACGGCGCCGCCTGGGATGGCGTCGATCACGTCAGGCATATCGGTATATCCGAGCTTGCCGAAATCGCGCTCCTGCAAAAGTCCAAATATGTCCAGAGCGATGCTAGCGAATCGTATCCCGAAGTGCTCAGCGATCTCAAATCCGGCAAGCGAGTCCTCTTCAGCGGTACTCCTTGTCAGGTTTCCGCGCTGCGTCTCTATTTGGGTAAACCGATGGATGGGCTGACAACCGTCAGCGTTGTTTGCCACGGTGTACCAAGCTCTTCCATGTTTCGTTCCTATGTTGGCTGGCTCGAGCTTCGGGAGAAGTCCGATGTCACCGCACTGACTTTTAGAGATAAATCGAAATTCGGATGGGGCCATAACATAAAAATCGAGTTATCCGACGGCAGGATTATAAAGAGGCCCGCTGCATTCGATCCCTTTTATGGTTCCTACATCAAAGGCCTGATCAGCAGATCGTCTTGCTACGGCTGTCCTTTCAGAGGGTGCGACAGTCCTGCCGACATCATCCTCGGTGATTCCTGGCGTTCTGAGTCTGTCCAAGACTGCGGACATCCGGAGAAGGGTGTTTCGGCCGTTATCGTGAAGACCGAGCGCGGGGCAAAATTGATCGATGAAATAGGCGATTACGTCGCCTACTCTAACAACGGCCTTGCTCCGGATGATGTGCTGCTGCATGAAGATCCTAATAAGCGCTCTGATCTTGTGGAGAGGCGCGATGCCGTTATCGAGCAGTTCGAGGCTACAGGATTACAAGTCTTTGATTCCGTCCTGGCGCCGAATGCGACTCTTTTCGACCGTCTGAAAATGCTGCTCCCCCCGTCGATGCGCCTGCGTGTAAAGCGGTTTGTCCGATCTATTAAACCTAGGACCGTGCATGAGTAACTTCACCACAGTGATAACGATTTGCGACCGTCCCCATATCGGGGGCGGAGCTTCAAAAATCGCAATCGAAACAGCAGCTGCTCTGGCGAGGATAGGTGTCAACAGCTATTTCTTTTCAGCGTTGGGTGACCCCGATCCCTCCTTAATCGAATCGGGCGTTGTTTGTGTCAATTGCGGGCAGAACGACGTCCTGAACGGGGGCGTCTCCGGCGCTGCTCAGGGTATCTGGAACAGGCGCTCGGAAACGGCGCTGGATGATCTACTGAAGCAGCTCGATCCGAAGACGACGGTCGTCCACGTTCACTCTTGGACGCACTCCCTTTCTCCCTCGATATTCACGGCCATAGGGCGACGGGGGTTCAAGTGCCTGATCACAGCCCATGAGTACTTCCTCGTTTGTTCCAACGGTGGACTCTACGATTATGTTAATCATTGCAACTGCGGAATTGCCCCCGGTTCTCCGAAGTGCCTGCTGCACAACTGTGACAAGCGCTCATATATCCAAAAACTGTATCGATCCGTTCGCTTTTCCGTGCAGGGATATGTTTTGAGAGCGCTGCGCCCGGCTGTCGCCTTCGTTTCAGATTCCAGTCGTCGGTTGATTGAGCCCTATCTAACATGGGATGCCGAGCGATTCGACTGTTTAAATTACGTCGATGCGGACAAATTCCAGCATGGGTTTGATGCAGATTGCGAGGCTTACCTATTCGTTGGTCGCCTGAGCCCTGAAAAGGGCTGCGATTTATTTTGCGAAGCCGCCAGTAGGGCCGGTGTGGACGCTATCGTCATCGGTGACGGTACCGAATTGAAGAGGCTGTCGGACAGTTATCCGGATATCAAATTCATGGGCGCGCTGCCCCATGACAAGGTGCTTTCCGTCATGACGCGGTCACGTGCAATCGTTATGCCCTCGGTTTGTCGAGAGACGTTCGGGCTTGTCGCCTATGAGGCCATGATCGCTGCCGGTCTGCCGTGCATCGTCTCTGATGTCGGCGACGCTGCCTCCTTTGTGAGGTCGAAAGGTCTCGGCGAGGTCTTCAGCGCGGGCAATGCCGAGTCGCTATCCGCCGCAATGGTCAATATGCTCGATCCCGATGTTTACTCGCGTTACAGGGGGGCGGTTGAGAAGGCGGACTTCAGCTGCCTCGAAAAGACCGCGTATGTAGAACGTCTTATCGGTATTTACGATCAGCTAATGGCTAAGCTTTAATTGGATGAAGGTTTTTAATGGTTACGGTTGTGATGTCAGTTTACAACGGCACGCGATATCTTACTGAGCAGCTAGATAGCTTAAGACTTCAGACAGTGTCTCCGGACCGTGTGCTGATTGCGGATGATTGCTCGACAGACGGGTCGTTCGATCTCATTGTCAAATATATCGAGGAACACGGACTCGGTAATTGGACCATCAACAAGAATCGCTCTAATTTCGGCTGGCGCAAGAGCTTTAAGCGGCTTCTCGACCTTGCATCTATAGACGATGGAATCGTCTTCCCGTGCGACCAGGATGATATCTGGGAACCCGATAAAATCGCTGTGATGTCCTCAATCCTCGAGAAGGACCCCTCTATCGACGTTCTCAGCTGCGCCGTCGAGCCGTTTTATGAGAGCGGCGGTAAAAAAGTAACAGTCTATGGTGCTGTCGATGATTCCAAACCTCTGGACGATTTGGAGGCCCCGGTTTTCGATGGCAAGTTTATGTCGGTACGGCGCCCTGGATGTTCGTATGCCGTAAAATCGAGTTTTATAAGGGAAATCATGCCATATTGGCAGGATGATTTTGCTCATGACGGTATGTTATGGCGCTTCTCATTACTGAAGGGGACCCTCAGACTTCTAAATCAGCCCTTGATTCGGTTCCGTAGGCATGACTCTAATGCAACTGAGATGCGACATATTGACAGGAAATCTCGTGTTGCTGAGATAGGGATGTGCTTGAGATTTTCTAAGGTTTTAGAAGAATACTGCAGTAGTAATCCTGGCGATTATCGTATATCTTCTGCGCATATAGAGCATTACGGTTCTGTTTTAAATGCCCGTTTGCACTTGCTCGTAGGTGGCCTAAAAATAAGTGATTTAGGCACCATTCTAAAATACCGTAAGTATGAACTGTCAAATCGTTCCCTGCTTGGTGACTTTAAGGCCTTAATCAGTTCCTGTGACAGTAAGTAGGTGTTTAGAATGCTTGAGCTATTTACTAATGAATTCACTATTTTGATTTTCGCCGCAATCTTAAGTGTCATTTCTCCCGTTAAAGGACTATTTTTTTCTGTTCTAGGATTGCTCGTTTTCAAAGAAGTTCTTTCTGGGCGTCTCTACAAAGTGTTTTTAAATAACGCCATTCCCATTGTCGTTATGGGCGCGATAGTTTTCTTTTCTGCTATTGCGTTTACGTCCCGAAGCATTAACGAATCCCTCCTTACGGTCTGCTCGTATTTCTTTTGCATTCTTCTTGGTTATATTTACGGTAAAGCAAAGAATGATGACTGGGTTGAGTCTGCATTGCTTATGCTTCGCAACGTTATGGTGTTCGCCTGCCTATTTAGCTTTGTCCTTGAAATTGTTTTAGGTCAACGACTAGTTACAAATGGTTCCTTTTCTTTTCTGCAAACTGTAACGATTGATAATCCATCCTTGTATCGACTGCGTAGTTTTTTCGGTCATGCAATCGTATTTGGCCAAATGATAGTTATTGCTGTGGTAATTAACTATAAATTGGAGACGGGCAGGATGAAACGTCTCTTATGCTCTGTAGTTCTTTTGGTCGCTCTGCTTCTGACAAAGAGTCGTAGCGCGTGGATTATTCTCATTGCTTTAGCATCGGTGTACCTGGTCTTTCGCCTAAAGAACCCCGAGTATTCTAAATGGAATTTAATTGCCCTTTTAATTCCAGCTGTATTGCTACTCGTTTTTATTCTCTACAAGTTTGGACTGTTTAACTTTGTGGCTTCTCGATTTGGTGAGCTTGAAACTGATGTTTCATATAGCCAGCGTTCCGGAGCCATTGCCTATATTATTCATAGCTTTTTAAGCAGGCCGCTGTTTTGGCTTACTGGAAATGGTTTTGGCAGTAGTCGCGTGACTATGCTGGGCACGACGGTTGAAATTAGCGGTTTTTCAACGGTGGATAATGGTTTCCTTGCAATGCTGTATGAATATGGTTTTCTTGGAATTTGTAGCTTTGTATTCTTGATAATTTCCGCTGGCATCGGTTCGTTCAGGTCGGGTTGCGAACTCGATCAAGTACTATTTACCGTCTCCTGTATATGCTGTGCGGAGCTCATATTTTATTGTGAGCTTGGTTGGTGGGTGCCAACGGTTATCTTGTTTGCTTCCTGTGGACTCGTTCTGGGTAGAACGAGTGCTCGGTATTCAGATTTGTGCGAGTCAGGCCCATCCTTGATTTCTGAATAAATCAAGGATGTTAGTTTAAACAAACGAGGTTGAATGAATTATTCGTCTATTGCACGCAACACTATGATTGCGTTTGCTGCACAGTTTATTTCTCTATCGGTCAGTGTTGTCATGTCGCTGCTCGTGCCGAAAATCGTTGGTGTTGCTGATTATGGATACTGGCAGCTGTTCATGTTTTATACGACCTATTCCGGCTTTTTTCACCTTGGCCTGAATGATGGTGTCTACTTGATTAACGGGGGTCTCTCTCGTGATGAAATCGATAAGAGCTCAATAAAATCCCAGTATATCTTCGGTGCTTGTTTCCAGGCAGTGATTTGCCTCGGCATCACTTTTGTTTCGCTGCCTCTTGTCGATGACGCAAATCGAGTATTTGTTATCGCGTCTTTTGCGCTTTACACCGTCGTCTATAACCTGACAAGTTATTTGGGCTTTGTCTTTCAGGCTATGAACGAAACTAAGCTATTTTCGTTTTCTACAATGCTAGACAGGCTGGTGTTTCTGGCTCCGCTCCTTGTTTTAATTGGATTTAAGGTTTCGGACTACCATCCCTATGTCTACGCGTATCTCGTTTCGAAGATTATTGCGCTCATATATTGCTCTTGGATGGGCAGGGATATCCTATGTGCTAAATCAGTGTCTTTTGGCAACTCGCTTAAGGACGGTATCCGCAGTATCATCGTCGGCGTAAAGCTGATGATTGCGAACATCGCCGACACACTGATCCTCGGGGTATCTAGGTTTCTTATCGATCATTTTTGGGGTATCGTCGCCTTTGCAAAAATTTCGTTCTCCCTCTCTCTTGTCAATTTCTTTATCACTTTTGTCTCGCAGGCGAGCATGGTCTTATTTCCTGCTCTTAGGACAGGTTCTGATGAGGAGAGAGTTCGTTTTTACATTGGCATAAGAAATGCCATCGAACTCATTTTTCCTGCAATCTTTTTGTTCTATTTCCCTATGGTTTGGTTTTTGGGGGCGTGGCTTCCTCAATATGCCGAGAGTCTTAGATATTTTGCGCTCTTACTTCCGATATGCGTCTTCAATACGAAGATGAGCCTTTGCTGTACTACCTATTTCAAGGTTCTTCGTAAAGAACAGCTGCTCCTGAAGTTGAATATCGTTGCCGTTATTTGCAGCACTGTCTTTTCGGTATTCGGTGTTCTCGCTCTCGATTCACTCGATGCTGTCCTGTGTGGCGCTGTAATCTGCATTATCGGAAGGTCACTGTGGTCCGAACTATATTTAAATGAAAGGTTAAGTGCTCCGGGTTCGTCCAGGCCGTTTCAGGAGATTTTGCTTACAGTTGCCTTCGTCTTATTTACCGAGCTCATGCCCGGTGGAGTGGCGGCACTCCTGTATTCGATAGTTTATATTGGCTATCTTTTACTTAATCATTCTGAATTGAAAAACGTTGCCTCGCGTTTGAGCAGGCTTAAGCATTAGTAAATGTCATTCATCTAGATTGGATTAGGATATGAAAGGCATCATCCTCGCCGGCGGGTCCGGCACGCGCCTGTACCCGCTCACGCTCGTGACCTCCAAGCAGCTGCTGCCGGTCTACGACAAGCCCATGATCTACTACCCGCTGTCCACCCTCATGCTGGCGGGCATCCGGGACATCCTGGTCATCTCCACGCCGACGGACCTGCCCAACTTCGAGCGCCTGCTCGGGGACGGCTCGCGCTACGGCGTGAGCCTCTCCTACGCCGAGCAGCCGAGCCCCGACGGCCTGGCGCAGGCCTTCACCATCGGCGAGGGCTTCATCGCCGGCGAGCCGTGCGCCCTGGTGCTCGGCGACAACATCTTCTACGGCAACGGCCTCAGCCGCCACCTGAAGAAGGCCGTCGAGAACGCGCAGTCGGGCCGCGCCACGGTCTTCGGCTACCACGTGGACGACCCCGAGCGATTCGGCGTCGTGGAGTTCGACGCGCGGGGGAGGGCCGTCTCCATCGAGGAGAAGCCCGCCGAGCCCAAGAGCTCCTACGCCGTCACCGGCCTGTACTTCTACCCGGGCGACGTGGCCGCCAAGGCGAGCGAGGTCAAGCCGTCCGCGCGCGGCGAGCTGGAGATCACCGACCTCAACCGGATGTACCTGGAGGAGGGGACGCTGTCCGTCGTCACCCTCGGACGCGGCTACGCGTGGCTCGATACCGGCACCATGGAGAGCCTGCACGAGGCGGCGGAGTTCGTCCGCGCCGTGGAGCACTCACAGGACCTGCCCGTGTCCGTGCCCGAGGAGATCGCCTGGGAGAACGGCTGGATCACGACCGCCG
>CALAMK010000053.1:0-71033 GCA_937925735.1 uncultured Collinsella sp. | reverse complement strand
GAGGCGTACACCAGCACGCCGCCCGGGCAGTTCATGGGCTTAATGCAGTACTCTTCGTCGTCGATGACGGTGGAGTACATGTTGTCCTTGTAGTGGTCCCAGTGGCCCGAGGTCTTCCACAGCTGCTTGTTCATGATAAGCGGCGTGGAGATCTCGACGTAGCCGGCCTTGTGGTGGATCTCGCGCCAGTAGTCCAGCAGCGTGTTCTTAAGGATCATGCCGTTGGGCAGGAAGAACGGGAAGCCGGGGGCCTCGTCGCGCATCATAAAGAGGTCCATCTCGCGGCCGATCTTGCGGTGGTCGCGCTTCTTGGCCTCCTCCAGCATGTGCATGTGCTCGTCGAGCTCTTCCTTGGTGGCAAAGGCGACGCCGTTGATGCGGGTGAGCATCTTGTTGTCCTTGTCGCCCTTCCAGTAGGCGCCCGAAACGCCGGTGAGCTTAAAGGCCTTGAGGGCCTTGGTGTAGCAGATGTGGGGGCCGACGCACATGTCGATGTAGTCGCCCTGCTGGTAGAAGGTGATGCGGGCGTCGTCGTCCAGGTCGCCGATGTGCTCGACCTTGTACTTCTCGCCGCGCTCCTCCATAAGGGCGATGGCCTCGGCGCGGGGCTTCTCGTACACGGAAAACTTGAGGTTCTCCTTGACGATCTTCTTCATCTCGGCCTCGATCGCGGGGAAGTCGTCCTCGCTGATCTTAACGCCCTCGGGCAGGTCGACGTCGTAGTAGAAGCCGTTGTCGGTCGCGGGGCCGTAGGCAAAGTCGGCCTGGGGGTACAGGCGCTTGATGGCCTGCGCCATGATGTGCGCGGCAGAGTGGCGGATGACGTGCGTGACCTCGTCCTGCGGGAGCTCGGCCACCGAACCGTCATTGTAGAGTGCCTTCATGGGTATGTTTTCTCCTCTCGGATGCCTGATGCAAGTGCGTGCGATGCGCTCGGCGTTTTTGACTTGCATCATTATAGGCAGGTTGCCTTGGTATACAAGCGCCCGCCGCACCTTAATGGCACGGCGGGCGATTTTTTACGCATGCTTCATCGTGTGGGGGCGGGGTGCGCGTGCTTGCGGCGTGCCCGTGGCTTGCGGCCGGCCCGGCGATGGATGCGTTACTGAATGCGAGTTCGGCAGTAGGGGCAGACCTTCCAGTGCGCGTCGAGCGGACGATGGCAGCTGGGGCACACGTTGCGAACCTGAGTGTCGCACACGGGGCAGACGACAAAGTCCTTCTCGATGGGCGCGCCGCACTGCGGGCAGGTGCCATACTGGGCAAGCTGGCGCTCGCGCAGGGCCATATCCAGCTCCTGCTCCTCGCGGTCGGCCGCGTAGGAGTGCGGGCGCAGGACCAGGTAGGCGATGAGGCCCACAAACGGGATCAGGGCGATGATGCCCCATGCCACGTAGGCGCTGGCGCCGCGGCGGCGAGCGTCGATGAACACATAGACGACCGACAGCACGTACAGGGCGATGATAAAGCCAACGAAGGCATAGATGACGCCCATAAGCTGCGGCGACATGAGCTCAGAGATGTACTTGGACATTGGGGTGTACCTTTCGGAATATTTACAGTCCGGTCAAGTTTACCACGGGGTTTGTTTATATGGGACTGCGGTTGCAAGCGGGGCCGGTGCGGACACAAACATCTCAATCTGTAACAGGTACTCGGCAAATAAGGGTCTAGGTGTTACAGATCGAGACGAACGGGTGTGCCGCCGAGCAAACGTCTCGATTTGTAACAAATGGGACCAAATTTCCCATCTTGCTGTTACAGATCGAGACACAGGGGTCCCTCCCCGACTTCAATCTCGATCTGTAACATCTTGGGCCACAAAACCCCTCTTACTGTTACAGATCGAGACATTCAAAATCCGTCGGAAGGTTTGTCTCGATCTGTAACATCTAGAACCCAAATCCTCAGCTAACTGTTACAGATCGAGACAAAGAAAACCGCCCAAACCGAATATCTCAATCTGTAACAGTTACTCGGCAAAAACAGTCCCAGATGTTACAGATTCAGACAAACCATTCTCTACCCGACTTAAATCTCAATTTGTAACAACAACTCGGCAAAAACAGGTCTAACCGTTACAGATTTAGACATTCGAAACCGACTGATAGGTCCATCTAAATCTGTAACATCTAGACCCCAAAACGGTCCCTAGATGTTACAGATCGAGACAGAAGAATCTCTCTGACTTTAAATCTCAATCTGTAACGCATAGGACCGATTATTCCCTCTTACTGTTACAGATCAAGACGAACGGAGGGTCCGTCTGACAAACGTCTCGATTTGTAACATCTGGAACCCAGTTCTTCTGCTTACTGTTTCAAAACGAGACAAACCTCTGACACCAGGAGCGGCAGACGAGGTCACCGATGGTCCCGAGTCTTCCCTCGCCTGCCGTTGGCGGATGCAGCGGGGCTGTTCGCCGCATTGCCGCTGCACTGGGGGTGTGCAGACCGTAGGATAGTCCTATTGACAGCCTGTCAACTCGTCTGGGAGGCACCGTGACGGAAACGTTTGATATCGCAATTGTGGGCGCGGGCATCACCGGGTGCGCCATCGCGCGGCAACTCGCGCGCTATGACCTGTCCATTTGCGTGGTCGAGGCGGCCAACGATATCGCGCTGGGCGCATCGAAGGCCAACGGTGGCTTGGTGCACGCCGGCTACGATCCGGCGCCGGGCACGGTCAAGGCGCAGGTCAACGCCCACGGTTGCGAGCTATATGGCACCTGGGCCCAGGAGCTGGGGTTTTTGTTTTGCCGCACCGGGTCGATGGTACTGGGCTTCAACGATGAAGACCGCGCGCACCTGGAGAAGCTGCGCCAGAATGGCCTGGCCAACGGTGTGCCCGAGCTGTCGATTATCGGCCCCGAGCGCATACACAAGCTGGAGCCGCGCGCGAGTGCTAAGGCGGCGTGCGCGTTGTGGTGCCCTTCGACCGGTTACGTCGACCCGTTTGAAGTGGCCATCGCCGCGCTGGAGAACGCGGTTGCCAACGGCGTGACGTTTATGCGCTCCGCACCGGTGGAGGCCATTGAAGTTGCCGGCGGCGCTGACGGGGGCACTGCCACCGACGGCAAGGGCCGCGCGCGCTTTACGCTGGCGACGCCCGCCGGCGACGTGCACTGCCATTACCTGATCAACGCCGCAGGCAACGGAGCCGCGGACATCTCGCATATGGCGGGCGCCGAGGAGTTCCAGATGGTTTGGCGCCAGGGCAATATTGTGGTGCTGGACAAAGAGCCGCGCGCGCTCATGCCGCTCTACCCCGTGCCCACGCCGATGTCCAAGGGCGTTATCGTCACGGGCACCGTGCACGGCAACACCGTGATTAC
The DNA here is from genome assembly GCA_937925735.1 of uncultured Collinsella sp. Taxonomy (GTDB): domain Bacteria; phylum Actinomycetota; class Coriobacteriia; order Coriobacteriales; family Coriobacteriaceae; genus Collinsella. Next base: position 67,699 of record CALAMK010000053.1, on the reverse strand, counting down.
CGCGACGGCCGCCGTGCGCGAGCCGGGCGACACGCAAACCTATGCGGGCGACGTCAACGCGCTGCTGGACGGCGCGCGCAAGCTGGTGCCCGACCTGGACACGCGTCGCGTGGTGCGCGCGTTTGCCGGCGGTCGCCCGGTCATTAAGGGAACGAACGACTTCTTTATTGGGCAGTCGGCCGTGGTGCCGGGACTGTTCCAGGCGGCGGGCATTCAGTCGCCGGGCGTGGCGAGCGCGCCGGCCATTGCCGAGCGCATGGAGCAGGTGCTACGCGATGCCGGCGTGACCCTACGCGAACGCGGCGACTGGGATCCCATCCGCCGCGCGCCGGACGACTTTGACCGCGCCCCGCTTGCGCGCAAGAAAGAGCTCATTGAGTCCGACCCCGCGTGGGGACAAAACGTCTGCCGCTGCGAGACAGTGCCCGAGGCCGAGATCGTGGCCGCGATCCGACGCCGCCCGGGCGCGGTTTCGGTCGAGGGCGTCAAGCGCCGCTGTCGTGCCGGCATGGGTCGGTGCCAGAGTGGTTTTTGCCAGAGCCGCGTGGTGGCGATCCTGGCGCGCGAGCTGGGCTGCGAGCCCAGCGAAGTGCTGTTGGAGGATGCTGGTTCTTGGCTAGTCAAGGGACCGCTGAAGGGGGTGCGCTAGGATGGCGACGTTTGATATGTGCGACGGACGCGCGGAGGCCGGACCCGTAGCGTCGGTGTCGACGCAGACGTTCGACGTTGTTGTTATCGGCGGCGGACCTGCCGGCATGGCGGCCGCGCTTGCCGCGCATAAGGCCGGCGCCCACGTGGCTATCGTGGAGCGCGAGCAGCATCTAGGAGGAATCCTCCGCCAGTGCATCCACCCCGGTTTTGGCCTTTCGCACTTTAAGCAGGAGCTCACCGGTCCAGAGTACGCGCAGTGCTTTATCGACCAGGTGCGCGCGACTGATATTGCGCTGTTCCTGGGCAGCATGGTGCTTGGGATTGATTCGGGCGAGGGCGCGCGTGTGGGCGACCCGGACACGGACGAGGGCACGGGAGATACCGCAGTCCATACCGTCACGCTCATGAGCCGTACCGGCATGCTTCAGCTCACCGGGCGTGCGGTCGTCCTTGCTATGGGATGCCGCGAGCGCACGCGCAGCGAGATCAAGATTCCAGGTAGCCGTCCCGCCGGCGTGTTTACGGCGGGTCTGGCGCAGCGATACATCAATATCGAAAACCTCAAGCCCGGCTCGCGCGCCGTCATTTTGGGCTCGGGCGACATCGGGCTTATCATGGCGCGTCGCTGCACACTCGAGGGGATTTCGGTCGAGGGCGTGTACGAGCTCATGCCGTACGCCAACGGTCTGCGCCGCAACGTCAAGAACTGCCTGGACGACTTTGTCATTCCGCTGCACCTGTCCACAACCGTGACGCGCGTGATCGGACACGATCGCGTGGAGGCGGTCGAAGTGAGCAAGATCGACGAGCACCTAGCGCCCATTCCGGGGACCGAGCGCGTTGTTCCGTGCGACACGTTGCTGCTTTCGGTGGGTCTGATTCCCGAGAACGAGCTTTCGGTTGCCGCAGGCGTGGAGCTTGACCCGCGCACGCGCGGCGCCGTGGTGGACCAGAGCCTGCAGACAGGCGTTCCGGGCATCTTTGCCTGCGGCAACGTGCTGCACGTGCACGACCTGGCCGACAACGTGACGACCGAGTCCGAGCGTGCCGGTGCGGCTGCAGCGGCCTACGCGCTGGGCCGTGGCGCTGGGGTCGATGCGGGCGCTGCGGGCCCGGGCTGTCAACTTACGGTCTCCCCCGCCGGTATCGCGGGCTACGCGCTGCCGGGACGCATTACGGCTGTGGCACTCACCAAACTCAACTTTCGCGTGCGCCGACCGGTCGATGCCGCCCGTGTGCGCATTTTGGCAGGCGACGAGGAATTGTTCGCAGGCAAGGTCCGCCCGTTTAAACCGAGCGTCATGCAAAGCTTCCCGCTGCCGGCAAAGGTGATTCAGCGCGCACTCGACCTGGGTGTTAGCGAGATTGTCCTGTCCGTCGATCCCGTAGAGGAGGCGTAAGGCCATGAGCATAAACGCGATCGAAACGCTGCAGTTCAACTGCACCACCTGCCCATCCGAGTGCCTCCTGACCGTTGAGGTAGAGCGTGACGCAGACGGCGCCGCGGTAGAGGTGCGCTCCGTGACCGGCAACAGCTGCCCGCGCGGTGATAAATTCGCGCACCAGGAGCTCACCTGCCCCATGCGCGTGCTCACCACAACCGTGGCCGTATCTGGCGGCGACGAGGCGCTACTGCCCGTACGCACGGCCGAAGCCATCCCGCTGGCACTCCACGCCCAGGCCATGGACCTCATTCGCGGCCTGGTTGTCGACGCCCCCATCCGCATGGGCGACGTCGTGTTGGAGAACTTCCTCAACACCAACATCGACCTCATCGCCAGCATGGACATCGACCCAGCCTAAGTAGCTAATTTAGGACGGGCCTTCATCCCCTCTGCAGTTGCGGTGGAATAGTTCCTGTTTTATGCCATTGCCCCGGCAAACAGGAACTATTTCACCGCAACTTATGTGGAGGCGCTTGGGATACCATGGTGGCACCCTAGCGAAAGGATGTTTCATGGCACATGTCGATGACCAGCGTGTGGCGCGCGTGCTCGATGCGCTCGAGGCTCAGCACCCCGGCGCGCAGCTGCTTGTGAACGACCCGTGGTCGATCTACTATCTGACCGGCTTTTATGCCGATATGTTCGAGCGTTTTTGCGGCGTGCTGCTCGCACGCGATGCCGAGCCGGTGATCTTGGTCAACGCCCTGCATCAGCTGCCCGAGTACGACAATGCCCGCGTCGCCTATCACACCGATACCGACGTCGTGACCGACACCATCGCGCGCGAAATCGATCCTGCCAAGCCTCTCGGCATCGACACCGTTATGCGCTCCGGCTTTTTGATGCCCCTTATTGATCGTCACGCCGCGAGCGAGTTCTTCCTGGGCGACTTTGCCGTCACCGCCGCACGCACCCACAAGGATGCCGCGGAGCAGGAGCTCATGCGCGTGTCCTCGGCCGCCAACGACGCCGTGATGGCCGAGGCCATCAAGCTCGTTCACGAGGGCGTGACAGAGCGCGAAATTGCCGACCAGATGCTCGGCCTGTACCGCAAGCACGACTGCGAGGGCTTTAGCTTTCCGCCTATCGTGAGCTTTGGCGCCAACGCCGGAGACCCGCATCACGAGCCCGACGACACCGTGCTCAAACGCGGCGACGTGGTGCTGTTCGACATTGGCGGACGTCGCAGCAACTACTGCTCGGACATGACACGCACGTTCTTTTGGGGCGAGCCGGACGAGGAGACGGCACGCATCTACGACATCGTGCGCCGCGCCAACGAGGCCGCCGAAGCGATCATCGCACCGGGCGTGCGCATGTGCGACCTGGACCGCGCCGCGCGCGACGTTATTGAGGATGCGGGCTATGGGCAGTACTTTACGCACCGCCTGGGACACTCGATCGGCCTGCAGGACCACGAGCCGGGCGACGTCTCGCTCGCCAACGAGCAAGTCGTAGAGCCCGGCATGACGTTCTCCATTGAGCCGGGCATCTACCTCCCCGGCCGCACCGGCGTCCGTATCGAAGACCTGGCCCTGGTCACCGAGTCCGGCGTCGAGATTCTCAACGCCTACCCCCGCGACCCAGTCAACCTAGACTAGCCCCTTCCCAATAGCCCCTCAATAAGTTGCGGTGGAATAGTTCCCAGATTGGCCCACAGAGGCATAATCCAGGAACTATTTCACCGCAACTGCTAAGGAACCAAGTCGACCAATTTGACAGCCTAGAGATACGCCACGAAAACGGCCCATCTACTACGTTTTAGGGTAGCTAATTTGGGACGGGGCTTTTTTGACTACCCTGCAAGCGGGTAGTCAAAAAAGCCCCGTCCCAAATTAGCTAACCCGATCCAAATGAAAGGCCTCCCGGTCCTCGTGGTTTACGAGGACCGGGAGGCCTTCTTGTGTCCTAGAGCTTCATGAGCTCTGCGCTACTCAACGCGATGGCGCAGCTTTTCGATCGCGGCGGCGAGCAGCGCCAACAGGCCGGTTCCGCCCAGTGCGGCGACAGTCACAGCCGTGTTGTCACCCGTCTGTGCCAGGCTTCCAGCAGCAGCCTTCTTGGCGTCCTTCTTCACGTCCGAAGCCGGCTTGGCATCAGGCTTGCCACCGTTATCCTTGCCGTCCGTCGGCTGCTGCTCAACGACCGGCTCAACAACCTCAACGGTCACCGAAGCGGTGAACTGCTGGGTTGTCGGCGCCTCGACGGCATCGGAATCGTCAGCCAGCGAGATCGCCACAGCCCCGCCGTTAACATCCATCGTCGCCGTAATGACAACGGTGCCGCTCTTGAGGGCCTTTACCTTACCATTCTCGACCGTCGCGATCGTCGGTTTGTCCGAGTCCCACGTCACGGGATAGCGAAGCATTGCGCCCTTGTCCGCATTGCTCGCCGCGGCGGCCAGGTCGATCTCCTTGCCGCGCTCGACCTTGAGCGTGGTCTGCGAAGTCGTGGGCTTGCCGTTCTGATCAATAATCACCATGCCTTCGGCAGCCGGACGCGGCTTAACGCGCACCTCACAGCTGACCGTCAGCTCCGTGCCGTGCACCTTGCCGGTCACGGTCACATCGTCGGCATCCCAGCCGAGTGCGGGCACGTTCTCCCAGTCGATGCCGTAGTCCTTCTGGCTGCCGTCCTTCATGGTCACGGCGACCTTCTTGGGCAGCGCCTTCAATACCTCATCGGGCGAGCTAAACTCAAAGACCTCAACGGCATCGGGCGTGCCGGGCGTCACGGGAATGTTCGAGTCCTTCTCGGACACGGTAACGGTAGCCGTCACCGAGGCAGAACCGGTCTCGTCCTTCACGGTGCCCGTAACGACAATGTCGCCGAGTTCGCCGAGCGCCTTCTGGGTCAGCGCACTCGTATCCCACGTAATATCCAGGTCCTTGGCAGTGCCATCGGAATACGTCGCGCTCGCCTGTTTGGGCAGATTGGTCACGACGTCGGCAACCTTGTCGTCGCGCTTGGCGGCAATGGCACCAGCGCTTTCGGCAAGCGACGCGCTCTTGATGACCGGCTTAACCGAAACGGTCGCCGTCACCGCAAAGCCGCCCTCATCGGTGGTGCCGTGCACCGTGAGGGTCTTGCCCGTCGTGGCGATATCGGCAGCGGGGACATCAGTCCACGTTACGGCAGACTCGACCTCGGTCTTGCCGTCGGCCATCACCACAGTCGCCTTAAGACCCGCAAGCGCCTTAGCAACATCCTCAGAAGACGCGCCATCGAGCACCGGCTGCTCAAGCGTCAGGCTGTCATTCTTCACGTGATGGGGAATCTCGCGCTTAGGCGTCTCGACGACCAGCTTGCAGGTCGCCTTGAGCGTCGTGCCCTCGACGGAGCCCTCGAGCGCGTGCTCGCCGACAGCGGCAAGCTGCTTGTCCAGGCCATCCGTATTCCACATGACCACGGCCTCGTCCGTGTGACCATCGGAATAGGTCACGGTGACCTTCTTGGGCAGCTGCCCCGTCACGGTATCGGCCTTGGCATCGCGCTCAACCGTAATCTGCGGCACCTTGGCTACCTTATTGATCGTCGTCGTGGAGGTGACGACAACTTCGACAGGCAGGTTGCCGTTCACCGTCACGCCCTTGGCGACGACGCTGTTGCCGTACGTGTCGGCCGCGGCAGGAACCTCAGTCCAAGTGATCTCGGACTCCGCCGTCGTCTTGCCGTCCTTCATGCGAACGGTCGCCTTCACGTCCTTGAGCGCATCACGCACTACATCGGCGGACGAGTTCTCGGGGACGCTAACGCCCGCGACAGGCTCAACGGACACCGGAATCTCGGCATCGCTCTTTACAACCGTCACCGTGCACTTGGCCTTGGCCGAAGTGCCCTCGACTGTGCCCTCAAGTGCAATGTCGCCCAGCTTGCCCAGGGCATCCGTCGTGAGCGGGGCCTTATCCCAGGTGACGGCAGCAGTCTTCTTTGAGCCGTCGGACATGTTGAGGGTCACCTGGGCAGGCAGCACGATGTCAGCAGCAGCCGTGTTGCGAGCAACCGAAAGCTGAACGCCAACGACGCTCTCGACGACCGGCATCAGGTTGACCGTAGCATTAACGTCAAAGTTACCGACCTCGGTCTTACCCGTAACGACAACGCTCGTGCCGTCCTTCTTAATGGTGAGGGTCTTTTTGGGAGCGGTCCAATTGATCTTCGAGTCGACCTCGGAGCCGTCCTTCATAGCGACCTTTACGGTGGTGGGCAGCGCTGCCACAACAGCCTCGGGCTTCGCGCCGTCGTCGACCGTCACGGTGTCAACGGTACCAGCCAGGCGATCGGGAATCTCGTGCAGCGGCTTGACGACCTTAATCGTGCACTCCGCCTTCTGATCCGTTCCGGCAACCGTACCCTTGACCGTGACCTCGCCCTCCTTGGCAAAGTCCTTGTCGGAGAGGCCCTTGGTGTCCCACTTCACGTCGACCTCGGCATCAAGGCCATCAGAATAGACAGCCGTAACCTTTTTAGGCAGCTTAGCCAAAGCTTCCGATGCCTTCGTGTCGCGCTCGACTTCAATATCATCAGCTGCGTCAAGGCTCACGATATGCGCGGTCACCTTGACCTTCACCTTTACGGTCATGCCGTTGTCCGTCAGGCCCGTGACCTCAAACTCGTTGCCGGCGCGACCCAGGCTATCGACCTGAGACCACTTAACGGGCGTCTCGTTCTTAGTCTTGCCGTCCTTCATGACCACCGTCACCGTGGACGGCAGCATGGCCATCAGGTCCGCAACCTTGGCATTGTCCGCAATATGAATGTCGGCAACCGGCTCAACGTGGTCGGGCGTCTCGGCATCCTGGTCCACCACAGTCACGTTGCAGGTCACCTTGGCGCCATTAAGCTTAACCGTGCCGGTAATCTTCACGGTACCGGTTTCGACGAGCAGCTTGTCCGTAACGTTGGAGAGGTCCCACGTGTCAATGTCGAGCAGATCGGTTGAGCCGTCGGAATAAGTCGCCACAACCTGCTTGGGCATCTGCTGGTACAGGTCCTGCTTGGACGTACCCTTGGCCACGCTAAACGACTTAGCCTCGAGTTTGGTAATAGTCCGCGGCGCCTCACGAACATTGACGTACACGATGGCGTTGACATTGTCGATGCCTTTGAGCTTGCCGACGAGTTTATAGGTGCCGGTCTTGGTAAGGGGGCCATTGATGTCGAGACCGTCTGTGCCGGTCCACTCCGTGATTTCGGTGCCATCGTATTGGCCATGTGCTGTGAAGGTGCCGTCAGAGTAATTGACATTAACGAACTTAGGCAATGCCAGCTTCGACCCAACCGTCGTGTTAATCACAACGGCCTGCGGCTGCAGCGCGACCTTTTGAGCCGTCTTATCGGCAACCGTCACCTTAGCGGTCACGACGCCATGCTCGTCCACGCCAACGTTCTGACCCTCGTCGTCAACATGCGCCATAACAGCAGCGCCATCAAAGCCGACAACATGGCCCGTTACATAGAACGTACCAGGCTTTTCATACTTCTCGGGCGCAATCGGATCCCACTTAACAGCAGCCGTCGAGATCGAACCGTCGCTCATCTCGACTGCCAGCTTGGAAGGCATCGTAGGAGCGGCACCGGCCTTCGTGGTCACCGCAGTCTCACCGTTATCAAACGCTTTCTCGACTCCAGCAATCACGATTTTGGTTTGGACAGTAAGGCCGGTGTTGGTGCCAACGCCGAACCTATCAAGGCCGCTAGCGTACAGCTTACCGGTAACCGTGGAGACCTTGCCGGGCTCGCCGGTATAGTCCGAAGAACGATAGCCGTTCCATTCAATCCACGCAGTGCGCGTTTTACCGTCGCTCGTAGTCACCGAAATATTGTTCCACGGCATCTCGGGTTCAACGCCGTTGGCCGTCACAATACGCTCGGGAACGTTCACGGACGAAATCGAGCAAACATCAACAGTAACCGTCGCCTCGGCACCACCTTGGAGCTTGCCCTTAACCTTAAACGTGCCCTCCTTGGCATAGGCATCGGGGGAAACGTCTTCCCAGATGACGTTTTCGCGTTGCGGCCCAACGGACATGTCATTGTCGTAGACGACCTCAAGGGTCTCTGGCAAATCAGGCGCAACGCCAGGAACGGTCCACAACGTGCCGCCCTGAACGGATGTAGCCCTATTCACAACCTGAACATTTGCAGTCACAGGAATATCCACAACACTGCTGTTACTGCCCGTATAGTAAGACAGCTGAGCGGTACCCGAAACGATTCCGCCTTGGCTCCAGTCAAACCCCTTTGTGTTCCATGTCACGGGAGCATACTTGGAATGATGGACAGACTGATCCTTTACGTCGGGGCTTACCAGTATAACGTTGGTTGGAAGCAATCCTGAACCATCATGTCCCTTGAGGACCTTAATGGTATCGAGTTCCGCTTTCCACTTGTCAGTCACGATCACATGAATCGTTGCCGGGATATTCGTCCCCGCAACTGTGCCGGTTATCGTGCAGCTCTCCTTTGGATTGCTATCATACTCATCCCAGTTAACCTTAAGATTAGAGAAACGTGTACCATCCTTTAGAACGCCCTCGACGGTCGTATTATCGAGATAGAGCTGCTCACCAGGATAGATAACGTATGTATCTTCATAAGACTGCACGAGAGTCGTGCCAGTCTCACTGTAGTGATTTATGCCCTTGACCTCTCCACACGTAGCGGTCGCACGAATCCTTGCAAGCGTGCCGGTAATTGTTCCGCTTATCTCATAGTCGCCCGGTTTGCCGTTTTTGAGGTCCTGCGGGATCTCATCCCATGTATAAAGGGAGTCTCCAACCCCCCAAAGGCTGTAGTAATTTCCGTCCGACAGCAGAAATTGATTCGATCCGTACGAATAAGCGAATCCGACATCGGGAATGTAGGCGATCCTTCCCAAATCATCGTTGGCAAGGTCGCACACATTAATAGTCGCTGTTACCGGAATATTCGAGCCCAAGAAATAACCCGTAATAGTCGATTTGCCCAGCTTGTTCAGCGTATTCTGACTAATAGCAGGCCATTGGACGGAATAGTTGCCACGAGAACCATTCCACATCGTTGCTTCTATGGTATACGGCATATGAATTTGCGCGCCAACGAGCGTACTTATCGAAGTCGTAGATGGCATCTGCAGCGCACGAACGTTGACGTTAATAGAGGCACGATGGGCACTGCCCAACGAGACTGGTATAGACGGAGAGCCAGGTTCACTTCGGTTATACATGATAGAGCCTCCGAGGGTAAAGGAACCCTCCTGCGCGACCATGGAATCCAGGATTGTATCCCAGGTAACGCCACCATTAACTGTAGACCCGTCGGTGAAAGTCACCTTAACGGTATATGGAAGGGAGCCGGCACTTGAGCCCGTTGTAGGACGGATGCCAACTGGCGTATCAATGGGTGCAACTTGAGCGATAGAGGCAACCTCTTTAACGACGACCGTCGCCTTAACCGTTAGACCAGCAAGAGAAGAAACACCGCAGTCCCCGATAGTACCGGCAACTTCATAAGTGCCAGCCGTCTGGAATCGAGAGGCGTCAGCATTGTCCCATTTCACAGGATAGTTATACCAGTACTCGCCATCCGGTCGAGTCACCTTAAGGTGCACGTCAGAGTCAAGGGGCGATTCGTCACCAACAACACGTTCGTACGTCAACGAGTCCAGGTCAAAATAATCTTTGGCATCCTTCACCGTAACTGTACAAGTAACTTCGCGCCGGTCAAGCCCATCGAGCCTGCCCTTAACAACAAAAGTACCTGGTTGAGCGTACGAATCGGGATTTACGGAATCCCAATTGATATGAACTGGCTGCGATTCATTTTGATCGAAAGTAACCATTGCCTGGTACGGAAGAGACGGCGACATCCCTACTGCCGTCATGCATTCAAATTCGGTTTGAACAGACTTGATTTCACGGACATTTACCGTGCAACTCACCAAAGTTGAAGGCGAGTATGTCAAATGTCCCTCAACGACAAATGAGCCAGGTTTTTGATAGTCTACATCGGAGACCTCATCCCACTCAACATCGCAGGAACAGCCCGAGTTATCGGAATAGGATATATAGGCAGTCGAAGGAAGAGACGGCGCGACGCCGGGCGACGTAGTCACGCTTTGTGTGTAATTCGAAGACCTGGGAACAAAAACCTTGAGCGTTCCGGCAACGGAATAGGGCTCACTAAGCGAATAACCCATGTTACCGATGTAGATATACGAAATGGAGCCTTGGATCGGCACCTCCGATTCATCGGAAGCAGTCTTGATAGTGTTCCTTGAGGCTTCGTCCCAATTGACCATGCCGGTAGCTTTAGTTCCATTTGTCAGCGTCAGATTGACTGAGGTGCCGTACTCTTCGCCAACATAGCCCTGTCCCACATATTTTTTTACAATTGGAGTGCTATCAACGGACGCAATCTTCAGGTCCTCGTTTGAGCTCACGGGTTCGACGGCATTAACCGCGGCCGGATCCGCTGCGGCGGCCTCGATAACCACGCGCTGCTTGACCGTCTGGGTAGCGCCATCGACGGTGCCCTCAAACTCATACGAGCCGGCAGGCAGCTGCGCCAAGGTTGCCGGAGCATCGGCGCCGTTCAGCTTCCAGGTAACGTTTTCCTGCTTAGTGGCGCCGCTCTCGTAAGTCGCCGCCACGGTTTGAGGTAGCGTTGCGTCGGAGCCCTCAGCAACATGCAAGTCGGTTTGCTCGGCAAGCGAGGCGATCTTGTCGACCGCCTGATCTTCCGAGGTTGCCTGGCCGGTGTCCGCGGATGTGGCAGCCGCACCCGTCGCATCGCTTTGCTCGGCAACGACCTGGGTGGTATCGCCCTGCATCATCTCGGCGAACGCCTGCGGTGGCACCGAACCAACCGTCATGGTAAGTGCCAGGCCCGCGGTGATCGCCGCGTTGACATGCCTTCTATTCATAGTTCCTCCCGACTGGCTCAACGGACCAAACAGCATGGGTCCGGATTGCAAGTTAGGCTGAGCGTACCCCTCCCCAGCGTGGCAACGCAATATGAGATAGGTCAAGCGGCATAAACGATTTCGTAAGCGGGGGGACACTTTACAAGTACTTGACTGTTTTTGAGTTGCGGTGGAATAGTTCCTGGATGGGCTGCTAGAGCCCAAAAACAGGAACTATTTCACCGCAACTACTGGGGGGATGGGCTAGCGCAGCAGCCCCGCTACTTCGCCGGCTAGGGTGATGGTGCCGGCTGCTACGAAGGGCTCGCCGGCGGCATCGAGGGCTGCGAGGGCCTCGGATACGCTGGGGTACACGCCCGCGAGCTTGTCGGCATCCACCAGGGCAGCAAGCTCCTCTGCCGGCAGGGCGCGATCGGAATCGGTCTGGGTCGCGACCACACGGGGGAACGCCGGAATCAGCACGTCGACGATACCCGCCACGTCCTTGTCAGCCAATGCGGCGCAAAGCAGCGTTGGGCGATTCTCTACGCACGGATCGATCTCGTCCAGTGCGCTCACAAAGTTCTCGCAGCTCTGGGGGTTATGGCAGGCGTCAATCAGCTTGAGCGGATCGGTTCCCAGCACATCAAAGCGACCCGGCGTGGGGCAGCCCATAAGCGAAGCGTCGAGCGCATCGTGGTCGAGCTCGCGACCCAGATAGCCCTCGCACAGCATAATCGCGCACGCGGCATTCTGCGGCTGATACGCCGGCTTGACCATACTCGACGTATAGATCGCGCGCGGCGTGGTGCAGCTAAACTCCACCGTATCGCCCACGTGTGCCGGAAGTTTGGTCGTCGTATGGCTCACCACGAGCGGCACAACGCCGCACTCACGGCAACGGGCATCCATCACGCATTGAACGCTTGCCTCATGGGTACCCTCGCCCAAAACAACCAAACGCCCAGGCTTAATAACAGCAGCTTTCTCCCCCGCAATTGCCTCGAGCGTATCGCCAAGGACCTTCATATGGTCGAGTCCAATGCCCGTAATGGCGACGGCCACGGGATCGGTCGCGCTCGTAGCATCCCAGCGTCCGCCCATGCCAACCTCAAGCACGGCCACGTCCACGCAAGCCTCGGCAAACATAGTCAAACCAGCCACGGACAAAAGATCGAAGGGCGTAATAGAACGAAGCTCCTCACCCGCCGCCTCACGACGCGCATTGAGACGACGACCCGCCTCATACGCCACAGAGACACCATGGGCAAAGACCTCGTCTGAGACGACCTTTCCGTCAATCTCCATACGCTCGGGATAGCGCACCAGATGAGGAGAAGTAAAGAGTGCCGTCTTAAGGCCCTCACCACGAAGAATGGCAGCCGAGAATCGCGTTGTCGAGGTCTTTCCATTGGTACCGGCTATCTGGACACAATCATAGAACTCGTCAGGACGACCAAGCTCATCGAGCATCTCGACGACGGTCTCGAGCAGCGGCGTGGAATAACGCGCAATCTTGCCCGTATCGGCCGCAAGTGCAACAGCCTCATCAAAAGAAAGTTCCGGAACCCCAAACGGCACCGAATACAACCCAGAACGCTTCGCCATAACCAAAGTCCCCTCAACATAAAAAGAGGCCCGTAAGCAACAACGAGCCCCTCCCATTCAAAATATCAGCCAAACCCCGCTTGCAGCGAGATCAAGGCCACAACCCAGTGGCCCAAACGCGCCAGATGCAAACAACCACGTAACCGCACAAGGAGCGGCCCGACGCTTTGCTCGATACAAGTTCCGCACGCAAAGGACAGCACTTAATGTGCCGTCCGTCTTGCGCAGGACTGTCCGCAGTAGCGAGCAAAGCGTCGGGACGCGCCCCTCAGTAAGATCTAGGAGAAGTCAGCAACCTGAGCAGTCAGCGCCACCAGGATCTCCTTGAGCTCAGCCGCACGGTCCCTCTTCTTCTGGACCACGGCGGGCGCAGCCTTAGCCACAAAGCCCTCGTTGGCGAGCGTCTTCTCGCAGCCGGCGAGCTCCTTCTGGGCCGCGGCAATCTCCTTCTCCAGGCGCGCCTTCTCGGCCGAAAGGTCAACCTTGCCCTCGAGCACCACAAAGACCTCGACGCCGCTGTCGACCACGGCGATGCTCGCAGCCGGCTTCTCAACGTCGGTACCCATGACCAGCGAGGCAGTGTTCGCCAGCGGCTCGATGGTCGAACGGAGGCTCTCAAGCTTCTCGATGTCCTCGGCACCGGCGCGCACGACCACGTCGAGCTCGGCCTTGAGGCTCAAGCGATAACGCGAGCGCGTGGCGCGGGCGGCAGACACGACAGTACGGCACAGCTCAAACGCACGCTCGGCGTCCTCGTCAACATACTTGGCGTAGTCGGCGGGCTCGGGCCACTTGGCGATCATGAGCGCCTCGGCGCGATCCACGTTGCCCTCGGCGTCCAGGTCGAGCACGCTCGCCGGCATGTTGTCCCAGATCTCCTCGGTGACAAACGGCATGAGCGGGTGCATCAGGCGAATGGAGGTGTCGAGCACAAAGATCAGGTTGCGCTGCGCCTGCAGACGGCCCTCGCCCTTCAGGCGGGCCTTGGTAACCTCGACGTACCAGTCGCAGACCTCATTCCAGAAGAACCGCTGCACGCCGCGAGCCATATCGCCAAAGGTGTACTTCTCGATACCCTCGGTGACCATCTTCACGGCCTTTGCCAGACGGCTGAACATCCAGGCGTCAGCCGGCGTCTCCACGACGGGCTCGCCGGGCGTGTAGCCCTCCATGTTCATAAGCAAGAAGCGGCTGGCGTTCCAGATCTTGGTCACAAACGACTTGGCCTGCTCGGTGCGTGGGCTATCGATGAGCTTCTTGGTCTTCTTGTCGATGTTCGCGTCGAACTTGACGTCCTGGTTGTTGGTGCACAGCGTGAGCAGGTTGAAGCGCATGGCGTCGGCGCCGTACATACCGATGAGGTCCATGGGGTCAACGCCGTTGCCCTTGGACTTGGACATGCGGCTGCCGTCCTTGGCAAGAATCGTCGGGTAGATGACGACGTCCTTAAACGGCACCTCGTCCAGGAAGTACAGCGAGCTCATGACCATGCGGGCGACCCACAGCGCGATGATGTCGCGCGCGGTGACAAGCGCCGTCGTGGGGTGATGCCCCTCGAGCAGCTCCGGCTTTTGCGGCCAGCCCTGCGTGGCAAAGGTCCACAGCTGCGAGCTGAACCAGGTGTCCAGCACGTTCTCGTCCTGGTGCACGTGATGGCCGCCGCACTTGGGACACACGTCGGTGTCCTCGGTAAGGGCGTCCTCCCAGCCGCAGTCCTCGCAGTAGAACACAGGGATACGGTGGCCCCACCACAGCTGACGGCTGATGCACCAGTCCTTAAGGTTCTCCATCCAGGTGGTGTAGGTCTGCGTCCAGCGCGCGGGATGGAAGGTGACCTTGCCGGAGTTGACGGCGTCGAGCGCCGGCCCCTTGAGCTTGTCGACGGCGACGAACCACTGCTCGGACAGCCACGGCTCCAGGGCGGCGTCGCAACGGTAGCAGTGCATGACGGAGTGGTCGTGGTCCTCGACATGGTCGAGCAGGTCGTGCTCCTCAAACCACTTGATGACGGCCTCGCGGCACTCCTCGCGGGTCATACCGGTGAACTCGCCGTAGCCCTCAACGACCACCGCGTGCTCGTCGAAGATATTGATCTGCGGCAGGTCGTGAGCCTGACCCATGGCGTAGTCGTTGGGGTCGTGGGCAGGCGTAACCTTAACGAAGCCGGAACCGAAGTTGGCGTCGACATGCCAATCCTCAAAGATGGGGATCTCGCGGTCGACGATGGGGAGCTTGACGGTCTTACCCACAAAGGCGGCCTTCTCGGGGTCCTTCGGGGAGACGGCGACGCCCGTGTCGCCGAGCATGGTCTCGGGGCGCGTGGTGGCGACGACGATGTAGTCCTGGCCGTTGACCGGCTCGGTCAGCGGGTAGCGCAGGTGCCACAGGTGGCCCTTCTCGTCCTTGTACTCGGCCTCGTCGTCCGAGATGGCGGTGGTGCAGTTGGGGCACCAGTTGACGATGCGCTTGCCGCGGTAGATCAGACCATCGTGGTACCAGTCGCAGAACACCTTGCGCACGGCCTGGGCGTAGTCCTCGTCCATGGTGAAGCGCTCGTTATCAAAGTCGACGGAGCAGCCCATACGCTTGATCTGCTCGACGATGATGCCGCCGTACTCGTGGGTCCAATCCCAGCAGGCGTCTACAAACTTGTCGCGACCGATCTCCAGGCGGCTGATGCCCTCGCTCTTGAGCTTCTTGTCGACCTTGGTCTGCGTGGCGATACCGGCGTGGTCGGTGCCGAGCACCCAGCGCGTGGACTTGCCGCGCATGCGGGCCATACGGATGATGGCGTCCTGGATGGAGTCGTCGGTGGCGTGACCCATGTGGAGCTTGCCGGTCACGTTGGGAGGCGGAATGGTGACGGTGCAGTCGCCCACGCCCTCGCGGCGCTTATAGTAGCCGCCGTCGAGCCACTTCTGCAGGATCGCCGGCTCGTTGGTCGACGGATCGTAGTTCTTGGGCATTTCTTCCATATATCTCTCCCTGTCCCGCCGGGGAGGAATGTAGGCCCGATTTTCGCTCGGTCAGGTCCTGGGCTCGCTCGAAGACCACATTAAGTGGTCTTCGGCTCGTGCGGAATCTACGAAAATCGGGCCTACATTCCTCCCCTTAGGTATCGATTACTTCAGTCTGATATGACTTCGCTGAGGCTTAAACAAACACACAGAATAACACAGGTAGTTGGGGTTATTGCGCATATATAAAATAGCCTCCGACCGCGAATGGTCAGAGGCTATTTGCAAACACGTTTTAGGCTGGTTTAGCCATAGATACGCTGGGGCTGCTCTTCGCCCTTTACGGAGGCTTCGGTCACGACGACCTTGGAAACGCCCTCCTCGCTGGGGAGATCGAACATCGTCTGCTGCAGCACGTCCTCGCAGATGGCACGCAGGCCGCGGGCGCCGGTCTTGCGGGCAAGTGCCATGCGGGCGATCTCGTGCAGAGCCGCGTCCTCAAACTCAAGCTCAACGTCCTCGAGCTGGAACATCTTGCGGTACTGACGCACCACGGCATTCTTGGGCTCGGTCAGGATCGACACCAGGTCGTCCTCGTCGAGCGCCTGCGTCTGGGTGACGACGGGCGTACGTCCCACAAACTCGGGAATCATGCCAAAGGCATTGAGGTCCTGCGGGAGCACCTGACGCAGCAGGTCGTTCTCGTCGACCGAGGTGGGGCCGGCGATCTCGGAGTTAAAGCCCACGCCCTTGTTGCCCACGCGATCGGCGATGATCTTGTCCAGACCCACAAAGGCACCGCCGCAGATAAACAGAATGTTGGTCGTGTCGATCTGCAGCAGCTCCTGTTGGGGATGCTTGCGGCCGCCGGTGGGCGGAACGCTTGCCACCGTGCCCTCAAGGATCTTAAGCAGCGCCTGCTGAACTCCCTCGCCCGAAACATCGCGGGTGATGGAGAGGTTCTCGGCCTTGCGGGCGATTTTGTCGATCTCGTCCACGTAGATGATGCCCACCTGCGCGCGCTCGATATCGCCATCGGCGGCATTGATGAGCTTGAGCAGGATGTTCTCCACATCCTCCCCCACGTAACCGGCCTCGGTGAGCGCGGTGGCGTCGGCGATGGCAAACGGCACCTCGAGGATGCGCGCGAGCGTCTGGGCGAGCAGGGTCTTACCGGTACCGGTGGGACCGAGCAGCAAAATGTTGGACTTGGCGAGCTCCACCTCGTCCATATCATCGTCGAGCTGCGAGTCCAAGCCATCGTCAAAGGCCGAAAGCGCAGCACCACCCTCGATCACGCGGCGGTAATGGTTGTACACGGCAACCGACATGGCGCGCTTGGCGTCCTCCTGGCCCATGACATAGGCCGAAAGCTCGTCATAAATCTCGTGCGGGGTCGGCACGTGCGTGATGACCTGGCGGTCGTCCTCGAGCTCAAAGCCCTCTGCCTCGGGGTCAACGGCGGGCTGGGACGCAGCCTGGCCGTGGTCGTTGAGGAAACCCGGGAG
Organism: uncultured Collinsella sp.; assembly: GCA_937925735.1. Classification (GTDB taxonomy): domain Bacteria; phylum Actinomycetota; class Coriobacteriia; order Coriobacteriales; family Coriobacteriaceae; genus Collinsella. The sequence goes on along the minus strand of CALAMK010000053.1, from coordinate 50,646 downwards.
ATTGCCATTGCGGGCGGCGTCCATAAAGTCCGAAGCCAGCGACTCCTCAAGGATCTCGGAGCAGGCGGCGACGCACTCGTCACAGATAAAGATGTTGGTCGGGCCCTTTACGAGACGACGGACCTGGCCCTGCTCTTTTCCGCAGAAGGAGCAGCGGATGGGGTTGCCGTTCTCGTCAAAGTTGTCCTGCATGTTACCTGCCATCCTAGGCGTCCTTCGCGGCGAGGTCGCGCGAGGTGACGATACGGTCGATCAGGCCGTAGTCGAGGGCCTCGGCAGCGGTCAGGTAATTGTCGCGCTCGGTATCGGCCTGAACCTTCTCGATCGGCTGGCCCGAGGCGTCGGACAGGATTTGGTTGAGCTCACGGCGAGTCTTCTTGATCTCCTCGGCCACGATCTCGATCTCGGTCTGCTGGCCCTGGGCACCGCCGCTGGGCTGGTGAATCATGACCTTGGAGTGCGGCAGGCAGAAGCGCTTGCCCTTGGCGCCGGCCGAAAGCAGCACGGCGGCCATAGACGCGGCCATACCGACGCAGATGGTGGAGACCTGCGGCTTAATGAAGTTCATGGTGTCCAGAATTGCCAGGCCGGAGTAGACCTCGCCACCGGGCGAATTGATATAGAGCGAGATATCCTTCTCGGCATCCTGGCTCTCAAGATGCAGCAGCTGGGCAACGACCAGGTTGGCGCTGACGGAGTTGATCTCCTCGCCCAAGAAGATAATGCGGTCGTTGAGCAGGCGCGAATAGATATCGTAGCTGCGCTCGCCGCGCGGCGTCTGCTCGATAACGTATGGCACGAGGGCGGAATCGAACTTAGCGATCATACGCATCTCCATTTCTCTCTTGCGGACCAAATTGGTTCTAGATAAACGTACGGTGCCCGCATGCTATGCATTGGCTGGCACCGTACGAAGCTACCGGATAACCGGTGTATAACTTTACCCCATCACGGGCGCACGCATGCGCTCGCGGGCAAGGTGGCGAGAATTACTCGGCGTCCTTGGCGGTCTCGTCGACCTCGGTCACCTTGGCGTTCTCGACCAGGTGGTCGACGGCCTTGGAGCGACGGATGGACTCGCGGACGGCAGGCATGCGACCATCGGCGATGAACTCGGCCTTGGAAGCCTCGACGTCCTTGACGCCGGCCTTCTCGAACTCGGCGTTGATGTCGTCCTCGGTGACCTCGATCTTGAGCTCGCGGGCGAGGGCGTCGAGAGCCAGGGACTCACGGGCAACGTCGTTGGCCTGCTTGTGCAGGTCGCCGATGAACTGCTCCATGGTCAGGCCGGAAGCGGGCAGCCAGGTGTCCAGCGTCATGCCGCGGGCAGCGAGGTTGGACAGGAAGTTCTGGCCAAGCTCCTCAAAGACGGACTGCTCGTAGTCGGCGTCCATCTCGTCGAGCTGCAGGCGCTCGGCGAGAGCGGAGACGCAACGGTTCTCCTTCTCGGCCGGGAGGCGGGAAGCCTTGTCCTGCTCGATCTCGATCTTGATGGCGTCGCGCATGGCGTCGATGCTGTCGAAGCCAAAGTCGGACTTGACGAGCTCGTCGGTGAGCTCGGGGGTGTTGCGGACCTTGATGCCCTTGACGGTGACCTCGACGGTATGGGTCTCGGCCTCCTCGCCCTCCTCGACCTCGTCGGTCCAGGTAACGGTCTTGACGTCGTCAACGTTGGCGCCGATCAGGGCCTCGTTGAACTCCTTGGGGTTGCTGTCGCTACCGGCGATGAGCATGCGGCCCTCGGCGGCAAAGTTGTCGGCGTTCTCGACGGCCTTGAGGTCGACGGTAACGTAGTCCTCGGCCTCGACGGCGCGGCCCTCGACGTCCTCGAAGGTGGCACGGTAGTTGAGGAGCATCTCAACCTGGTTGTTGATCTCGGACTCGGTGACCTCCGCGGGAGGCATCTCGATCTCGACAGCGTCGAAAGAGGAGAGCTCAGCGGCGGGACGCAGGGAGAACTCGACGGTGTAGGTGTAGTCCTCGTGATCCTTGGCGAGGTCGAGCTCCTTGTAGTCACCGTTCTTGGTGGGCACGATGTCCAGCTCGTTGAGGACGGCGGGCTCGTTGGCGGCGATCAGGTCGTTGGTGGCCTGAGCGAGGGTAGCCTCGGCGCCAAGAGCAGAGTCGATGACCGGACGGGGGGCCTTACCGGCGCGGAAGCCCGGGAAGCGGTACTTCTTGGCGGTCTCCTTGTAGGCCTTCTTGATCGCGGCGTCGACGTCGGCGGCCGGGATGGTGACCGTAGCGGTGAGCTTGGCGTCCTTGACGTCAGAAGCGGTGATGTTCAACACGTTCCTCCTCATACTGCCCAGCTTATCTGAGGTGCTGGTACCTTTATGCAACAAGCGTCGCGAGGGCATAAGCCGACGCGGGTGCGTTGGTGCGGGCGAAAGGACTCGAACCTTCACGGGAATCCCACCAGAACCTAAATCTGGCGCGTCTACCAATTCCGCCACGCCCGCATGAACGCACAGACTAGGAATGATAGCAGATACGAGCGGCAAGCGCACGCACACGTTTTACAGGCTCACGACCTCACCATGAGTGCAAAAGGCGGGGCGAGTTGCCCCGCCCCGCCCATTACGACTTGTTCGCTGACCCGCTACTCCCCCAGCAGGGCCTTCTCGGGCGTGATCGGCAGCGAGCGTACCTGATGTCCGGTGGCGTGTGCCACGGCCGAGGCCACGGCGGCGAGCGGCGTGTTGATGACGACCTCGCCAATCGACTTGGCGCCAAACGGACCCGTCGGCTCGTAGCTCGGCTCAAAGGCCACGCGAATGCTGCCGATATCCAGGCGCGTGGGCAGCTTGTAGCTCATAAAGTTGCCGGTGCGCAGACGGCCGCGGTCATCGTGCTCGACAATCTCGTAGAGCGCGTGACCAATACCCTGGGCAATGCCGCCCTCGGCCTGGACGCGCGCGAGCGCCTCGTTGATCACGGTGCCGCAGTCCACAGCCGCCGCGTAGTCCACAACAGTCACCTTGCCGGTGGCCTTGTCGACCTCGACCTCGGCAATGCCGGCCATAAACGGCGGAGGCGAAACGGGCAGGCAGGCAGAGGCATGCGAGGTGAGCGCATCGCCGCCCGCGATGTTCTTGACGCACAGGTTGGCAAAGTCGCGCAGCGTGAGGTAGCGATTCTGCTCGCGCGCGGCACGCTCGTCGGACAGACGCACGTACTGGCCATCGAAGACCACGTCGGTGGCGTCTACATCCCACATCTGGGCGGCCTTGGCGCAAATCTTCTCGCGCAGCTCGGTCGCGGCGTTCTTGGCGGCAAGGCCCGTCACGTACGTACCCGAGCTCGCGTACGAGCCAGCGTCGAACGGCGACACATCGGTGTCCACGCCGCGCACCACAATGAGCGAGCTCTCCACGCCCAGCTCCTCGGCGGCAATCTGCGCCAGGATCGTGTCGACGCCCATGCCGTTATCGGTAGCGCCGGTGCCGATGGTAATAAAGCCGTCCTCTTCCAGGCGCATGTCGATGCCGGCGATGTCCACGTTGGAGATGCCCGAGCCCTGCATGGTGAGCGCGCAGCCCAGGGCACGCACGCGGTCGCCCAGGTCGACGGCTAGCGGCTTGTCGCGCCAGCCGATCATGTCCATCGCGCGCAGCAGACAGCGGTCGAGTGCGCAGGCGTTGAGCTTCTCGTTGTAGTACTGCGGCATGACCTCGCCCTCGCGCACGATGTTCTTAAGGCGCAGGTCGGCAGGGTCCATGTGCAGCATGTCGGCGAGCTCGTTGACGGCGCTCTCCACGGCAAACTGGCCCTGGGTGGCGCCGTAGCCGCGATACGCGCCGCCACGGTTGGTATTGGTGTAGACGGCGTCCCAGCTAAAGCGGCTCGCCTTCACGTGGTTGTAGATGGGCAGGCTCTTGTGGCCCGAAAGGCCGATCGTCGTGGTAGCGTGCTCGCCATAAGCACCGGCGTTGGACAGCGTATGCAGGTCGATGGCCGTGATGGTGCCGTCGTTCATGGCGCCCAGCTTAACGGTCATCTGCATCTGGTGGCGCGAGTTGCCCGCAGTGATGGTCTCCTCGCGGGTGTAGCAGCAATAGCTCGGACGGCCGGTCTGCTGCGTCACGAACGCCACGAAGATCTCGCAGCAGCCCGTCTGCTTGGAGCCAAAGCCGCCACCGATGCGCGGCTTAATGACCTGCACCTGCGATTGCGGAATGTCGAGCGACTGCGCGACCATGCGGCGGACGTGGAAGGGCACCTGCGTCGAGGTGGTCACCGAGATGCGGCCGAACGCATCGGTCGTCGCGAAGGCGCGGAAGGTCTCCATGGGCGCGGTCTGCGTGGCCTGGCTCGTGTAGGTGCGCTCAAAGACGATGTCGCTCTGGGCGAATGCCTCGTCGAGGTCGCCAAAATCGCTGGTACCGCTGCACACCAGGTTGCGAGCAACGTCGCCGCCCTGCGGGAACATAAAGGTCACGTCGCCCTCGGGGTGGACCACGATGTCGTTATCGAGCGCCTGGGTAAAGTCGAGCAGGGGCTCGAGCACCTCGTAGTCGACCTTGATGAGCTTGAGCGCCTTGTCGGCGGCCTCCTCGGTCTCGGCGGCGACGATCGCCACCTCTTCGTTTTGGTAACGGACGAGGTTCTCGAGGATCAGGCGGTCGTAGGGACTCGGTTGCGGATAGCTCTGGCCGGCGATGGTAAAGCGGCGCTTGGGCACGTCCTCGTAGGTGTAGACGCCCACCACGCCGGGCACCTTCAGGGCGCGCGATGTATCGATGGAGCGGATCTTGGCGCGCGCATACGGGCTGCGCTTGAGCTTGACAATCAGGGCGCCGGCGGGCACCATATCGCCCGTGTAGACGGGACGCCCCTCAAGCAGGGCCTTCGAGTCCTTCTTGGGCTGCTTGTGGGTAATCTGCTTGTACGAGACACCGTCGCAGCTGGTGTCGTTGACCGGCAGCTCGGGCATCTCAAAGCCCACCTGCACGCCGGACTCGTTAAGGAAGCGCACGATGGCGCGCAGCTGGCTCTCGTAGCCGCTGCAACGGCAGAGGTTGCCGGCCAGCTGGCGCGAGAGCTCCTCGCGCGTGGCAACGAGGCTCGGGTCCTCCTTGGCGGCGCGGGCAAGCGCCAGCACATTCATGATGAGGCCGGGGGCGCAAAAACCGCACTGCTCGGCACCTTCGGCAGCCATCGCACGGGCCAGTGCCTCGGACTCGGCCCTGAGGCCCTCAAGCGTGGTGATGAAGCGGCCCTCGACGCGGGCGGCGGGAACCGAGCAGCTCAGCACCGGGTCGCCGTCGAGCCACACCGTGCACAGGCCGCAGTTAGTGGTTTCGCAGGCACAGCGCACCGACGCGCAACCCTGCTCGCGCAAAAGCGAAAAGAGCATGGTGTCGGGGGCAATCTGGACCTTGACCTTGCGGCCGTTGAGCGTAAAGGAAAGATCGATGAGTTTGGCAGCCATTAGCGCACCTCGCTAGAATCGACGCCGGGCACGCGGCGGCAGGAATACTCGTCCGTGGCAAACTTGGGCACTTGCACGGTCTCGAGCTCGCGGGCAAGCGCGGCCGAAAGCTCGATGCCGGCGGCGCGGCGCACAGCCTGAATCGCCAGCGGGGCCGAGATGCAACGGCGGTAGTCAGCCGAGCCCCACATGTTGGTGCCGTAGCTCAGCGCGCGTACGGACGCGGCCAGGGCGCGCAGCTCGTCCTCGGAAGGCTGCTCGTTCGCCAGGCCGCATGCCTCGCCCTGCAGCAGGGTCGCGCGCAGCGGACGGGCACCCACAGTGACATGCCAGCTGTTGTCCCACCAGGCGGCGGTGACGTTTAAGGAGGGGAAGTCGGTCGCGGCCTTGCGCACGGCCTCATAGCTTGCGCGGTAATCGTGCTTAACGACCACCACGCGCTCGATCACGTCGCGCACGTAACCCATGTCCACGAACTCGGCAAGCGGCACGCGGCCGGCACCCGTCAGCTCAACGTACGAATCGAGCGCCAGGAACGCCGAGAGCACGTCCGAGAAGCCAAAGCGGCCGTAGATGCTGCCGCCTAGCGTGGCGGTGTTGCGCAGCTGCACACCCACGATGTCATGGACGGCGAACTCAAAGACATTGTTGACAAGCGCGTTGAGCTCGGCATGACGCTCGAGCTGGCGCAGGGTGCACATGGCACCGATGCGAAACTCGGTCTCGGTCTCCTCGATCTGATCCAGTCCGCAGGCCGAAAGGTCAATCGCCGTCGCCACGCGACGCGAACCCAGGCGCATCCAGATGCCGCCGCCCACAATCTTGTTGTTGCGGTTCTTCTGTAAGAGCTCATAGGCTTCGGCCGCGCTTCCAACACGGACGTAGGTACCGAACTTGAGCACGTTCTCCCCCATCTCTTCACTTGTCCAGTACCTCTAAGTGTACCAAACGAAGGGCCGCGACCTTCCACAGCACAAAAACCTCCCTCCCATCCATAACTTGCGGTGAAATACGGACTGTTTGTCGGGCTTAGGGCGCCCAACAGTCCGTATTTCACCGCAACTTAAGGGGCGGCCGGCAGAGGGCCGAGACATAATGATCCGTTTTCCTCCGTCCCCAACAGATCAAAAAAGGCTCCCAGCCGGAATGACTGGGAGCCTTATAACATGCTATGTCGAGCGAAGATTTAGCAGACGCCCTGGGCGAGCATGGCGTCGGCGACCTTCAGGAAGCCGGCGATGTTGGCGCCCATGACAAAGTTGCCCTCCTGGCCGTACTCCTTGGCGGTGTCGTCCACATTGTGGAACATGCCGCGCATGAGCTGCTCGAGCTTGCCGTCGACCTCCTCGAAGGTCCAGGACAGGTGCTCGGCGTTCTGGCTCATCTCCAGGCCGGACACGAGCACGCCGCCGGCGTTGGCAGCCTTACCGGGCATAAAGGCGACGCCGTTCTCCTGGAAGTAGGTTGTGGCCTCGATGGTCGTGGGCATGTTCGCGCCCTCGCCGACCACCTTGCAGCCGTTGGCGACGAGCGCCTGGGCGTCCTCGAGCAGCAGCGTGTTCTCGCGAGCGCAGGGCAGCGCAATGTCGCAGGGCAGCTGCCACACGCCGCGGCCGTCGCCCTCGTGCCACACGGCGTTGGGCTTCTCGTCAACGTACATAGCGAGCGTAACGCCCTTGTCGTGGCCGGAGCGCTTCTTGTTGTAGACGTGCTCGAGCACGGTGTAGTCGATGCCGTCGGGATCCTCGACCCAGCCATGGGTGTCGGAGCAGGCCAGCACCTTGCCACCGAGCTGGGAGACCTTCTGGACCGCGTAGATGGCGACGTTACCGGAGCCGTGAACGACGACGTTCTTGCCCTCGAAGGAGTCGCCGCGGCTCTTGAGGTACTCGTCCACAAAGTAGGCCAGGCCGTAGCCGGTGGCCTCGGTACGGGCGAGCGAGCCGCCAAAGGAGAGGCCCTTGCCGGTGAGGACGCCGGTCCACTCGTTAGTCAGGCGCTTGTACTGACCGAACAGGTAGGCAACCTCGCGGCCGCCAACGCCCAGGTCGCCGGCGGGAACGTCGGTGTTGGGGCCGATGTGGCGATAGAGCTCGGTCATGAAGGACTGGCAGAAGTGCATGATCTCGTTGTTGGACTTGCCCTTGGGGTCAAAGTCGGACCCGCCCTTGCCGCCGCCCATGGGAAGGGTGGTCAGGCTGTTCTTGAGGATCTGCTCCAGGCCCAGGAACTTGAGCATACCCAGGGTGACCGTCGGGTTAAAGCGCAGGCCGCCCTTGTAGGGTCCAATGGCAGAGTTGAACTCGACGCGATAGCCGCGGTTGACCTGGACCTTACCCTGGTCGTCGACCCAGGGAACACGGAACATAACGATGCGCTCAGGCTCGACGAGGCGCTCCAGCAGGGCGGCCTCCTCGTACTCGGGATGGGCGTCGAGCGCCGGCTGGATGGTGCCGAGGATCTCGGTCGCGGCCTGGATGAACTCAGGCTGCTCGGGATAGCGGGCCTTGAGCTCTTCGAGAACTTTCTGCGTGTAGCTCATGCTTCCTCCAATGATGGGAAACGAAAAATGTTGGTCGCGGCACCCTATGCGCCGCGAACTTTATCGAGTATGGATAGTATCGCACTGTTGCGGGAAAGTTTCGCATAAGCCGACGAGCAGATGTTTCGTTTTGATTACGATGCAGGTAGAGGCGTTTTTGAGTGCCTGACATGCAAAACCCGTGTTTCAAACCTGTTTCGTCCACGTGTTCCAAACCACCACATTGGGGACAGGCACCTTTGTGGTGGTTTTGGTGGTTAGAGGACGAGCTGATGGTAGTCGGCGGGGGTTATGCAGCCCTCGGTGGCGGCGCGGAAGGCGGCGAGGGCATCGCCCGAGAACGGCATGGCCCAGCACAGCCCGCAGCCGGCGGTGATGGAGCCGGGCAGCGGCATGATGCGCCCGGGCACACCGGCGGCAAGGCACAGCTGCTCGCATTCCATCACATCGAAGGTGCTATCGAACGAAACGATGATCTTGCGTTCATGGTCGAGAGCATCACCGGACGGGCCTTCGCGGTGTGCATCACGATACGCCGCGGCGGCCGCTTCCTCTTCCGCAGTATGTCCACAGCCACTGCAACCGCAGGTACAGGGTTCGGACCCATCGCAAGTGCAAGGTTCTCCCGTGTCGGGACAAATATCGTGAGACATGGCAACTCCAATCGTCTAGGCGAGTAACTCGGCCGCCGCAAACTCCTCGGGCGTATTGACGTTCTCGAAGCAGAGCGTCGAGCCTGCGACCGCGACAATCTGAGGCTCGTCCAAATACCCGGCGTTCACCCGGTCGATCAGGCAGCGGATTCGCTGACGGTCACCGGCGAGCAGCTCTTGGGCAACCGGCGCACACGCGTCACGGCGCCAGACGGCGCAAAGCGGCTCAATCCCCCGCTCCTCGCGCGGCACGCAAACGTCGAGCGCCTCGGCCTCGACACAGCCAGCAAGGGCACCGATTAGCTCCGAAGAGACAAACGGCATATCACAGGCGACGATAGCAACGAGAGGCAGCCGGGCCGCAGTCAGCGAACTCGCGATGCCGCGCATGGCGCCCGCCGGCCCCTCAAGGTCCGCCACTACACGCGGCACCAGGCCGCCAAACGCGCGCTCCTCAAGGTAGGCAAGCTCGCTGGGACGCGAAGTCGTCACGACCAACTCGCCGGCAACTGGCGCCAGCCGACCCAGTACGCGTTCGATGAGCGGCTCGCCGCAAAACGCCATGCGAGCCTTATCACAGCCCATGCGCGAGGACAGCCCACCCGCTTGGACGACACAAGAAAGATCGGCACGTCTTACGGTAGTCATACGGCAAAACACCTCCATCGGCATGCTCGAAACCCGGTGCACGAAGCTAAATACAGCTACCGAAATAGCAGCGCTACGAAAAGCTCGTGCAAAAACAAAACAGCGCCTTTGCGGCACGCAGCAAGACCGCGAGCACAAAAGCGCTGGTAGCGTATGGCGGGAACGTATGTGAATCGAACACATCCAAGACGTTTTGCACGCCTCGCAACGGTTTTGAGGACCGCGGAGCCCACCGGAGCCCATCCGTTCCCAAGTGCGGCGGTATTTTACCAAACCGAAACGGCTCCATCCCAAAAAGACGAACAAGAAGTTGCGGTGGAATAGTTCCTGTATTTGCTGCCAAAGCCTCCAAATAGGAACTATTTCACCGCAACTGAGGAGGCGGGGCGGGGCGGCCGATCTAGCGCAGGGACCTCAGGCCGCCGGCGTCCTTGTCGAGCACCGTAAAGCGCACGCTATCCAGGTGCTCCAAGATGCTGATGGCACGTTTGCGCGACACGCCCAGAGCCTCACGCAGCACGCTCGTGGTGGCAGCGCCGCCGGCTGCCTCAATGGCGGCGGCGACGAGCTCACGCGCATGGGCCTCGGCGGCGGCAGACAGGGCAACGTCGCGCTCGACCTTAACGATCGAGCGATTGAGCGAAAGCTCGCGCAGGGCACGCGTCATGGTGTCGCGATCGAGCTGCAACTGCTCGCCTACTTCGGGCAACGTCGGTGCATCGAGGCCGGCTTCGTCCAGCAAGGCAACGATACGTTCGCAGGCCTCGCGCACCACACGCGCCGCGGCGGCAGCGGAGTGCGGGTCGAATACCTCGGCACCCTCGGCGGCACACACGCCACGCGAGCAGCCCTCGGCAATCAGAGCCGCGGCAACGCCATCATCAGCGGCAGGCCACGCAGCATGGGCAACAGCGCCGGGCGTAAATCCCGTCTCCTTGGGAGCCGCCGCGTGCATGGCGGTCAGGGTCGCCGCCAGTGCATCCATCGCGACGTCGAGCACCACGGCGTCCGCCAAGTAGTCCGCATCACCCACAGCAAGCTTGCGAACAGAGCCCTGCGACACCAACCCGCGCAGTGCGGCATCGACCTCGCCTACACCAAGATCCAAAGCGTCGGTAACATCAACCGCCGTAACCGGCAGCATCTGCAGCGCCAGCCAAGCGCCCACACCGCCCGCGGTATCGCCGGACTCAAGCGCCACAAACAGTGCGCGCTCTCCGGCAGAAAGCTCGCGCGAGCGACGGCAGCGCGAAAGCAGCACGCGCCCGCCGCCGATGAGCATAACGGGCGAATACGACAGCACCACGGCATGGTCTCCGGCACACAGCGGCAGCGAGTTTTCTAAGCGCACCTGAACAATACGGGTTTCGCCCACCGCCATGGGGGCCTCGCCCTCCATGAACATGATGCGGCCGACGACCTCGGCCGTGCCGGCCATCACATGCACGCGCGCGCCCGACTCGAGCACGCGCGGCTTGGTGCCCTCGCGGCCCAGGTAGGTGAACGTCATCATAAAGCGCAACGTCTGGCCAAAGCGGTCCGCCACGCCCAGCATCTCGCCACGGTCAAGCGCCGCGACACCGTCACCAACTAGGTTGAGCGCCACACGCTGACCAGGCAGCGCGCGCGGCGTATCGCCATGCACCTGAATCCCGCGCACGCGACAGACCGTACGCGACGGCAAAGCCATCAGCTCGTCGCCCACCGCAACCGACGCACCGTGCAGCGTTCCCGTTACGACAGTGCCGACGCCCTTAATCGTAAAGCAGCGGTCAATCGGCAGGCGCGGCGCGGCATCGGTGCGCTCGGCACGGTCGCGGCAGGCATCCCAGCAGGCGCTTACCTGCTCGTCGAGCACCGCAAGCAGCCCGTCGATCCCCTCGCCCGTCTTAGACGACACGGGCACAATCGGCGCGCCCGCAAACACGGTACCCGACAAAAAATCATCGACATCGAGCTCGGCAAGCTCGGTCATCTCGGCATCGGCCAGGTCACACATCGTCAGCGCCACCACCATATGCGTGACACCCAGCAGCTCCAGCACGTGCACGTGCTCGCGGGTCTGCGGCATCACGCCCTCGACGGCCGAAACCACCAGCACGGCCACGTCGATGCCCGTGGCGCCCTGCACCATGGCGCGCAAGTAATGCGCGTGGCCCGGCACGTCGACCAGGCCAACGATCTTGCCACTCGGCAGCGCCAGCTCGCCAAAGCCCAGCTCCACGGTCATACCGCGACGGCGCTCAACCTCCAGACGATCGGGATTCTTGCCAGTCAGTGCCTCGATCAGTGCCGACTTACCATGGTCAACGTGACCCGCCGTGCCAACGATAACGGGGCACTCCACCAGCGCCTGAACCTCACTCATCGAGCAATCGCCTTCTCAACGCACGCGACGAGCGTCGACGCCGCCGTCTCGATATCGCGGTCGCCCACGAGCGTACGGACGTCAAACAAAATGCGATCGTGCGAGGTTCGCGTGACGACCGGCGTGTCGAAGTCCTGGACAAGCGAGCGCTTGAGCGTATCGACCGTCAAGCGCGCGTCAACAAGACGCACGGCAACGCACATCGTGGGCAGCTCCACGGTAGGCAGCGAGCCGCCACCGGGGGTCGACGACTCCTCGACGATTTCCACCTGCACGGCACACGGGCAGCCAGCCTTATCGAGGCCCGCCACCATCAGCTCGCACAGCTTGCGTGCGCGACGCTCCAGATGAGCCTGCGGCAGCGTAAGCATGCTGAGCACCGGAATATCACGATGGTCAACATCGGCGCCGTCCATGTAGATACGCAGCGTGGCCTCGAGTGCCGTGAGCGCCAGTTTGCCCGGGCGCAGGGCGCGCATAAGCGGATGCGACCCACAGGCCTGGACCAGATCGCGACGGCCCATGATAATGCCCGCCTGTGCGGCACCGAGCAGTTTATCGCCCGAGCACGACACCAGATCGAGCCCTGCCGAAACCGAAGCCGGCGTGGTTTCTTCGCCGCCGCGCACCAAGATGTCGTCGGACAACAGCGCGCCCGAGCCCTGGTCCTCGTAGAACAGCAGGCCATGCTTGTGAGCAAGCGCCGCAAGCTCCCGAGAACCAACCTCCTCGTGAAAGCCCTCGATGCGATAGTTGGAAGGATGGACCTTAAGGATCATCGCCGTATCGGGCGTGATGGCGCGCTCGTAGTCGCTCAAATGCGTGCGGTTGGTGGCCCCGACCTCAACGAGCTTGGCGCCCGAGGCCTCCATAACATCGGGGATACGAAAGCTGCCGCCGATTTCGACAAGCTCGCCGCGGCTGACGATGACCTCCTTGCCTGCGGCATGGGTCGCCAGTACCAACAGCACGGCGGCCGCGTTATTGTTAACGACCAGCGCGTCCTCGGCTCCGGTAAGCGAGCGGATCAGCTGCGCGGCATGTTCCTTGCGCGACCCGCGCGAGCAGGTGTCCACGCTGTACTCGAGCGTGCTGTACCCGCGCGCGACCTCGGCCACGGCCTTTGCCGCCGACTCCGCGAGCGGGGCGCGACCCAGGTTGGTATGGATAACCACACCCGTGGCGTTGACGGCAGGGCGCAGGCTCTGCAACGCGGAACGGTGCGCACGCCACTCGATGGCCGAGGCTAGGTCGCGCTTAGAGCGCGGGGCAGCACCGGCGCGAATGGCTGCGCGCTCCTCGTCGAGCTCGGCCGTCACGGCGGCATGCACCACCGCGTCGCAGGTCTCCCCCGCCGCCTTCACTACCGGCCACTCGGCAAGCAGCTCGTTGACGGAAGGAATGGCGCGCAGGCGGGCGCATACCTCATCGGACATGTTCTGGCTATCGCTCATGTGCGGCCTTTCAAAAGAAACGTGGATCAGTCGAATACATCAGCTGAGTCAATTACTCGTTATTATCCTCGCGCGCCGCGATCTTTTCCACGCGAACGGCGTTTTCCTGGGTGAGCGCGGCACCCGTCAACGGATCCCAACGCAACGGCGTATGGTCGAGCGGGCCCACGCCCAAGGCTTGAGCGCCACCGGCATCGGCGCCAAATGAACGCCCACCGGGGGCGGCCGACGTAAAGATGCAGGCCGGATGCAGATAGGGCGTCGTCTCTACGCGCACGCGATCGCGGCCCATATCGCTCACAAGCTCGACGACCTCGCCATCGGCGATACCCATGCGAGCGGCGGCATCGGCATTCATCTGAACGGCATCCAGGTCCGATCCAGCCTCGGCGGCACCTTGGGCCGCAAGCCTTCGCGAGGTATGCGACTCAAAGGGACGGTTGCCGCTAATGAGGCGAAACATCCCCGGGCCAGGCTCCACCATCGGCGCGATCCAGTTGGGCACACGACCCATGCCGGCTCGCTCCCATACGTCGCTTGCCAGCGCAATCTTGTCGCCGGCAAGCGGAATCACCGGCTCGCCCGTACGCGACGGCAGCGCCATACCCGTATCGGCCCAACCGCGCTCCTTGAGCTCGTCCAGATTGATCCCAAACGGTGCCACCTGGGCAGCCGCCAGATCGTCAGACGTAAACTGGAAGTACTCGCCCACGCCACACGCCTGCGCCAGACCGGCAAAAATCTCCCGACCGGGACGTGTGTCGTCATGCTGCACAGGCAGCACGGCGTTGCGGTAGAACACGCGCGCATCGTTGGTGCCTATCACCGTTCCCACGCCACGGTCGGCCTCCAGATACGTCACGTCGGGCAGCACGAAGTCAGAAGCGCGCGCTGTCTCGGACCAGCGAATATCAACGGTCACGAGCAAGTCGAGCTGTTGCAAAATACCCAACCAAGCCTGCGCATTGCCATAGCCCGCACCGGGGTTACTGGCATAGACGATGAGCCCACGCAAATCGCCGGCCAGAATCGACTGACCGATGGTCGTGCACAGGCCGCGCACCGGATCGACCAGTGGATAGCGCTCGGACCCCAACTTGGGCTCACGTGGCATCGGCGGCGTCGCGAAACGCGCGGGGTCCAAATCGCCCAACGCAAGCGGCGTGGGCGGGTTGAGGGCACCGCCCGCGTGTCCGATGCAGCCCAGCAGCACATCGACCAGACAAATCGCTCGCGCCGTCTGGGTACTGTTGGCATACGCGATGCCGATACCGCCATGAAAGCCGGCGTCCACCACCGCAGCAGGCGCCGCGACAGCCAAATCACGCGCAGTCGCACGGATATCGTCCGCCGGCACGTCGCACATCGACTCGGCCCACTCGGGCGTCCAAGCACTGGCTGCCTGCGCCAACTCGTCAAAACCTGTGGTATAGCGGGCAACGAACTCGTGGTCGTACAGGCCCTCGGCAATGAGCACATGCGCAATGCCCAGCAGCAGGGCCAGGTCGCAGCCCGGGCGCACGCGCAACCAGCGGTCGGCAATAGCAGCCGAACCACTGCGCCGAGGGTCAACCACGATAATCTTCGCCCCACGGCGACGGGCATCGTTAAGCGCATCAACGGCCCCCATCGTCGACGAATCGACAATGGAACGCCCCAAATACATGATGCAATCGGTATGCGCCAGGTCGGAGGCGGGGCTGTAGCCCAGACTGTGCTCCCAGCCGGTAAGTCGGCTTACCTCGCAGGCACCGTCGGCACCGTATACGTTGGGCGAGCCCAGCGCATGCATAAAACGATACGCCCAGTAACGGTCGAACGAGGGCACGCCGAGCGTCATGCCCAGCGCGCGCGGACCATGCCCGTCAACAATCCCCAAAAGGCACTCGGCAATCTGAGCAAACGCCTCATCCCACGAAATCACATCGAACCCCGAGCCATCAGCTCGCCGACGCATGGGGCGCACGATGCGGTCGCGCTCGTCAAACGGCATTGCCAGGCGATGGCGCCCGCGGGCGCACAGGGCACGCGCCGCGCACGGATGCCCCGGCACCGGCAACTCAGCCACCACACGCCCATCCTCAACATGGGCCGCAAAGGCGCAATCGGCATAGCATCCCCCACATGTGGTCACCACGGCGCGACCGTCACGCTTAACAGCAGATGCCATCTCGATTACCCCTTTCATCAGCCAAACACAACAGGCCAAAAGCCCGGCAACGAGCCCCAGACCCAAAAAGCCTCCCGCACGGCAAAGTCCCGCGGGAGGCCCAACGTCAAACAGACGATACCTTACGCCTCGGACTTCTTGGCGTAGATAAACCAGTAGCCGAGCGCGACCAGAACCGCGCCGCCCACGATGTTGCCCAGCGTAGCGGCGGACAAGTTAAACGCAATGCCCGCGGCGTTGAGCGCATCGGCGCCGGCGACGTCGGCACCATAACCGCATGCATGCATCACGGCACCCATGGGCAAAAAGTACATGTTGGCGACGCAGTGCTCAAAACCGCAGGCCACAAAGGCGGCGATGGGCAGCAGAATGCCCACGACCTTATCGACCACGGTCTTGCCGGCGGTACCGATCCACACGGCCAGGCACACAAAGATGTTGCACAGGATGCCGCGGAAGAAGATCGTCACCCAGTCGATCATCACCTTGCCGGCGGCGACGCTCACCATGGAATTGGCGACCGCCTCGCCGTTGAGCTTATAGATGCCGGCCATGTACACCAAAAAGACGATGAACAGAGCACCGACAAAATTGCCGACCCACACGACGACCCAAGCCTTGAGCATCTGGGCCAGAGTGATCTTTTTGCTCTTGAGCGCGCAGACCATAAGCGAGTTGCCGGTGAACAGCTCGGCGCCGCACACCAGCACGAGCACCAGGCCCAGGCAAAAGCACAGGCCGCCCACGACACGCTGAGCGCCCCAGCCCAGCGTGCTATCGCTCAAGAACACGGTAAAGAACAGGCCGCCGAAGGCGATAAACGCACCGGCGAACATTGCCAACAGAAAGGCCTTTGCGACCGGCAGGTTGGCCTTGGTCACGCCGGCGGCCTCGGTCTTGGCCTCGATTGCGGCGGGCGCCAGGCAATCGGGAGCGGGGTACTCCACCTTGGAATCTGCCATGTCAATCACTTCTTTCCTAATCAGCAGGGACAAGCGCTCCTATTGCTCTTGCCCCAAGCGGACAAAGTGGGAAAAGTCGTTGGCAACCACGGCGTCATACACGGCGTCGACGGCGTCAAAGACTTCCGGGGACATGGGGTTGTAGAACTCCGTGTCGCCCGGCTGAATCCCAACGAAGACGATATCATCACACGATTGCTCGATTTCCTCGATCAGAATCGACAAAGGGAGCGAATGCGTGGTGAACATCGACTTGCGGGCCACATCGCGCTTGTCGAGCAAACGGATGGACCCGACGGGCAGCGCCATGTCGGCAGCATCGACCAAGACCAGACGCGGCGGACGCTCGCGCTTGACCTCGATGATGTCGTCCTCGGGCGTTTGGCCTCCGTCGATGGTGTACCAGCCGGCGATGGGTGCGTCCTCCATCTTTTTGGAGAGCACGGGGCCGGCGGCATCGTCGGCGCGCAGCACGCTTCCCGCCGTGAGCACGATACCCGCAAACGGGGCGCCGTTCACACGGCCATCCACAACGCGACCCATTATTGCAACCTCCCCGTCAGATACACGCCCGACACATCGCGCACGCGCTCAACCAGATCGCGAAACTTCATTAAGAACGCGACCTGCTGGGCATGCAGGCCAAAGTTGTCATCGAACACCGAGATGCCGGCCTTGGCCGAACCGCGAAAACCGCGATCGTCGAGCAGCGTGTCGCAGGCCTCGAGCAGCGACGGCACCGCCGCCTTGTCGAGCTGGCACTCGCCAAAGGAACGGATGGCCTCGAACTTGGTCTTGGCCTCCCCCTCCGACAGCGCGTCGACGAGCGAATAGAAGACGTTCACCGGCACCGACAGGCGCGGCTCAAAGCAGTCGAGCACGCCGGTGTGGTGGCCCACGGCGAGCGTGTAGTACAGCACGTCGCAGGCCTCCTGGGGAACGTCTTCCTCGGTCTCCACAAACTTACGCGTGAGCTCATAGAAGACCACCTGGTCGGGCGCATGGCCCAGGCAGGGGTCGGCGACGCCCTCGGCGGCCTCGTCGCTTGCGCGCGAGGCATCTCCAAAGGAGCCGCCGAGCATACCGGGGCCCGCAAAGTAACCAGAGCGGTCCGTGAGCTCCATCTAGTGACCTCCGGCCAGCACCAGATCCTGCAGCGCCGAGTAGACCTCAACGCGGCGCGGATCGTCCTGCTTGTCGATGAGCAGCGCCATGGCACCTCGGATATCACCCTTGGGCGCGCCCTCGAGCGTATCCATAAACTCGTTGGCCAGGTCGCGGCCGTAACGGTAGCCGCTCATGGCGCGAGCTTCGCGCTCAATGGCAACGCGCAACTTGTACGGCACGCCGGGGTGCAGGATATCGGCCTGCTCGCCGGCGGCCTCCACCGTGGTCTCGGCATGGAGCTTTTGGTCCAGCAGACCGAGCGCCATGGCAAAGCCGTAGATGGTCTGCGCGGGGCTGGGCGGGCAGCCGGGGATGTAGACATCGACCGGCAGAATCTTGTCCGTGCCGCCCCAGACGCAGTAGTTGTCATAGAAGATGCCGCCGGTGCAGCCGCACGCGCCATAGGACACCACGATCTTGGGATCGGGCGCGGCCTCAAAGGCGCGCAGAGCCGGCATGCGCATGGCGCGCGTCACGGCTCCGGTGTACAGCAGCACATCGGCGTGACGGGGCGAGGGCACGACCTTGATGCCAAAACGCTCGACGTCGAAGACGGGCGTGATGGAACCGAAGATCTCGATCTCGCAGCCGTTGCAGCCGCCGCAGTCAACACGGTAGACGTACACCGAGCGCTTAATCTTCTTAAGAAGGGTCGCCTTGGCCTTCTCGATGCTCTCGTCGAGCTCGATCTTGGTCGGGCGGTACTGGAGCCGCTCGGGCAAAAGCGTGGGTTCGGCCATGGTTACTCCTCCTTCGTTTCAAAATCCATGATGATGCCCTCGACCGGCGCCGGGCCGGCGGGAATCTCGGGCGCATCGGGGTTGAGCTCGCGGTCGATATACTCCGGGTTCACGCCGTGGCCGCCCAGATACTCCATGCCGGGGCCCTGGGGCTCACCGGACGCAAGCGTCTCGTTGGCAGCCATGCCGTGCGCGTTGCCGGTCTTTACGGCCGAGGCGGCGCGCAGGGCGTCGAGCTCGCGCTTGCACTCCTGGCACATACCGACGGTACGGGCGGCCTGGATGGCCTCCATGCCGCCGGTCTTTTGCAGCAGGCGCTTGGCGTAGTCGATCTCCTTGTGCGGGGCAAACGGCTTGCCGCAGCGCGAGCAGTGCTCGAGCGTGTAGACGCTCTTGCTGGTGAGGTCGTCCTTGCTCATGACGGCCAGCTCAAACTCCTCGGTGAGCTTGATGGCCTCCATGGGGCAGGCTTCCTCACAGCGGCCGCAAAAGATGCAGCGACCGTAGTCGATCGACCAGGTAATGGTATCGGCCGCAAGGTCGGTGTCCATGCGAATGGCATCGGCCGGGCACGCCACGCCGCAGGCACCGCAGGCGATACAGAGCTCGGCGTTGTGCTCGGGCTTGCCGCGCATGTCCTTGTTGGTGGGAAACGGCGCAAACGGGTACTTGACCGTCGCGTCGCCGGCCTTGGCGTTAACCTTCCAAAGCTTCAGCATATTAGAGCGCCTCCTCATCGAGCGGAGCGGCCATGGTGCCCTCGCCCGCAAGCGGAGACTTGTCACGCCAGACGTTCTCGAACTGCTCCTTGTCGAGCACATGATCGCGCTTGGCGGCGACATCGGTCACCGTCACGCGGTCGGTGCAGGAGTAGCACGGGTCGAGCGAGCCGACGATCAGCGCCGCGTCGCCCACGGTGTTGCCGCGGAACATGTAGCGCAAGACCGGCCAGTTGCTGTACGTGGCGGCCTTGGCGCGCCAGCGGTAGCACTTCTGGTTGTTGCCGAGCATGGCCCAGTGCACATCCTCGCCGCGCGGCGCCTCGGTGGCGCCGATGGCGTACTTGTGCGGGGTATACTCCCAATCCGTGGTGAGGATGGGGCCCGACGGGCAGTTCTCGAGCATGGTCTCGATCATGTCGATCGAATCGTAGACCTCCTGGATGCGGACGGCGGTACGGCCGAAGGCATCGCAGGTGTCGGCCGTGGCAGCATGCATCTTCTGAATATCCGGATCGGCGTAGCCGTCGAAGGGATGGTCAAAGCGCACGTCGCGGGCATAGCCCGAACCACGCATGAGCGGGCCGACCGGCGAGAAGTCGCGTGCGATCTTGCGGTCCAAGATGCCGATGCCACTCGTACGCTCAATAAAGTTGGGCGTGGAGAGCAAGACGTCGACGAGCTCCTGAACCTCGGAGCGCAGCTGGTGGATGGTCGTGAGCGTGGAGAGCTTCTGCTCGGCCAAAATGTCGCGACGCACGCCGCCGATCACATTGAGGCCGTAGGTCTTACGGTGACCGGAGAGCTTCTCGGCCAGGTCCATGGACTTCTCGCGGACGCGGAAGAACTGCTGGAAGCCGGAGTCGAAGCCGGTGTAGTGCGATGCGAGGCCAATGTTGAGCAGGTGCGAGTGCAGGCGCTCGACCTCGAGCATGATGGCGCGGATGTACTGGGCGCGCGGCGGGACATGAATGCCCTGGGCGCGCTCGACGGCCTCGGCGTAGGCCACCGAGTGGGCGCAGCCACAGATGCCGCAGATGCGGTCGGCGAGGAACGTCACGGCGTCATAGTTCAGGCGCGTCTCGGCGACCTTCTCCATGCCACGGTGCACGTAGAACAAACGGTAGTCGGCGTCGACGATCGTCTCGCCCTCGACGAACAGGCGGAAGTGGCCGGGCTCGTCGGAGGTAATGTGCAACGGGCCCATGGGGACGAGCGTCGTCTCCTTGCCCTTGGTATCGGCCAAGAACTCGTAGTTTTCCATGTCGCTCGCGGGAGCGGGACGGAAGCGGTAGTCCATGGAGTCCTTGCGCAGCGGGTACAGGCCGCTGGGCCAATCGTCGGGAAGCACCAGGCGACGGCGGTCGGGCAGACCCTCGGGAATCAGGCCAAACATATCGCGCAGCTCGCGCTCGCCCCACACGCAGGCGGGGACGAACGGCGTCACGGACGGGAACGTCATCTTGGCGGGGTCGACCTCGGCACGCACGGTAACCCAGCCGGGGTCCTCCCCCTCCATGGAGATGACGTAGTACACGGCGTAACGGCCGCACAGGCTGCGCTCGTCGTTGCCGACAATCACAGGAATCCAGCCGTAGCGCTCGTAATACAGGTAGTGGACGGCCTCGGGCAGACGGTCCAGCTTGACGGTGATCGTCAGCTGGTCCTCGCACTGCCATTCGACCTTCTCGATAGCGCCCGGCACTGCAGCACGCAGGGCCTCGACGTGGCTTTCGCAGCGACGAGCGTAGTCCTTCTTTTCAGGTTCTGCCATGGTGCTAATTCACCTCACTTGTCTTGGTCTGGGAACTGAACACCATGCGGTAGAGAGGGGCCTCGTGGAGCTCTTCGACGCTCTGGTTCAAAACGACGGACGTTGCATCCTCGACGCCGCTCGTGATGGCGACCGGGGTGGCGATACCGAACCACATGACCACGATCGCGAGGGCGATCTCGGGGATGATCATGAGGGCGGGCACCTCGTGGCGCTTCATGCCCTCGGGCGCCTTGCCGAAGATGGACTTGAGCGCGATGCCGGTAAGGGCGAAGTACACGCCGGTGAGGCCGATGGCCACGAGCACGACCACCCAGATGGGACCGGACTGAACGCCGGCCACGAAGGTGAGGAACTCGGAGATGAACAGGGCGAACGGCGGGAAGGCGGCGAGCGCGAGCAGGGCGATGATGGTAAGCGCTGCCGTGACGGGAGCGATCTCGACGACGCCCTTGATCTTGTTCAGGTCGCGGGTGTGGTAGATGTGCTGGATGTTACCGGCCATGCAGAAGGCGAGCGCCTTCGTGAAGCCGTGGAAGATGCAGTGCAGCAGGCAGGCGGCGATACCGAGCGGGCCACCGATACCCAGGCACAGCGCGACCACGCCGACGTTGTCGACGGAGGAGTACGCGAAGCGGCGCTTGATATCATCCTGCTTGAAGATGCACAGGGCAGCCACCAGGATGGACAGCGTGCCCAGGATGAGCAGGAGCGTTCGCGGATAGGTGTCGCCCACCGTGATGATGGACAGGGAGTAGAAGCGGATGATCACCAGCATGGCGCACTTGAGCAGCACGCCCGAGAGCAGCGCGGAGACCGGGCTCGGAGCCTGGGAGTGCGCGTCGGGCAGCCAGGTGTGCATGGGGAACAGGCCCGCCTTGGTGCCAAAGCCGATGACGATGAACGCGAACGCGAGGCGCACGAGCATCGGGTCGAACTGGTCGGCGTAGGGCATGATGGAGGTGAGGAAGGCGGCCTCATGCGCGTTGGGCATGATATCGGCGGCGTTCGCGTAGATGAGCAGCGTGCCGAACAGGCCGAAGGCCACACCGGCGGTGCAGACCATCGCGTACTTCCAAGACGCCTCGAGCGCCTGCTTGTTCTTGTAGATGCCCACGAGGAACACGGTCGACAGCGTAGTGGCCTCGACCGCCGCCCAGGTGAGGATGATGTTGTTGGACAGGCAGGCGAGCAGCATCGTGAAGACGAACAGGCTGAACAGCGCGTAGTACTGCTTGGTGCGCTCGGCCGGCATGGTCTTCTCCTCGATATCGATCTTGATATAGGAGATGGAGTACACGCCGGTGATGAACCCGATGATGCCTACCAGAAGGACGAAGATCGACGAGAGCGAATCGAGATGGAGCCACAGGCCCAAAGCGTCGATATTCTGCCCGCTCGAGAGCATGGTTCCCGCGGTGACGACCGAAAGGACAAGGGTCGCCGCGACGGAGATGGTGTTGAGCCCCGCGAAGACGTTGTAGGACGTCGTCTTGGGGAGCGCAGCCATAATCAGGGAGAACACGAGAGGACAAGCGAGCAGGGCGACCGTCAGCATTGAAACATCCATGGCCTACCCCTTCAATTCGGTCAGGTCGTGGGAGTCGAGCGACTTGGTGTCGTTCCAAATCCTCACGACGACGGCGGACATGATGATGACGGCGAAGATGGCGTCGGTGGCGATGCCGATCTCGATGATCTCGGGGGCCGTGGGCGCGAGCAGAGCGAGCGTCACGTGGCTACCGTTCTCCATAAGGCAGTACCCGAAGATCTGCTTGAGGATGTTGCGCTGGGAGATGATGCACGTGAGGCCGACGAAGAAGTGCGCGAAGCTGATGGCGAGGGCCGGAGTGGTCACCTCGGCGGTGGGCAGGCTCAGGCGCGTGACCACCGCGAAGCAGACGGCCACCTCCAGACCGGTGAGGATGATGGTCCAGGCCGGCTTGATGGAGGAGGTCAGCGTGCTATCGGCAGGCGAACCCATCTTCTTGTAGGCACGGTTGAGAATGAACGGAACGAGGATCACCTTGGTGACGAAGGCCGACGCGGCCCACATGAGAAGCTCGGTGGCACCGGTGGTGAGGCCCAGGGTGAGCAGCACGCCCACCAGGACAACCGACTGGATCGCGTACCACTTGATGGCGGACGGGATGGTCTTCGAGACGACCACCATGGTGGAGGTCACGATCAGAAGACCGCCCAGGATATTGACTAACGAATAACCCATGTCCTACCTCCTAACCCATCCAACTAGAGGACAGAGGACCGGCGACGACGACCATGATCATGAGGACGACGAACACGAACGCCATGGCGCGCGGAAGGGGCTGGCCGGCGGCCACGGTCTCGCTCGGCTCACCGGGCAGGACCTTACCCATCCAACGCAGGAACCATGCGAAGGTGGCGACGGTCTCGACGACCATGACGCACACGAGGACAAAGATGACCGTGTTGGTAGCACCAACCGCGAAGCCACCGGAAATGATCTGGAACTTGGAAAAGAACGTGCTCATGGGGGGCACGCCGGCGATAGCGGTCGCGGCGACCGCAAAGCCCACGCCCGTGACCGGGTACTTCTTCATGAGGCCCTGGATCTTGGGCAGCATACGGGTTCCCAGCGTGAAGCTGAGAGAGCCAGCGATGAGGAAGAACAGGGTCTTGGTGAACGCGTGGTTGAAGATGTGCTCGACGGCGCCGTTAAACGCCATCTGGCTTCCGAACACGGAGAGGCCCAGGCCAAAGAACACGTAGGCGAGCTGCGCGATCGTCGAGAAGGCGAGCAGGCGCTTCATATCCTTCTGGGGCAGGTACATGAGGAAGCCGAAGAGCATGGTCACGACGGCGTCGATGATGGCGACCCAACCGACGATCTCGGGGATATCGCCGGCGCTCGCAAGAGCGCGGGCGAACACGCACACGCCGACCTTAACCATGGACGCGCCATGAAGGTAGGCGGAAACGGGCGTGGGGGCCTCCATTGCGGAGGGCAGCCACATGTAGAGCGGGAACTGGGCGGACTTGGCCCAAGCAGCGAACAGGATGAGCAGCAGCACGACGGTCTTCATACCGGAATCGAGCTGGGAGATCGCGCTCAGCGCGAACGTGCCGGTTCCGGCGAACAGGAAGGCCGCGCCGATGTAGAGTCCCAGAGCGCCGATATGGGTGATGATGAGCGCCTTCATACCGGCCTTCTTGGCCGTGGGCGTCATGTAGTAGCTGATGAGGCCCCAGGAGCACACACCGGTGATCTCGAAGAAAACGAGCTGGCCGACGATGGTGGAGCTGTAGGCGAGACCGGCCATGGCGCCGATGAACGTGGAGAAGTACACGTAGAAGCGACGACGGGGCGCGTCGGGATGCTCCTTATTCTTATCGCTCATGTACGGGAACGAATAGATGACGACGAGCAGGCCGATAGCGACGAACGCGGGTGCGAGCAGCGTGCTCATCCGGTCGAATATGAAGCCCATGACCAAGGTCTGGCCCATACTCGCCCAGGTTACATCGACCGCGTTCATGCCGTTTCCGGCAAACGTCGCGGCCAAGCCAACGGAAGCGACCGTGGCGATGCCGCCGGCAAAGGCGCAGATCCATTTAGCGTAGGGACGCGGCAGCATGACGATGAGCAGGGAGCCCAGCATGGGGACGGCGATCGCCACCATGGCAAAGAGGGACAAGCTCGATTCGATTGACATAGTTTCTCCCTTCTCCCTACACGCCTACGACGACGAAGACGAACGCGAGGACCGCGATGCCGACGACGGCCCAGGTCTGGTTACCGAGCACCTTGAAGCGCGAACGGGAAACGGAGTTCTCGAGCACGCCGCAGACGACGAAATCGACCAGGCACTTGACGAGGAAGACGACGGCGCCCACGAGAGCGGTGACGCCGATGGTCGCGGGCTCTCCCCAGGGGATGAAGATGGAGGTGAACCAAGCGACGACCACGACCTGCTTCATGCCCATGGCGAGCTTCATCATGGCCAGGGACGGGCCGGAGAGCTCGGCGAGCGGGCCCTCCTGGAGCTCCTGCTCGGCTTCGGCCTGATCGAACGGAAGCTTGCCGAGCTCCATGTAACAGGCGGCCGCGAAGGCGACGCCGGCGAGGATAACGGCGACGACGCTCGAGACGTTGCCCGTAACGATGTGCTGACCCATGGTCGCAATGTCCGTGGAGCCGCACACGATGGCGACGGTGAACAGCGCGATGAGCATGGACGGCTCGATGAGCACGCTCATGAGGAGCTCGCGGATACCGCCGAAGCCCGCGTAGGCGTTGGAGGAATCCACGCCGGACAGCGCGAAGAAGAAGCGGGACAGCGCGAGCGCGTACATGATGGTGATGGCGTCACCAAAGACGGGCATGGGGCTCTGGAGCGTGAACATGGGCAGGCCCATGGCGAGCATAAACGACACCGCGAGGAACAGCGGCGGCATGATGCGCAGCACGAAGCTCGAGTCGGAACTCACGGACTCGGGACGCGCCATGAGCTTCGCGAGGTCCCGGTAATCCTGAAGGATGGACGGACCGCGGCGATTGTGCATCTTCGCGCGAATCACACGGGCGAGGCCGGAGAAGAAGGGCGCGACCAGCATGACCACGAGGCCCTGCGCCATCGCAAGAACGATGTTCATAATATCCTCTCCCCTCTCTAGACCATGACCACGGCGAGCACGAGGAAGACCACGAGCGCCGCGACGATGTAGCAGATGTATACGGAGTAGTTGCCGCCCTCGATCTTGGAGGCGAGGCCGGCCAGCTTGTCGGCACCCTCGCTCGGTGCATCGACCAGGAAACGGTCGGGCAGGGGCTCGACGCCCTGGGCGACACCGGTGAGCTTCTGGAACACGTGCGCGATGGACCAGCAGATCTTGGTGCATACCTCGCGCAGGGTGTAGAGCGGGCCCATGAAGAGTTCGACGTCGGACGCGAAGCTCGTGGCGACGACGGGCATGTGCTCGTTGGGCTCGTAGCCGCACGCCCAAGGGTCGGTCTTCTTAGCGGGGGCCTTGGCGCCGAGGCAGGACCTCAACGCGAACGCGAGGCCGGTGAGGACCACGAGCGCGATGGCGATCGCGGGGGTGGAGGTGGCGGCACCGGAAATCTCGTTCACGAGAGACACGCCCGAGGTGGCTGTGACGGCGGAGCCGGCAAGCACGCTCTGGGCGACGTCGCCCAGAACCGGGGCGATGACCGGGGAGCCGATTCCCAGTACCACGCAGATGGCCGCGAGGAGCATCTGCGAGAACAACATCGGAGCCGGGGACTCCTTGGCGTTCGCGGCCTCCTGGGAACGAGGGCTGCTCGCGAACGAGACGCCGTAGGCCTTCACGAAGCACGTGACGGCCAGGGCACCGGTGATGGCGAGGGCGGCCGCGGAGGCAACGGCGAACACCATGACGACCGGGTCGGAGAGCGTCGAGATGTTGAACAGGGACTGGTAGGTGAACCACTCGGAAACGAAGCCGTTGAGCGGCGGGATGGCCGAGATGGCAAGGGCACCGATGAGGAAGCAGACGGCCGTGACCGGCATGCGGCGGAACAGACCGCCCATCTTCTCCATGTTGCGCGTACCCGTGGCATAGAGCAGGGAGCCCGCGCCGAGGAACAGCTCGCCCTTGAACATGGCGTGGTTGAGCGTGTGGTAGAGGGCGGCCATGAGCGCGATCGTCGCGATGACGTCGTTGCCCAGGGCGTGCGCCGTCATGGACGCGCCGACACCGAGCAAGATGATGCCGATGTTCTCGACGGAGTGATAGGCAAGCAGGCGCTTGATGTCGTGCTCGTGGAGGGCGTAGACGACACCCAGGACCGACGAGATGGATCCGAAGACCAGGACCATGAGGCCCCACCAGAGCTGGACGCCCGAACCCGCGAGCAGGTCGAGACCGACCTTGAGGATTCCCAGGATGCCGATCTTGATCATGCCGCCGGACATGAGGGCGGACACGTTGGACGGCGCCTCGGGGTGCGCCTGGGGCAGCCAGGAGTGCAGCGGAATGATACCGGCCTTCGCGCCAAATCCGAAGAACGCGAGGACGAAGCACGCGGAGGAGACGGCGGGTCCAAAGTCATGCGTACGGAAATCACTGAAGCTGAAGGAACCGCCCACGCCGTTGGTCATGAGCAGGAAGCTCGCCATGATGAGAACGAAGCCCACGTGCGCGATGACGAAGTAGAGCCAACCGCCCCTAATGGAGTTCTTGTTCTCCTCGATAACGACAAGGAAGTAGCTCGTAAGGGACATGAGCTCAAAGGCGACCAGGAACCAGAACACGTTGTCGGCGGTGATGACGAGCATCATCGAGGCGACGAAGGTGTTCATAAAGAAGCCGGCGCGCCCGACCTTGCCCGGGTACTCGTCGAAGTAGGACAGACCGTAGATGAAGCCCGCAAAGGCGAGAATCGAGATGAGGACCACGATCAGGCCCGCAAGGCCGTTGAGCAAGAGCTCGAGACGGGCGAACGGGAAGAAGAAGACCGTGTTGAGGGACGAAACGTCGCCAAGCACGGCCTCGAGGCCCGCGATGAACGACAGCACGGCCGCGACGGCGCCGATCAGGCAGCCGGCGGTCTTGGCGGCGTTGTCGGCCTTAATCAGCAGAACCGAGGCGAGCGCACCGATGCACGAGACGGCAAGCGATGCGATAAACAGCGTCATGCTATCCATTGTTTACGCTCCCTTCTGCTTTCTCGGACAGACCCTGGGCCACAGCGGTAACGTCGACGACCGGACCGTTTTCGATCGAGCGCAGGCGCTTGGCCTCGTCGAGCTCGCGATCGGCCGCGCCGCCCATGACGGTCAGCGCCTTGGTGGGGCACGCCGCCACACAATGCGGACCGTCCGGATCGAAGGCGCACAGGTCGCACTTAACAGCGCAGGTGTACTGGCCGGGAGCCCACGTAAGCAGGCTGCTCAGGGACTTAGGATACGAAGGCGTCGGGTCGCACATGCCTGCGACACCGGCGATAGACGTGCCATCGGGATGGATGGCTCCGAAGGGGCACGCGATGGCGCACAGCCTGCACCCGATGCACTCCTGCTCCTTGACGTGGATGCGATCGCCATCGTGCTCGATGGCATTCACCGGGCAGACCTCGGCGCAGGGGGCACCCTCGCAATGGTGGCAGGCAAGGGCGGCCGAAATACCGCCGGTCTTCACGAGCGCCAGGCGCGGCGTATCCTGAAGACCCTGCATCCGGTGGGCGTCGGCACAGGCGGACTGGCATGTTCCGCAGCCGATGCACCTCTCCGGGTTGATGTCGATGAAGCGGTTCATCCCCACTTCCTTTCAAAATAACGGGCCGGGCTCCCGAACGTACGGGACGCCCGGCCCAAAAAGCCAACGAGAACGGGACTACACGATTTGATTCACGTGCGTCTCGTCGTCGAACTTGGCGGCGCCAGGCTCAACGTCCTGGGGAGCGGCGGCGTCCACCAGAGCCTGCTTGAGCTCGGTGTACTGACGCTCCACCTCGCCCTCTGCCCAAACCTGGTCGGCAATGGCGTCGACCTGGCAGGCGGAGAACTTGTCCTCGGGCGTATGCGAGACCGGGTCGACCTTGTGAATGGTCAGCTCGTTGCACTTGCCAATCCACCACTGGTAGGTCATGTAGACCGTGCCCTTGTTGATGCGATCGCTCACGTCGGCGCGGCTGTATACCTGGCCGCGGCGGCTGTGGATCGAGACGATGTCACCGTTCTTGATGCCGCGCGCTTGGGCGTCCGCGGGATTCATGCGGACAAAGCCGGGCTCGTCGGCAAGCAGCGCCAGCGTCTTGCAGTTGCCGGTCATCGAGCGGCAGCTGTAGTGGCCGACCTCGCGGACGGTGCACAGGATGAGCGGGTACTCATCGTCGGGAAGCTCGGAGGGCGCCTCCCAGTCGTGCGCCATCAGGTTGGCGCGGCCGTCCTTGGTGGTGAACTTGCCACCAGCGAACATGTCGGGCGTACCGTGGTCGTTCACATCGGTGCTCTTGACGGGCCACTGGGCGTAGCCGCCCTCGGGAGCCATCTTCTCGTAGGTCGCGCCCACAAAGTTGGGGCACAGGCTAATGCACTCGTTCCAGATCTGCTCGGTGTTGTCATAGTGCATGGGATAGCCCATGCGCGTGGACAGGTCCGCGAAGATCTCCCAGTCGTGACGGCACTCGCCCTTGGGCGGAACGGCCGCGTCAAAGTGCTGGAAGCTACGGTCGGATGCGGTAAAGACACCCTCGTGCTCGCCCCAAGAGGTAGCGGGCAGGATGACGTCGGCGAGCATGGTCGTCTGCGTCATAAAGATGTCCTGGCAAATGAACAGGTCCAGCTCGGAGAGCGTCTTGCGCATTCCGGCCGAATCGGGCTCGGTCTGCACCGGGTCCTCGCCGTAGTTGTAGAAGCAGTGCACCTTGCCCTCGTCGACCAGGTGGCCCAGGTCGGTGAGCTTATAGCCCTCCTCGAGCGGGAGCTTTTCCTCGGGTACGCCCCAAGCCTTGGCAAACTTGGCACGCACTGCCGGGTCGGTGACTTTCTGGTAGCCAGGGTACAGGTTGGGCAGCATGCCCATATCGCAGGAGCCCTGGACGTTGTTCTGGCCACGCACGGGCGCGAGGCCGGAGTTGGGTTTGCCGATCTGGCCGGCAACGCAGGCGATGGAGGCGATGGTGTGCACCGTCTTCAGGTTCTGCTTCTGCTGGCATACGCCCATGCCCCAGCCAATGATGGCAGAGGGCTTCGCCGTGGCGTACATCTCGGCAGCTTGGTGGATCAACGCGGGCTCGACACCCGTGATGTCCTGTACGGATTCGGGAGTGTAGTTCTTGATGGTCTCCCACCACTCGTCAAAGCCGTTCGTGTGCTCGGCGACGAATTCCTTGTCGTAGAGGCCATCGTTGACCAGACAATTGGCAAAGGCGTTGAGGAACGCGACGTTGCAACCGTTCTTGATCGGAAGGTAGAGATCGGCGATACGCGCGGTTTCGATATGGCGCGGGTCGGCGACGATGATCTTGCAACCCTTTTCTTTGGCTCGCACGATACGCCTTGCGACGATGGGGTGCGAATCGGCAGGGTTATAGCCGAAGAGGAAAATGCAGCCCGCATCCTCCATACCGGGGATGGAGCATGACATGCAACCTGAACCAACCGTGTCCATCAGACCGAGGACAGTAGGGCCGTGTCAAGTACGGGCGCAGTTGTCCACGCTGTGGGTGCCGATGCACGCACGCGTAAACTTCTGCATGACGTAGTTCGCCTCATTGCCGCCGCCTCGCGAAGAGCCGGTGGTCATGACAGCGTTAGGACCATATTCGTCAATTATGGCCTGCATCTTAGATGCGGTGAAATCCAGTGCCTCGTCCCAGCTTACGCGCTCAAGATCCGCGCCCTTAGTGCGGCGGATCATCGGGTGCAGTACGCGAGGAGTCAAGATCTTGGTGTCGTTGATGAAGTCGTAGCCGCTCATGCCCTTAAGGCACAGCTCGCTCTGGTTGGTGATGCCGTTGAGTGGTTCGGTGCCCACGACCTGGCCATTTTGGACCAGGAGGTTAAACTGGCAACCGGCGCCGCAGTACGGGCAGATCACTTTATGCTTCTCCATGACACCCTCCTTCCTTTTTCTGCTACCGATTAATCGGTACGTATTTGACAATCGTTGGGCCTGTATGGCCGCCCGGCTACGCCTCGTTTTCGATGGTGGCGCGGGCACGCTCGGCAGTCAGTTCTGCCAGGCGTTCCTCGTCTACCAAGGTGAGGCCCTTGGTCGGGCACGCCTCGGCACACGCCGGACCGCCGGGACGGTCCACGCACAGGTCGCACTTGAGCACGAAGCTCTTGGTCTGCGAACCCACGCGAACGTCGCCCATCAAGACCGGAACCTGCGTGGTCGCCACGCTCACGGCGCCAAAGGGGCAGGCCATGACGCAGCTCTTGCAGCCGATGCAGTTGTCCTCGTTGACGCCGATACGATGGTTCTTTGGATCAAAGAACAAGGCGCCCGTAGGACAGGCCTTCGCGCACGGGGCATCCTCGCAGTGATGGCAAGCCACCGGTGCGGAGATCTCGTACGTACGCGTCACGCGCAGGCGCGGCGCGGCGATGTTGCCGGGGATGTCGTGCGCCTCGATGCACGCCGCCATACAGGTTTGGCACCCAATGCAGCGTGAGGAATCGGCTACGACTCGTTTATTGCCCATGTTGTTCACTCCCTCCTGAATCCCATGCCGGAGAGACCCTGTCGACGTTGCCCCGGACCGCCCGTGGTCCGGCATCGGCGTATCGAGTGCATGCGGCGAAACAGGCACTTCGATAGAATTCCTCCAACGATATACAGTTTAAATATACGCAGTTGCAGGGGGCAAACTTGAGCATAGGCCCTGCAATACGGGTGTATTGCAGGGGTTTTGGCAGGTTGGAATTATTCTCTAGAAGCTATAAAGGTGAGTGTATTACATGCGTACATCCAAGGGAGATTTCACGCTCGTTTCTGAAGGATGTTGTACGTTTGTAATATCGTTTACACTCATTTACTCTAGTGCAATAAAGTAGTGGTTGTAAGATTGGCTATTATTAGCCGATGTTGTATTTGACTATTCAAATTGCACGCTCATTAAGGGAGGCCAGTGATGTCATCGACTCAAAAACGAGCCATCCTGCAGGTGCGCATTCGCGAGGAAGACAAGCAGCATGCCGAGCGTCTCTACGACGCCATGGGCACATCGCTCGCCGAGGCTGTCCGTCTATTTGTCGCGCAGAGTATTTTGATGCGCAAGCTCCCCTTTCAGCCGGTCGCCGTGCGCTCCAAGGACGGCACGGCCGCCTATGGACTGCTCAAAGCATATGGGGACCCCAATCGCCGCTCCGAGGAGCGCAATGCCTGGATTGAATACCTAGCCACAGAAAGCGACGAGTCGGTTTTGGGTCCCGAGGAAGTAGATATCCATGAGTAGCACCATCATCGACGAGACCGTCATCCTGCGCTACCTGCTTGACGACGACGAAGTTCTGTCGCCACGCGCCGCCAAGGTCATCGCCACGCGCACCGCTCGTGTCTACCCCGAAATCATCACGCGCGTCGTGGTCACGCTGCGCGACGTCTATAAGGTTCCCCGCGTTGAGATTGCTGCAGCCATGAAAAGGCTGCTCGATGATGTCATGGTCGACGAGCCCACCGTTGTCGCCCTTGCCATCAAACTCTTTGGCAAGACCCATATGGACTTTACCGACTGCCTCCTAGCAGCCCGAACCGCCATCTACAACGATGATGTCGTGAGCTTTGGCAAGCCCATCATCCAAGGCATGATCGATTACCGCCGTAAACGCCAAACCGCCGCCGACGCCCGCGACCGCGCCGCCGAAGCCCGCAGCCGAAGCACCGACTCCACCATCGACAAGCTCCGCCACCAATCCCGCCACTAGCCAACAGGCAACGGCATCGCCCGCCCCTCAGCCCCATCCCCTCCTAAGTTGCGGTGAAATAGTTCCTGGATTTAGGCTTATTCGAGCTTTTCAGGAACTATTTCACCGCAACTTTCTGTAAGGGTGGTTTTTAGTGCCGCCGAGGGACACTAATCAACCGTTTGCCGATATGTTTGGCTCTGATTCATGACTCTGACCTGCCCCGTCAAGCTTTTGGTCAGTTCATGGCAAGGTCTGGCGGACCAAATATGGGTTAGCGTAGTGTCATTCACTCCCCCTCAAGACCATAGGGTCGAAAATGAGTCATGATAAACGCTGTTCCAAACCGCAAGTAGAGCTGTTCTTCCGGTTATTCAAGGCCCATCATGGCGGGCACCTGTTTGTGGCTACCAAAAAATGGGATGAACGCTGTGCCTACGCGCTCATGCAAAAAGAGATGATTATTCGACTCTACAACCATGTCTACGCTGATTCCGTGTATTGGAATGACCTCGGCGTCGAAGATCGCATCTTTCAATTGGCATCCGCTATTGCGGTCGTTGAACCGGATGCCGTGTTTTGTGGAGCAACGGCGGCGCTGCTCTATGGCATCGGTTCTGCATATTCGCTTCTCGACAAGGTGCAAGTGCTGCTGCCGCGTTCCACCAGACGCGATATGTACGAATTCGTTGAATACCGACGCTGGCGGCCGGGCGACGTATGGCAGCTCGGCCCGTTTACGTTAACGGATCCATATCGCACGGTGGTCGACATCGCCCGAACGAGCGCTTTTCGATATGCACTAGGCTATGTCGACGGGTTGGCTCGTGAGTACGGTGTCGAGCGTGAAGAATTGCGTGCATATGCACAAGCGAACTGCCGCGGACTGCATGGCATCGCGCGCGCATTTGACGTTTTTGAACATATGGATGGCAGATCGGATAACGGTGGAGAATCCGAAGCACGGGCGGCAATGATTCTGGCGGGAGTTGCCGCTCCTGAACTTCAGGTTGAAATCACTCGACCGGGAAACGCCGGCTATTATTTGGCAGATTACGGCTGGCAGATGCCAAACGGCTCTTGGATGCTGGCTGAGCTGCATGGACTAGGCAAGTTTGAGGACGATGCCCAAAATGATCCGGAACATACTGCGGCAAAAACCTATCGAGCTGCCCTCATGCGCGACGCGAACCTGCGTGCCATGGGCCACAACGTCATTCATTTCAAGCTCTCAGACACCTACGATGTCAA
This sequence comes from uncultured Collinsella sp., assembly GCA_937925735.1. Classification (GTDB taxonomy): domain Bacteria; phylum Actinomycetota; class Coriobacteriia; order Coriobacteriales; family Coriobacteriaceae; genus Collinsella. The sequence continues at coordinate 17,386 of CALAMK010000053.1, read as the reverse complement.
AGCGTTCGGCTCCATGATGCGCGGCTACGGTATACCAACCGCAAAACCCTACGCAGACTCCTGACCGGCTGTCCTCATCTTCTCGACAACAGAACCCATCATCGACCCAGCCCGCTCGGCCTCAATAAGTTGCGGTGAGATAGTTCCTGGATAACAGCTTTTGCGGCTAATCCAGGAACTATTTCACCGCAACTTAGGTGGGGATGTGGGGTCCCCGGCATATATATGAAAACGGCCCTGGCACCAAATGGAGCCAAAGCCGTTAAAACTATCCTATGGAGCGGGCGACGGGAATCGAACCCGCGTCATCAGCTTGGAAGGCTGGGGTTCTACCATTGAACTACGCCCGCAAGATATGGTCGGGACGACAGGATTTGAACCTGCGACATCCTGCTCCCAAAGCAGGCGCGCTACCAAACTGCGCCACGTCCCGAAGGTGTTGAGCAGCTAAGGCATAAACCTTGCGTGTCCCAAAGCGAAGGAAATTATAGGGGAGACTCCCCGCCTGTGCAAGCGGCGATGTTCTAGCTCCTCGAATGTGCGACAAACCGGCTGTGGAGCAGACCAATCACAAACGCCACCACGGCGAACGGCGCCCACGCGGCTCCAATGTCTGCCAGCGGCAACGCATCGAACGGCAGCCACGCGCCAGCAAAGAACGCATCGCGGACCGAAGTGATTACGCTCTGCACCGCGACAACGCCGCCGACCCAAACCCACACCTGCGGATGCGCATCGCAAAAACCATGCACCAGGCCCATAAGCACCAGCACGATGGCGACGGGATACAGGGCGTTGAGCATGGGCACCGAGAACATGAGGATCACGTCGAGGCCAACGTTGGAGAGCACGCACGAAAACGCCGCGAACACAAAGGCGAGAATCGCAAAGGGACGGCGCATAGCCTCCTCGGAAGCCTCCGCTCCCCCTTTAACCACATACGTCTCGCAGAAGTAACGCGAGCAGCAGCTGATGAGGCCGATGCACACGTTCATGCAGGCGAGGAAAAAGATTGCAAAGACCACGACCGTGCCGACAAGGCCAAAGTGCATGGAGGCAGAGCGGGCGAGGATGGCGGCGCCGTTAGTGGCATCGGGCATGACCGTGCCGAGCTGCATGCCGGCAAGCGCCAGGCCGCAGTAGATGACGGCCATGAGCACACCGGCGATCACACCGGAGCGCGAAATCTCGAAGGCCACGCGCTTGTCATCGGTAACACCCAACTCGTGGATGGTCTCGGCAATGATGATGCCGAAGGCGAGCGACGCGAGCAGGTCCATGGTCTGATAGCCGGTCAGGAAGCCCTGCACGGCGGCGCCCGCATCGTAGGGAGCCTGAGGCGCGGCAGCCGGTCCCAGTGGCGAGATCAAGGCAGCACCCACGACCAGCACGATGAGCGCAATGAGCGCGGGGCCCGTAATGCGACCGAGTACGCGTGTGATGACACCCGGGCGCAGCGTGAGCGCAAACGCGACCACGAAGAACCCGATGGCAAAGACCAGGCGAGCCGTGCCGAGCGAGACGCCCTCGGGCAGCAGCGGCACCAGCATCTCGAAGGCCGTGGAGCTCGTGCGCGGAATGGCCAGGCACGGGCCGATGGCCAGATACACCGCCGCGACAAAGAACTCACCAAACTTGGGGTGCACGCGGCCGGCAAGCTCGCGCGCCGTTCCAGCAAGCGCCACGGCGATAAAACCCATGACGGGCAGGCCGATGGCGGCAATCAGAAAGCCGAGCATGGCGACCGGCGTGGCAGAACCTGCCTGCAGCGCCAGCAGCGGCGGAATAATGAGGTTGCCGGCGCCAAAGAGCATCGAGAACAGGGCGATGCCGACGGTGACGACATGGTCGGAGCGCAGACCGCGCGGGGCGGATGAAGCCATGGGACCACCTTTCGGGTCGAAACAAAAACGGGACGGGCAAAACACCCGTCCCGCAAGTATAAACGGTCTAGCAGCTTTAGCAGGCTAAATCGCACAGAGCATCGATAGCCGTGTCGACTTCTTCGGTCGTGTTGAAATACCCAAACGAGAAACGGACAACGCCCTGGCGCTCGGTCCCCAGCGCACAGTGCATGAGCGGGGCGCAATGGGCGCCGGGGCGCGTCGCAATCCCCCACCCCTGCATGAGCGCATCCGAGATCTCGGCAGAGTCGATATCGCCAACGTTGAGCGACACGATCGCCGAGCGCGCGGGTTGGTCAAACGCACCGTAGAGCTTAATCCCCGGAATCTTGTGCACACCGGCAAGGAAGCGACCAGCAAGCGCACGCTCGTGGGCAGCAATCGCCTCGACCCCACCCTGGGCCTCGATAAAGTCGAGACCTGCGGAAAGTCCCGCGATGCCATGGCCGTTGAGCGTGCCCGCCTCAAGGCGCGTGGGCCACTCAAGCGGCTGCAGCGCATCGAAGCTGTGCACGCCCGTGCCGCCCATGGCCCACGGAGCCACGTCAATGCCCTCCGCCACGGCCAGGCCGCCGGTGCCCTGCGGGCCCATCAGTCCCTTGTGGCCGGTAAAGCACACCACGTCAAGCCCCATGGTCTGCATATCGATATGCGCCGTGCCGGCAGACTGCGAGGCATCGACGATCACAAGCGCGCCGGCCGCATGGGCTATGGCCGCCACGCGCGCAATGTCGACCGCGTTGCCGGTCACATTAGAGGCATGCGTCACCACCACGGCACGCGTACCGGGCGTGACCAACCGCTCGAGCTCGTCGTAGTCGAGCACGCCGTTCGCGTCGCAGCCCGCATGCTCAACGGTCACACCCTGCTCTGCCGCAAGGCGGTTAAGCGGACGCAGCACGGAGTTGTGCTCGAGCACCGTTGTGACCACACGGTCGCCGGGGCGCACCACGCCATTGATGACGGTGTTGAGCGCCGCCGTGGAGTTGGGCGTAAAGCACACATGGTCCGCCCTCGGGCAACCTAAAAGGCGCGCGAGCTTGGCACGGCAACCGTGAATCGTACGCGCCGCGTCGAGCGCACCCGACGTGGCGCCGCGCCCGGCATTGCCGAGCGAGCACATCGCCTGCGTCACGGCATCGATGACCGTCTGCGGCTTGTGCATGGTCGTCGCCGCGTTATCCAGATAGATCATCGCACGACCTCCCACATATCAATCACCGTAAAGCCCTCGGTGGGAATGCCCGCCGCGGCGAGTTCGCCGCGCAGCAGCTCCTCATCGACAGGCAACGCCTTCCACGCCAGACCGCAGCCGGCAGCGACCTCCCCGGGTACGGGAATCGTTCGCCCGGGAAGGCCGCGCTCGACGCACAAGGACTCGCAACCCATGGCGGCCGCCGTGGTGGGAAACGTGATGACAAGCGCCGGGCGCTTCTCCCTCATGGCAACTCCAACCAATACGCTACGGGCGCACGACGCGCACGGCCTGCTCCATCTTCTCCACGATCACGTACATGTTGGTGACCTCGCCCACCGCAAGCTGGTCTTTAATGCCATAGTGGTCCAGGCAGGTACCGCAGGTGAGAATCTCGACACCCTGCTCGGCCAGGCCCTTCAGGTCGTCGAGCACCGGCGAGCCCTCTACGGTGAGCTTGGCACCGCCGTTGTAGAACAGCATAGTCGCGGGCAGCTCCTCCTGCTGCGTCACGGCAAAGATGAAGGCCTTCATGAGCTTGTGGCCCAGCTCGTCGTCGCCGCGGCCCATGCAGTCGGTGTGGACGGAAATGACGAGTTTGCCCTTGCCGGCGCTGGCATCACAGAAGGCAGCACCGTCCTGCTCGGGATCGGCCACGGCAACGGCGCCAGAGGTCGCCACGGTCACGTGCCACTCGGCGTCAGAAACCTTCTCGACCGAGGCCGTGCAGCCCTTCTCCTGCGCCATCTTAGAGATGTTCCTGACGGCGGTATCGTTATCGACCGAGGTCACCACGGCACCCCCGCCATCAAGCTGTTTGAGTGCCTTAAGCGTCTTGACAACGGGCAGCGGGCAGGCATCGCCCATGGCATTGACTTCAATTTTGGTAGACATAGTTTTTCCTTTCGAAAGAACCGTTCTAGAGAACGGTAAACAGTTACATAAACGTGCGGGCTAGCGAACAACGCGGACGGCGGGACCGCCCGGCTCTGCCTCGCAAACGCGCCCGACAACGGCCGCGATGCGCCCCTCGGCATCCAGGCGACGCGCAAGTTCATCCACATCGGCAGCAGGCGCCGCGATGAGCAGGCCTCCCGAGGTCTGCGGATCGTACAACGCATCCAACATGCCCGGCTCCAGGTCATCGTCAGCCGCCACGCGCGGGCCAAAGAAGTCCTGGTTGCGGTAGGAGCCCGCGGGGATAATGCCCAGACGCGCCATGCCGAGCACTTGATCAAAGAGCGGCACCGCCCCCGACACAAGCTCAATCTGCACGCCCGAGCCCTCGGCCATCTCGCATGCGTGCCCGATCAGGCCAAAGCCCGTAATGTCGGTACAGCCGTGAAGTTCGAGTCCCTCGGCCAGACGAATCGGAGCCTCGTTGAGGGTGCGCATCGAGTCAAACATCGGGCTAGCCTCGTCCTGCTCGATAAGCTCGCCCTTAATGGCCGTGGTGATGATGCCCGAGCCCACCGGCTTGGTGAGCAGCAGTACATCACCCGGGCGCGCCCCACCGTTGGCAAGCATGCGGTCGAGCTGCACAAAACCCGAGACGGACAGGCCGTACTTGGGCTCATCGTCGTTGATGGTGTGGCCGCCCGCGATGGTGCAGCCCGCCTTGACGCACTTGTCGGCGCCGCCCGCCAAGATCTGACCGGCCACCTCCACCCCTAGGCAGCTGGGGATGCAGAGCAGGTTCATGGCATGCGAGGGAGTGCCCCCCATGGCGTAGATGTCCGACAGCGAGTTGGCGGCGGCGATCTGGCCAAAGAGGAAGGGGTCGTCCACCATGGGTGGGAAGAAGTCGACGGACTGCACGAGGCCCAGGTTCTCCCCCACCTTGAAGACGCTCGCATCGTCGGAGGTATCGAACCCCACGAGCAAGTTGTCATTATGCACATTGGGCAAATCGCCCAGGACCTGGGCGAGGGCTCCGGGAGCCAGCTTGGCGGCTCAACCGCTCGCGGCCGTCATAGACGTGAGCTTAATCTGATCGTCAGCCATCGATACCTCCTCTCATCGGTCAATCATTTTCTCCCAGTATACGCATGAATGCGAGCCGACGGCGGATGCATTAATTGAGCGCCTGTGCGCGAATCGCCGCGCCGATCGCTCCGGCAAAGCGAGCCTGGGGCGAGGTGGTCACCGGCGACCCCAGTAGCTCGCCCAACCGCTCCACCACGAAGGCGTTCTCGCACAGGCCACCGGTCAGGTAGTACGGGGCGCCCGCGGCCTGCCCGGCCATGGTCGCCACGCGCGAGACCACGCTGTCGATCACGCCACGCGCAATGTTCTCGCGCGGCTCGCCACGGCCGATCAGGCTGATGACCTCGCTTTCGGCAAACACCGTGCACATGCTGGAAATCTTGGTAGGCTCGCCGGAACGTGCCAGATCGGCCATCTGCTGCTGGGAAATACCTAGGCGGTCGGCCATGATCTCCAAAAAGCGCCCCGTGCCGGCGGCGCACTTGTCGTTCATGGCAAACTTGGCCACTCGACCACTTTTAAGCTGAATGACCTTGGTGTCCTGACCGCCCACGTCGATCACGGTGCCGTGATCGCCAAACAGGCGCACGGCACCGGTACCGTGGCAGGTAATCTCGGTCACGACCTTGTGCGCATAGGGCACGGCGACACGACCGTAGCCGGTCGCGATCACGCGAACCTCGTCGCCCGTCACGTCATAGCCGGCCGCCGCCAGTGCCTCGCGCAGCCGCTCGGAAGCATCGACCGAGGAAAACCCGGTTGGCTGCACGCACGTCCACGCCACCGAACCCTCCCCATCGACCACAGCAGCCTTAGCCGCCGTAGACCCGATATCGATCCCGATCCCTATCATGGCTCTCTCCCAATCTAAACATCAAAGGTAGCGGCGCGTTCAGGCGCCTTAGCTCTAGGTTTCTCAGGTACCGGAGATTGCCCCGAAAGAGGAGCGCAGCGTACTATGGGTACGCAAGCGACGGTTTGAGGAGCAAGATCCGGTGCCTGAGGAAGCTACAGGGTCTCGATAAAGGCGGCGATGCGGGTCTCAATCTGGCCCATGTCGCCGTTGCTGTAGTCGGTCTCGATCTTCATGTACGGAATACCCGCACCCTCGACGGCCTCCTGCATGCGCGCGCTCTCAACGTTGAAGGTGTGGCAGGCCTGTAACACGCTCTCTACCACGCCATCGACGTGGTACTTCTCGCACATGGCCAGCGTATTTTCCATACGACCGTCGTTGGGCGTCATGACCGAACAGTTGATATCCAGGTAGCGGTCGGCGATGGCGCGCAGGATGTCGGGAGCCTCCGGGTCGATCATCATGGCCGCCGTGCGCTCGCCCGAGCAGTCGTCCATGCACACGACCACACCGCCGTTGGACTCGATGGTGCGGCCGATCTTGTTGATCACACCGCCCACCGGGCAACCGGTGATCAGAATGCGCTTGGCATCCGCCGCAACCGGGCGCTCGCCCGCGTCGTAGGCCTCGCGCAGCTTGGCAACCTTTTGCTCCAGCTGCTGCGTATAGGCCTCGATATCAAAGCTGAACGTACCGGCAAACATGGTGCTCATCAGGTCGACGCCGCTCATGGCCGCCGGCTGGTTGGCCTGCAGCGCAAACATCTCGAGCTGGGCCGCACGCAAGCGGTTGCGACGACGGACGGCAGCGCGCAGGTCATCGTCGGTAATCGTGATACCGTAGAAACCCTCAAGCTCCTCCTTGAGCAGACGGCACTCCTCGTACCAGCCCTCGCGCTCGTAGGCGCGGTCGCGACCCTGCGGAAGATGCAGAATGTGCGTGCGCTTGAGCTCGTTGAGTAGCTCGTACATCTTCTTCTTGCCGTCGCAGGTGGTCTCGCCGATGATCATGTCGCTAAAGTACGTAAACGGGCACTTTTGCGAATAGGCAAAACCGTAGGTCGACTTGATGAGCGGACACAGATTTGCCGGCAGCACCTTCTCGGCCTCGGGAATCACCTCATCGGATGTGCCGCACAAGGCCACGCTTGCAGCGCCCGCGGCATCGATAATCTCGAGCGGCGTATAGCTGCACAAAAAGCCGACCAGGCGATTGCCGGCCTGTTTGTAATCCTTGACACGAATAAACGCCGCCTTGCGTTGCTCGTTGAACTCCTCAAACGTGGACGGCAACGGCTGCTCAATATTTTCCGACATATAACTCCTTAAGAAACCTTTTAACCAACCAAGGAAACGGCTTTCCCAGGTGCCCGAGGTTGCCGTGAAAGAGGAGCGCCGCGCACTTTGGCACGCAAGCGACGGTTTGAACGGCAAGATCGGGTGCCTGGGGAAGTCACCAAGACGGATAGCCCTAAATGGTTTCCAAGAAAGCTTCAATGCGCGTCTGCAATTGCCCCGCGTCCTCGCCGGCGTAGTCGGTGGTGATGTGCATAAACGGAATGCCGGCCTCCTCGGCAGCTTTCTCCACGGCGAAGGACTCCATTTCGTAGAGTGTGCAGAACTGCAAGGCCACGTCGACGATGCCGTCGGCATGCAGGTCGTGCGCCATCTGGACAATGTCCTTCATACGCTGGTCGTTGGGCGTAAAGACGGCGCAGTTGATCTTGAAGTAGCGCTCGGCGATGGCGTCGAGCATCTCGTCGACCGTCTCGCCGGACTCATCGACCAGGTCCTTGTAGTAGCGCGAGCCCGTGCAGGACTCCTCGCCCACCACGACGCCGCCGGCCTTCTCGATGAGGTTGAACAGCTTCCAGTTGGGCACGGCCATGGGCGTGCCGGTGTACAGGATGCGCTTGGTCCCCTTGGGCGCCACGCCCTCGCCGGCCTCGACACGCTGCTCGCACTCAGCCGCCATATCGTTGATGGCTCCGGTCAGACGCGGCGTGTCGTCCATAAAGGCGGCCTGAACGGTCAGCAGGCTGTCGAGACCGCTAATAGGTGCAGGGTCGGCAGCGCGCGTGGCAGCGAGGCGCTGCAGGGCGCGACGTTTCTCATTGACGGCGTGGATGGCGGCCTTCAGACGCTCAGACGTAATCGTGACGCCGCACTCTTCCTCGATCTTGGCGGCAAGCTTTTTAACCTCGGCCTTCCAGGTCACGAGCGTCGACTCGTCGTGTACGTTGGGAATATCCATGACGTACATGTTCTTTTGCGTGGCAAAGAACTCGTAGGCCTTCTTCTTGCCATCGCAGGTGTTCTCGCCGACTACCAAGTCGCTCGACTCGATGTAGGGGCAGACCTCGCCCAGCTTAAAGCCGGCAAAGCTCTTGATGAGCGGGCAAGTGTTGCGCGGCAAGTGCTCCTCGACTTTGTCGGTTGCCCAGTCGGCACCCGAGCACAGGCCCACGGGGATGCCGTCGCAGGCAAGCACGATCTCCTCGGGCACGTACACACAGAACGAACCGACGATCTTGGTGGCCTCGCCGGCCTCCTTCTTGTCGAGCATCTCCTTAATACGGCCGCTGTGGATGTTGGTGGCGACAAAATCCAGGTAGGACGTGGACTTGGGGCGATTGTTCTGCGTCAGGAACATATCGCCGTACATCTGACCCACGGCGCCCAGCAGCATGTCGTGGTCGGCAAGATTCATGCCGAGGCTCTCCCACATCGGATGGAAATCAAATTCTTCAGCCATGGCGGTTCCCCTCTCGAACCAAAAATGAATAGCTACGGTATTGCTGCACGGTGGGTGGCGAAAACCCAGCCGCGCTCAAACCCGGAATTTTAGGGAACCTGCTTTGCGGTCGATTATTTAGTTGTGCGTCGTCTCTCCCGGAGCCGTGAACATACCTGCTCATATGCGGCTCCGAGCGATATATAGGGCACGCGCGGCAACGCGGCAAATGTATGTCGTCTGCGGCATGTGCGCACCCTCCTTAACCAGTTGATGTCAACTATATCAACGGTCATCGACCATGCGAACACCGTTGACATTCGTACGACAGCATCGTGTGCCGTCGTTTAATAAATAATTATCTGTGTTGATAAGAGTTTGTCATCTCTCATTCGACGAACGACAAAAGCAAAGCCGCCGAGGCTTATATCCCCGACGGCATTACCCGGCGCTATCGACAAACCAAATGGATCCTGCTGGCATCAAAATGCATGCGCAGCGTCTCGCCTGCTTGCGGTAGCTCGTCGACAGGCATGCCCACTTTGTTGACCTTCCACTGCAGACGCGTGGGCGCATCGGCCCGCGGCGCATCCAACAGCACCAGGCGCTCAAAACGCGAATCGCTCACGCGCGCCACGTGCAGGTCGTAGCTGTTGCGACCCCGCTCAGCACGATTGTCAACATGGAAGTAGCTTGCGCGAATGCCCAGGTACACCACATTATCGGGAACCTCGCGGCCCACGTTAAAGGTCATGCCCCAGTCGAGGGCTTCAACTTCTTCGTCGCCGATCTTGCGCGCCCGGCTTGTATTCTTGCAGCCCGTCAGGCGCAGCGCCGCCAGCGTCTGCGGGCGGCGGACCACGTCCTCAATGGAGCCGATCTCCTCAACATGCCCGTCGTGCATCACGCAGATACGCTGGCACAGGCGGCACGCTTCGTCGATGTCGTGGCTCACGTAGAGCACGGTGCGGTTGCATACATCGAACAGGTCGAGCATGTTCTGCTCGAGTGCGCTCTTAAGATAGGAATCGAGCGCGCTCATGGGCTCGTCGAACATAAAAATGCCCGGATGCGCCGCCACCATACGGGCAAGCGCCACGCGCTGCTGCTGGCCGCCCGAGAGACGCGCGGGATAGCGGTCGGCGAAATCGGTCAGGCCAAAGATGCCCAGATAGCGTTCGGCGAGCTTTTTGCGCGCGGCGGCGTCGCCCGCGTCCTTTACACCGGCGCACACGTTATCGGCGACCGTCATGTTGGGAAACAGCTGATAGTTTTGGAACAGCAGGGCACACTTGCGCTCCTGGGGCGACAGGTTGATGCCCGCCGCCGAGTCAAAAAAGGTCACGCCGTTGACAACGATCTTGCCCTCGTCGGGGGTCTCCACACCGGCAATGCAGCGCAGTGTACAGCTCTTGCCACAACCCGAGGCGCCCAGCAGCGCCACACGCTCCTCGCCGGCCTCAAGCTGCATGTCGAGCATAAACCCCGGAAAGCGCTTTTTGATATCCAGGACAAGCGACACGGCCTATCGACCTCCCTTCGAGACGGCGTCATCGCGCATGAGCTCGGCCAGCGCCTCGCGATCGATGCGCAGTGCATCGCCACCGACTGGGTCGAGCGAATCGGTCTGGCCGCTCAGCTGCTTGGCCTGCTTGCGCTCCGCGCGGGACAGGCCGCGCTCGCGGTACTTTTGCGAATGCGCCGTGTACATATTGATGAACAGAATGACCAGGAAGCTGAACGCAATTACGACCACGACCCAAAAGAGCGCCACCGACGTATTGCCACCCATCCACTCAAAGTAGATGGCGATGGGAATGGTCTGGGTAATGCCGGCGTAGTTGCCCGCAAAGAACAGAGTGCAGCCAAACTCGCCCATCGCGCGGGCAAAGGCGAGCACCGTGCCGGCGGCGATGGAGGGCCAGCCGAGCGGCATCATAAGCTTGGTAAAGATGCGACGCTCGGACCAGCCCAGCGTGCGCGCCGCATCGAGCATCTGCGTGTCGAGGCTCTCGAAGGCTCCGAGTGCCGTACGATAGACGAGCGGGAACGACACGACGACGGCAGAGATCACCGCCGCGGGCCAGGTAAAGACGATCGAGATGCCGTGCGCGATGAGCCACTGGCCCACCCCGGTCGAGCGGCCAAACAGCATGAGGAGCAGAAAGCCGCAGACCGTGGGCGGCAGCACCATAGGAACCGTAAAGACCGAATCGAGCAGGCCCTTGATGCGACTCGAGGTACCCATAGTCTTCCACGCGGCGAACAGGCCCAGCGCAAAGGAGATCAGCAGGGCAAGGCCACTCGTTTTTATGGACACCCAAAACGGGCGATAGTCGATGTCGCCCAAAAAGGAAGCCAGGGAGGTCAAGGGCCCCTGCTCATCCCGCATCACGACAGACGATGCTTCTACCATTTGAGCGCTATCAAGCCAACGCGCTCCGCCCTTGGCATCACCCGAGGCCGATGAAATCACCACATAGCGGTCCCCATCCGCACCGCGCTCATCAAAGCCATAGGTATACCCGCCGGCATCAAACGTTGTTTCCGCCGTGACATACCAAGGAAGATCCACGTCCCCCAGCCGCGCACCTCCCATGCAGTTTGCGCTGTCGAGGTCACAGACGAGGGCCTTGAGACCCGATACGCACTCGTTGTCCTGCGGATCCAATCCAAACTTCTCGACCGCCTTGGGCGATATCCACACCACAACGCAATCGGCAGCAGGCGCCACCACAAGGTCCACGTCCTCGTCAACGGGAAACCGGTAGCCCTCAGGCTGGCCTTCCATGGCACGGGCGGTCCCCTTGGCCAACCGCTCAAAACCCTCGATCCCATAGGAAAGCCCATGAGCGGTCGCAGCAACCTGGGCCCCGTCCTCAGCATCCCCAGCCAACGCAAATCCCGGCACACAGCAAAGCGCGAAGGTCAAAGCACAGGCGACAAGCATGCGGAATCTATTAAGCACGAAAAGCTCCAAGCGAATACAAGGACGGAGTGAAACACAAAACGATGGAATTATCGCGCCAAGCCGCACTACGCGGAAAGCTCAAAGCCGTACTTAGCCCAAATCTTCTGAGCTTTCTTGTTGGTCAGACAAAAGTCGATGAACGCCTTGGCCTCGTCGGCGTGCTCGGAGCTCTCTGCAACGGCACCCGGATACACGATGGGCTTGTGCGAATCCTCGGGGCACACGAAGGCCTCCTCGATGCCGTCGTAACGGAAGATATCGGAGCTGTAGACAAAACCGGCCACGCAGTCGCCTGTGGACACATAGGCGGCGGCGGTGCCCACCTTATCGGCCAGGGCAACCTTATCGGCGATCTCGGGCGCATACTCGCCGCCGTCGCCCTCGGTGCCGGTGTAGAGGCCCACGGAGGCCAGGGCCTGGTTGGCATACTTGCCAGCGGGAACGGTCTTGGCGTCGCCAACGGCGATCTTGCCGTCCAGATTCGCGACGTCGGCGATGGCCTCGACCTTGGTGTCGGAGCCCTCGGCGCGAATGATCACGAGGTCGTTGACGAACATGTCCTCACGCGTGTCGGCATCGACGAGTCCGGCGGCCTCGGCGTCATCCATGGTGCCCTTGGAAGCGGTGATAAGCACGTCGACGGCGGCACCGGCACGCATCTGCTCAACGAGGTCGCCGGAGGCCTTAAACTGCGTGTCGGCAAAGGTAGTACCGGTTTGGTCGGTATAGAGCTCCTGGACCTCGGGCAGAGCCTTCTCGAGCGAGTTGGCAGCAAAGACTTGCAGCTCAACAGCTTTCTTAGAAGACGCCTCAGCAGAACCGGCATCGGATCCGGCCGGCTCAGACGTCTTGCTACCCGAGCAGCCGGCAAGACCAAGGCTGGTAGCGGCGACAGCAGAAAGCGAGACGAATCCGCGGCGAGAAACCATATCGAACATATTCAACCCTTTCGGACCTTGTGCCCGGGTACCCCACCGCGGGCTATAATCTGCAATCAGATTATACTTTTGCGCGAATAATGATAGTGAGAAATTATTCTCGTCAGAGAATATAGTTTCAAGTTACCGTGCACCTCGGCGTCGCTTCGGTGGAAAACAAAAGCGGAGCAGCCGTTCAGGTCGCCCCGCCGCAGGTAAACCGCTTAGTTGGTATGTCCGCCGCCCGCTGTCATCTGAGCCGCATGCTCCAGCTGGTCCGCTATGGCCTCCCAGCTTTCGCGGGCGGCCTTTGTAGAACCGGGAAAGTTTACGACAAGTGTATGACCTCGTTGCATGCAAATAGCGCGCGAGAGCATGGCGCGGCGCGTCTTGGTCATCGAGTACGCGCGAATCGCCTCGGCAATACCCGGCACATCGCGGTCGCAGACGGCACGCGTCGCCTCGGGCGTCACATCGCGCATCGAAAGACCCGTTCCGCCGCAGGTGAGCACGACATTGGCGTGGCACTCATCGGCGGCTTCTGCAATGGCATCACCGATCTCGCTGACGTCATCACGCACGACCACATGTGAGGCGACCGCCCAGCCCTGCGCCTCGATAAGTTCCTCGAGTGCGGCCCCAGCCTCGTCCTGGGCAAGGTCGCGCGTATCCGAGCACGTCACGATCGAAATCTTCAACTCCATAGCATTCCTCCTACAACACGGCGTCCTCAGGCAGGTCGACACGCACGACATCCACGACATCTCCCGCCTTGAGCTCACACGGCCCTTCGTCAATACGCAGCAGACAGTTAGCCCGCTGCATCGTGCCGAGTAGCGCCGAATTCTGCGTCTTGGCCTCGGTCACCAACAACTCACCGGTCTCGGGGTCGCGCAAAACCGTGGCGCGATCGAAGAAGCGTCGGTCCTGGCGCTTTTTCACACCGTGGGTAAGAGCCGCTCGCTGCACGGGACGCGCCCCCTCGGCAAAACCACGCATCTTGCGAATCGCCGGGCGGGCGAGCATCTCAAAGCCCACATACGCCGCCGCGGGATTGCCCGAAAGCCCCAGATACGGCTTACCCCCGAGCAAGCCAAACGTGATGGCCTTGCCCGGACGCATCGAGATGCGATCGAACAGCACCTCGCCCTCGCGCTGGACCAGCGCCGTCACGTAGTCGTAATCGCCCGCCGAGGCGCCACCGCTCGTAATGACAAAATCGCACTCCTGCATGGCACGATGCACCAGCTCGGCAATCGCCTGCTCATCATCGGGCGCAATGCCGTAGAACACGGGCTCGGCTCCTGCATCGAGTGCTTCGGCCATCAACGCCGACGAGTTGGAGTCGCGAATCTGCCCGCGCGCCGGCACGTTGCTCGGTGCGACCAGTTCCGTGCCCAGCGAGATGATGCCCACACGCGGGGCAGCGTGCACCTTCACGCTCGTGTATCCGGCGCTTGCCAGCAAACCCGCGCCCGCCGGAGCCACGACCTCGCCGGCGTGCATCACGACATCGCCGGCATGGGCCTCCTCGGCAGCAGAGCGAACGTTCTCCCCCACCTTTGCCGGCGCCGAGAACCTCACACGCGAGCCCTCGTTGCCGTCACCGTCGAGCACCTCGACGATCTCGTATTTCACCACGGCATCGGCACCTTCGGGTACCGGCGCGCCCGTCATGATGCGGACCGTCTCGCCCGCGCCGATTGCGTCCCCAAACACATGACCCGCGGCCTCATGTCCGATAACATCGAGCGTCACCGGCGCCTCGCCAGATGCCTGCGCCAAGTCCGCCGAGCGCACGGCATATCCGTCCATAGCGCTGTTGGCAAACGGCGAGATGTCGATATCGGCCACCGCGTCCTCGGCCAAGGGAAGACCGGCGGCCTGCCACACGGGAATCTCGACGAGATCGGTCGGAGCAACGTGCGACAGGACAATCGACTGTGCGTCATCCAGCGGAATGAGTTTCTCTGCCATATGCACCTCTTAATGCCACGGCGCACAACAGGGGCGCCGATTCTTTATGCTTGTCTCAGTATAATCCCCCGTCGCACGACCGCGACTCGGCCTGTACCCGCAAATACACCTGTCGGTTGCAGGCCGCGAAACAGAATGGAAACCAACCCACCGGCTCGCCGCATTTGCCGCGTTCTATAATGCTTGCGTTGCAACCTAAAAGAGGAACGTATGGCTCATAACGACAAACCCGAAAGCGCAAACGAGGCTCAGGATCATTCCCAGCCGCTCGACGACGGCGGCTTTTTCTCCCTGAACGACGTCATCATGGCAGGCAGGCATCAGCTCACCCGCTCCGAGCAGCTCTTGGCTGCCGACACGCGCCGCAACGCCCGCAACCTACTCGCGAGCGCCAAGTTGCTCGTACTCGTCGTCATCGTCTCGCTCGCCATGGGCGTCGCCGCTTGGGCGTTTTTGGCCTCGTTGAATATCGCCACCGACTATCGCGAACACCATGCGTGGATTTACGCACTGCTTCCCGTTGTGGGCGTTGCCACCGCATGGGTGTACAAAAACCACGGTCTTGCCGCCAAACGAGGCAACAACCTGGTCATCGACTCCGCTCTGGGCACACGCCTTATCCATATGCGCATGGCCGTCCTCACCTTCGTCTGCTCCACGCTCACGCACCTAACGGGCGGATCGGCCGGTCGCGAGGGAGCTGCGGTTCAGATTGGCGGCACCATCGCCAGCAACATCTCGAGCCTCGCCCACCTCAAAAAGCATGATCACCACGACCTCATGCTCGCCGGCATCTCGTCGGCCTTTGGCGCCGTATTCGGCTCGCCCCTTGCCGGAGCTTTCTTTGGCATGGAGATGTGCTTTATCGGCAAGATCGACTACACCGCGGGCATCTACTGCTTAGTCGCCTCGTTTACCGGCTACTTCACATCACTCGCCCTGGGTACCGAGTACGAGGCGAATGTCATCGCCAGCGTTCCCGCCATGACGCCCAAGACAGTCGTCATCGCTGTTATCAGCGCCATCATCTTCGGTCTGGCGGCACGCCTCTTTGCCTGGTCGGTTCGAACCGTCAAGAGCCTGTACGGTCTCTTTATCACCAATTACCTCGTTCGCGCACTTATAGGCGCACTCGTGGTTTTGGCCGCCTATGCCCTCCTCGACGCCTGGGACTACGCCGGCCTTTCCACGTGGCTTTCCGGCGCTGGATTTGCCGGCAACACCACCCTGGCGGACGCAGCCATCAAGTTGGTCGTCACAGCGCTCACCCTGGGCGCCGGCTTCCAAGGCGGCGAGGTCACGCCCCTGTTTGGTATCGGTGCGGCGCTCGGCGGCTGGATAGGTTGCCTCGTCGGAATCGATCCCAGCTTTCTGGCAGCGCTGGGCATGCTCGGCGTGTTCTGCGCCGGCCTTAACGTGCCCATCACCACCTGTATGATGGCCATCGACCTGTTCCACGGCACGGCAGCCGGGTTCTTTGTCATCGTGGCCTTTATCAGCTACCTAACCGCCGGACACCGCGGCGTGTACCCCGCCCAGCGCATCATCTCGCCCAAGCGCCGTTCGCTTATTGTGGATGAGGGCGGTACGGTAGCGGATGCTATCGAGCGCCACAACGACCTGATAGAGTAGACGTTAGTATTCGCCGTGCAGCCACAATCGGGGGCAATTCGACCTGAGCGCGACCGCACCGTCACGTCATACGCCGGGAGTCGTTCCATGCACGCAACTGATTTTGGTCGCACGCTCATCATCGCCAACCCAGCCGCCCAGTCGGGTGCGGCGCGCGAAGTTGCCGAGCGCCTGCAGCGCTTTTTGGACATGACCGCGAGCGCATCCCAGTTTGACCTGGTGCTGACCGAGCGTATGGGACACGCCAAGGAGCTGGCCGCGCAGGCCCAGGGCTATCGCACCGTTATCGCCCTTGGCGGCGACGGCGTGATTCACGAGGTCGTCAACGGGCTTATGACACAGGATGAGGCGGTCCGGCCCGCTCTTGCCGTCCTGCCCGTAGGCTCCGGCAACGATTTTGCCCAAACGCTCGGTATCGATGATTTCTCCGGTAAGGATTTTGGCGCGCTGCTCACCTGCGAGCTGCAGCGTCAGGACATCGGGCGCATTCGCTCGTGGAGCCCTGCGAACGGCAGCGGCGAGGCTACCGTTGAGTACTACGACCAGACGCTCTCCGTCGGTATTGACGCCGCCATCGGCCTGGGCACCACCGAGCTGCGCAAAAAGACGGGCCTCGCTGGCGCTCCGCTCTACACCCTCTCGGGTCTGGAGCAGTTTGGTCTGCGCTACCGCAACTACCCCATGACAGTCAGCTTTGACGGGGCGCCCGCCGAGCGCGTAAGGGCGATCATCATGGCGATTCAGCTGGGCCCCACGTATGGCTCGGGCTATCGCATCTGCCCCGATGCCGATCCCTGTGACGGCATGCTCGACGTCTGCTACGCCTGCGGCCCCGTCCCTCGCGCGATTGCCCTGCCTATGTTTCTTTCGGCCAAGGACGGCCACCATACCAAGCTGCCGCCGGTTCGCATGCGCCGCTGCCGCCACGCCGAGCTCACCTTTGAGGAGCCCGACTACCCCATCCAAGCCGACGGCGAGCCCATCGTCGCCTCGCGCATCGAGGTCGACGTCCTCGGCGGCGCCCTCCACGTCTGGCACCCCACCCGCTAACCCAACCTAAGTTGCGGTGAAATAGGGACTGTTTATGCAGCTAAAGGGGGGTGCGGACAGAAAGTTGGACCGTGAAGCGGTCCGGACTGGAGGTTCGCATGTACAGCAGGGAGAAGGTCGAGCTCTTCCTCCTGGCGACGGAGGACGGCATGGGGCCCACCGCCG
>CALAMK010000052.1:0-35826 GCA_937925735.1 uncultured Collinsella sp. | reverse complement strand
TGAGAAGTTCGCGAAGCCCACTTCTCAGAGGAAGGCGCCCGCCCGGAGGCGGCCCCAGCGCGAGACCGTCCCGGATGCTATTCGTTGTCGCCAGCGGTCATCTGCGTTGCGGAGAGCGCGCCGTCGGCAGCAGTTGCGGCTGCGGCGTCGGGCCAGACCCAGTCGGTAAAGGCCGGGTGATCGAAACCCTCGTCGCACGCGAACTCAAAGGCCTCAGTGCGGAAAGCCTCCCACTCATCAATCTGCTCGGCAAACTCATCAGCGTCGACCAGGCGCAGCACGTCGGCGGCCAGGGCCCAGCGGTCCATGTTGTTCAGGCGCAGCATGTCGAACGGCGTGGTCGTGGAGCCCTTCTCCTCGTAGCCGTGGACGCGGAAGGCGTCGTGGCCGGGGCGGTTCCAAATCAGGCGGCGAATCGTGCCGGCATAAGCGTGGAATGCAAAGAGCACGGGCTTCTCACCGCAGCCAAACAGCTCGGCCCAGCGCTCATCGCTGATGGCTTGGTCGTTCTCGCAAACGTTCTGGATCTTGAGCAAGTCGACCACGTTGACGAACCACACCTTAATGCCCAGCTCGCGCAGCATGTCGGTTGCAGCCAGAGCCTCGAGCGTCGGCACGTCGCCGCACGTGGCGACCACGACGTCGGCCTCGGCGAGCGAGTCGGCAGTCGATGCCCACTCCCAGGTCGCGACGCCCTCGGCGAGCTCGGACTTGGCCTCGTCGACCGTCTGGAAGGTGGGGGCGGGTTGCTTGCCACAGAAGATGGCGTTGACGCAGTCGGTGGACTGGTAGACGCGCTCGGCAACGGCAAGCGCCATGTTGGCGTCGGCCGGATAGTAGGCATTCACGATATGCGTGTCGTTGGCCTTGTTGAGCAGCAGGTCGATAAAGCCGGGGTCCTGGTGCGAGAAGCCGTTGTGGTCCTGGCGCCAGACATGGCTCGACAGCAAAATGTTGAGACCACTAATGGGGGCACGCCACGGAATCTCGCGCTTGGTGGCCTCGAGCCATTTGCAGTGCTGGTTGACCATAGAATCGACCACGTGGACAAAGCTCTCGTAGGAACTCCACACACCCGAGCGGCCGGTGAGCACGTAGGCCTCGAGGAAGCCCTCGCACTGGTGCTCAGACAGCTGCTCGACGACCTTACCGGAACCGGCCAGCAGCTCGTCGTTGGCATCGTCCTCGTAAAAGCCAGCATCCCACTGCTTCTTGGTCACCTTGTAGGCAGCCTGCAGGCGGTTGGACGCGGCCTCATCGGGACCGAAGATACGGAAATCGTCCATGTTCTTGGCCAGAACGTCGGCGGTGTACTCACCAAAGACGCGGGCGGCCTCGGTGGAGCCCCAGCCGTGGCCCTTGCTTGCAACGGGAATCTCGTGGGCATGAATATCGGGGAGTTCGAGCTCGCGGCGCACCTTGCCGCCGTTCGCATTGGGGTTGGCGCCGATGCGCAGCTCGCCGGTCGGCATAAAGGCCGTTACCTCGGGGCGCACCTGGCCCTCGGGCGTAAAGAGTTCCTCGGGCTTGTAGGAGCGCAGCCACTCGCGCAGCACGCGGAAGTGCTCGTGGGTGTCCTTGGCACTCGCCAGCGGCACCTGATGGGCACGCCAGGAGCCCTCGGTCTTCTTGCCATCGATCTGCTTGGGGCAGGTCCAACCCTTGGGCGTACGGAACACAATCATGGGGTAGGCCGGACGGACCACGGTCTCACCCGCGGCGGCCTGGGCCTGCGCGGTGGCCTTGATGTCGCAGATCTCATCGAAGACCTGCTCGAACAGCGCGGCAAAACGCGCGTGAATGCTTGCGTGGCTCTCGTCGTCAAAGCCGGCGACAAAGAAGTGCGGCTTATAGCCCATGCCCTCAAAGAACTTGGTGAGCTCTTCGTCGGACACGCGGGCGAGGATGGTGGGGTTGGCAATCTTATAGCCGTTGAGGTGCAGGATCGGCAGGACGATACCATCGGTTGCCGGGTTCACGAGTTTGTTGGACTGCCAAGAGGTCGCAAGCGGACCGGTCTCGGACTCGCCGTCGCCCACCACAGCCACGGCCAGCAGGCTCGGGTTGTCCATGACGGCACCGTAGGCGTGGCTGAGCGTGTAGCCGAGCTCGCCGCCCTCGTGGATAGAGCCAGGCGTCTCGGGCGCAAAGTGGCTCGGGATGCCACCGGGGTAGGAGAACTGGCGGAAGAACTTCTGCAGGCCGGCCTCGTCATTGGTGATGTCGGGGCGGATCTCACGGTAGGTGCCATCGAGCAGCGACTGGGCGGTGCCGGCAGGACCACCGTGGCCCGGGCCCATCAAGAAAATGGCATTCTGGTTGTGGTCGGCAATAAGGCGGTTAACGTGGCCGAACAGGAAGTTGATGCCAGGCGTGGTGCCCCAGTGACCGACCAGGCGGTGCTTAACGTCCGGGCGACCAAAGTCGCGCACCTCACCGGTTTTCTCATCGACAAAGTCGGTGCGCATCAACGGGTTAGAGCGAAGGTAGATCTGACCGACGGACAGATAGTTCGATGCGCGCCAATACAGGTCGACGCCCTCGAGCTCGGAAGCCGGTACCTCGTGGTCCAGCTTTTGCCATGGCGTTCCCAGAGTTTTAGCCATTGTTTATGTCCCTTCGCTGCATGGTCACCCTCCGATATGGCAACCTTTCGTTGGGATAAGTATATTTGCTAAAACGTTTTATCAGTATGAAAAAACGTTTTATCATTCCGGTTCGCCATTAGCCTGACAAAACCAGACATTGACCTGCGACATTATTTGTCACAAGTTCTTCATATTCCTGATATACAAATCGATAAACGCGTTTAGTTGTGTTTTGTAACCTTGAGCACGCTGCCCTTGACGATAAGCGCCGGCTCCAGAACGACCTCTTCGGCACGCCTACCGCCCCTACCGGCAAGACGCTTGGACATGCAACCAAAAGCATGCTCCGCAAGGACGCCAGGATCCTGCTCGATGGCGGTCAGCGCCGGCTCAAAGAGAACGTCGGCTGCCGAGTTGTCATAGCTTACGACCGAAATATCGCCCGGGATGCTCTTCCCCATCTCGTGCAGGCGCTTGAGCAAACCGAGGGCAATGTTGTCCGAGCTTGCGAACACGGCAGTGGCGTCGGTTGCGAGCACCGCCTCCGAGGCCTCGTAGGCACTCGGAATGTAGTACTCGCTCTCAAACTCCAGGCGCGCGTCGATGGGCAGTCCCACCTCGCGCAGCGCGCGCTCGTAACCGGCGAGTCGCTTGCGGCCCGTATTGGAGCGACGCGCGTTAACCAGACAGGCGATGCGGCGATGACCCTGCTCGATCAGATAGCGGGTAGCCATGTAGCCACCCATCTCGTGGTCGAACATCACCTTGTCGCACTCGAGCCCCTCAATGGCACGGTCGACCATTACCGCCGGTATGGGCAGATGGCTGACTTCTTCGCGCAGGGCGCGGTCGTCGGAGAACTCGTCACCCACCACCAGAAAGACGCCGTCGACGCCGCGCGTCACCAGCTGGCGCAGCAGCTCAAGATCGTCGTCGGCACTTCCACCCGAGCTGGTAATAAAGAGCGCGTAACCGTCCTCGCGGCAGCGCTTTTCCAAGCTGCCGGCGAGCGAGGCAAAAAAGCGGCTCTCGATATTGGGAACGATAAGGCCCAGCGTGCGCGACTCGCGCATGACCAGGCTGCGCGCGATCTGGTTAGGGACATAGTGGTTGCGCGCCGCGACCTCCTTGATGAGCTTGCGGTTTTCTTCCGAGATGCGGCAGGGCCGATTATTGAGAACAAGCGAGACCGACGAGGGGGAAAGCCCCACCTCCTGGGCAATCTGCTTGAGAGTAACTTTGTTGCCCATCTCGCTCCTTCCGAGTATTCGCGCAATCTCTTGAAAGTATAGCGACCGTCCCTCTACCTCGATGATAAACACTTTACCAATCCGGTAGACGGCTGTTTTATCGCCGCCAGCGCACCAAATCCGTCCGGGTGGGGTATATTGCAATCGATTGATGACAACGACCACCAAAAGGCGGATATTCGTATGCACGAGAACGACTTTTTTAACGAGGACCTGCTGTGCGCGCTTGCTGGCGTTGCCGGCGAGGACAACGTGCTGATGAGCGAGCCCATGCGCGAGCACACCACGTTTAAAATCGGCGGCCCGGCCGACGTCTTTGTCACGCCCGATACCGAGCAGGGCCTCGTCGCCACGCTCGATACCTGCTATCGCTGCGATCTGCCCCTCACCATCGTGGGCAACGGCTCCGACTTGCTCGTCGGTGACAAGGGCATCCGCGGCGTCGTCGTGGCACTGGGCGAGGGCCTCTCCGACATTACGGTCAACGGCACGCACGTCACGGCAGCAGCCGGCGCCTTGCTTTCCGATGTCGCCGCGGCAGCAGCCGAGGCCGGTCTCACCGGCATGGAGCCCATCTCGGGCATCCCCGGATCGGTCGGCGGCGCCTGCTACATGAACGCCGGTGCCTACGGTGCCTGCATGGCCGATGTGCTGGGGTCTGTGCGCGTCTACAAGCCCGCCCGCATGCTCGACGACGGCACCCGCGGCAGCGGCAGCATCATCGAGTTCGATGTCGACGAGCTCAATCTGGGCTATCGCAAGAGCCGCATTGCCGACGACGGCTTCATCGTGCTTTCGGCCACTTTCAATCTCGCCCCGGGCAACGCCGCGATGATCAAGGCCGACATGGACGACTACCGCCAGCGCCGCGAGGACAAGCAGCCACTCGACATGCCGAGCGCCGGCTCCACCTTCAAGCGCCCCGAGGGCCACTTTGCCGGCAAGCTCATCATGGACGCCGGTCTGCGCGGCCATGCTGTCGGCGGCGCGCAGGTAAGTGAGAAGCACTGCGGCTTTATCGTCAACGCCGACCACGCCACCGCCGCCGATGTCGACGAACTCATCCGCGACATCCAAGCCAAAGTCAAAGACCAATTCGACGTAGACCTAGAACCCGAAGTCCACCGAGTAGGCGAATTTTTATAGCCCGCTCGCCGCGGTCCACTTTAATTAATAACGGGACAAGTGATGTAGCTCACTTGTCCCGTTTTCATTTATTTGCGAAGAACATCGGCCATCCGCAGGATTGAAATCATCGACCGATAAGTGAGTTCCACCTTTTCGCCCGCAAGCAGTCGTTTCGAGCCAATCTCATCTAGCCCCACAAGGCGAGAAAACAGCAAGCTACTCATCGTGCCCTCGTCAATTGATTCCTTTATGGTCTTCAAAACGTCCGTATCATGAAGCGACGCCGAGCTGTAGGGGGCAACACGAGCGGAACTCTCAATTAACGACGAGACAAAAGGATGGAGATGCTTTGGACATAGTCCATCAAACACCACATCCCCATTGTCATCCGAGCCGACTAGTCGCCAACTATAATGATCGACCCAGTCGTCTCCGTCATATATGGTGTCCATGAGCAACTTCCCGTCTAGAGAGAAACCTGTTTGAACATCGGGGCGCAAGACCGCAATTCATCTAGGACCCGCAGCAGCTCCGACCCAACGCACCACACGACAATTGTATATTGCGACTATTTTAGATCTACATGATCAGTTCGAGTTCGCAACAAGGCGTTTATTGCAGCTAGGTTATATTTCATTTTCCACTTTGATGAGCCGTCGGCTCCAAATTCCAAAACCGAAGTCCACGGAGTCGATAATTTTATTTAAAAAGAAGGCCCCGAAAGGGGCCTTCGCCATCTTTATATCAGACAACCAGTCCGGTGTGTCGCGCTTTGAACCCGGAAGGTCCGGGACTGCGGGCGAGGCATAAGGTTGGTCGCGAGTTCCGCACGCAAAGAAGGCCACTTAATGTGGCCTTCGTCTTGCGCAGGACTGTAGAGCAGGCAACCTTATGCCTCGCCCGCAGTCCCGGACCAACCAGCTTCAAGCCGCAGTTACGACAGCGCAATACCGCCAAGCCAGCCCCAGCGCACGCCAGAGCCAGTGCCGTAGAACCCAATGAACGAGTCAAGCGACCTCGACGTGATGGCGCCCTCGTTACTCATAACGATGCCGCCGCCAACGTAAATGCCCACGTGGCCATAGATCAGGCCCGGTATGCCGGTACCGCTATGCGATGAGTCGGCAACAATCATGCCCACCTGCAGCGCCGAGCGGTCGGAGCTATAGCACCAGGCGTTAAACATATCGCACGCGTTACCGCCAAAGTAGCCAACGCCGGCGTTACGGAAGACATTGGTAACCCACGCCGCGCACCAGTTCTGACCCGGCGAAGGCGTGGAGTAGCACGCGTTGACGACGGCCTGCTGCTTGCCCGAGCCGGCATTCTGCTGCGGAGTTCCGGGCGCATACGATCCACCGCCCGAGCTCGAACCACCCGAGTAGGAATTGTTCTTGTTCGCGGCGGCCGCGGCAGCGGCGGCCTTCCTGGCAGCCTCCTCGGCCTGGGCGGCAGCGAGAATCTCGGAATCACGCTGAGCCATGAGCTCCTTGACGTCGTCGGAAAGACCGCTCAGCACGGTCTGGACCTCTTGCTGCTTGGCCTGCATGTCCTGCATCTGGGCAGTCTGCTGGTCCTTGAGCTTCTCCAAGTCGGCCTTCTGCGACTCAAGCTCGGTCTTTTGCGCATCGAGCTCTTCCTGGATGGCCTGAATGTCCTCGATGGCGTCGCGGTCGCTCTTGTTGATCTTCTCAACATAGTGCGCATTGGCGACGAGTTCCTCAAACGAACCCGAGGCGAGCAGCAGCGACAGGATGTTGGTGCCGCCCGACTTATAGCTGGCGGAAACGCGATCGGAAAGATCGCCGCGCTTCTTTTTGAGCTCGGCCTTCTTTTCGTCAATCTGCGCCTGCGTGCTGTCAATCTGGCCCTGTACGCCCTCGATATCGTTGAGGGTCTGGGCGTTCTTGTTGGCCAGCGCCGCGTATTCATTTGCGATGCTGTCGAGCTGGGCCTGGACCTCGTCAAGCTGAGCCTGGGCCGCATTGAGCTTGTCGGTGGTTTCCTTGGTGGCCTCCGCAGCATGGGCGCGAGCGGGCAGACCAAAAAGAACGGCTGCAGAAGCTACGCCGAACAGGGCCTTGAGGGCAGTGCGACGCGAAAGCTCCTGGGAAAGGATGGAATCGCTGTTTGGTGACATATCTACTCCGTTACATGTTTATTTATATGTCGCTCGACTCATACATATTAGCGTACATCCGGCGCATCCCAACGATTTCCACGAACGGCAGCAAACCGTATGGTCGGCGGCTCGTATGCAACCGTCAAAGTCAAGGTTACGCCCACGCCAAACATTTCAATGAGTACGTTAGCATGTTCATCTGCTTTTCCTGCCCTGCACGTTTTGGGTGCCCCTGCCTGCGCTATACTCCCCTGAAGAAGTGTTCCTGATTCGATAGGAGACTACATGTCCAAAGCACTCGACCCCAAAGACACCTGCGTCCTCGTAACCGGTGGCGCCGGCTTTATCGGCTCGCACACCGTCGTTCAGCTGCTCGAGGGCGGCTACCAGGTCGTCATCGTCGATGACCTTTCCAACTCCAGCGCCGTCGCCGTCGACCGCGTCAAGACCATCGTGGGCGAAGAGGCTGCCAAGAACCTCACCTTCTACGAGGCCAACGTGCTCGACCGCGAGGCCATGAACAAGATCTTCGACACCCATCAGATCGACCGCGTCATCCACTTCGCCGGCTTTAAGGCCGTCGGCGAGTCGGTGAGCAAGCCCGTCGAGTACTACCACAACAACATCGAAAACACCCTGGTGCTCATCGACGTCATGCGCAACCATGGCTGCAAGTCCATCATCTTCTCGAGCTCCTCGACCGTCTACGGCGACCCGGACAACCCGCCCGTCACCGAGGAAGACCCCAAGAAGCCCGCAACCAACCCCTATGGCTGGACCAAGTGGATGATCGAGCAGATCCTTATGGACGTTCACACCGCCGACCCCGAGTGGGACGTTGTGCTGCTCCGCTACTTCAACCCCATCGGCGCCCATCCGTCGGGCCTGATCGGCGAGGACCCCAAGGGCATCCCCAACAACCTGGTGCCCTATGTCGCGCAGGTTGCCGTGGGCAAGCTCGAGGCCGTTCAGGTCTTTGGCAATGACTACCCCACTCCCGACGGCACCGGCGTGCGCGACTATATCCACGTTTGCGACCTGGCCTCGGGCCACGTTGCCGCCCTCAACTGGATGAACGGCAAGACCGGCGTCGAGATCTTTAACCTGGGCACCGGCACCGGTACCTCGGTGCTCGAGGTCGTCGCCGCCTTCTCCAAGGTCTGCGGCAAGGAGCTGCCCTATGTGATTCGCGAGCGCCGCGCCGGCGATATCGCCGCCAACTGGTGCGATGCCTCAAAGGCCGAGCGCATGATGGGCTGGAAGGCTCAGTACAACATCGCGGACATGTGCCGCGATAGCTGGAACTGGCAGAGCCACAACCCCAACGGCTTCGCCGACGCCGAGTAGCAAAAACCTACATACCACTCTTGCCCCGATCTCACGTTGTGAGGTCGGGGCCTTTTCATGGCATGTAACCATTCGCCGAAAATCGACCAACTTTTTTATCTTGCCTGTACATGTTTAAACAACATGTTTTACAATAGGCATATCGAATCAGAACATCGGGGGCGGACTGCACATCCATCGGCAGGCCGACCCCACAACAAGAAGGTTGGTGAGCGCATTCATGGAGCGTGCAAGCGGCGTCCTCATGCCCGTCTCATCTCTGCCCGGACCATACGGAATCGGCGGCTTTGGCTGGAATGCCTACGACTTCGTCGATTTTCTCGCCTCGTGCAAACAACATTACTGGCAGATTCTGCCCCTTACGACGACCAGCTATGGCGATTCGCCCTATCAGTCGTTCTCGGCCCGCGCGGGCAACCCCAACTTTATCGACTTTGCCGAGCTTATCGAGGCAGGGTATCTGGAGCAGCGCGATATCGATGGCGTGTATCTGGGATCCGACCCCAGCAATGTCGACTACGGCGCTATCTTTGGCGGCCGCCGTCAGATTCTCGACCGCGCCGCTGAGCGCTTTGCTGCCGACAAGCCGGCCGATTTCGACGACTTTATCCAGGCAAACGAGGACTGGCTCATTCCCTACTGCGAGTTTATGACCGTAAAGGAGGAGTACGGGCTCAAGGCCTTTTGGGAGTGGCCCGAGGAGCTCCGCCGCCGCGGCGAGGCATCCAACAAGATCTGCGCCGCCCATCCCGAGCGCATGCTTTACCACCAGATGACGCAGTACTTCTTCGATCGCCAGTGGAGCCGCCTCAAGGCCTATGCCAACGAGCGCGACATCCTGATCATCGGCGACCTGCCCATCTACGTCTCGCGCGACTCCGTCGAGATGTGGGCCACGCCCGAGCTCTTTAAGATCGACGCCGCCGGCAATCCCGTCAGCGTCGCGGGAACGCCGCCCGACCAGTTCTCGGCCACCGGCCAGTACTGGGGCAACCCCATCTATGACTGGGATGCCATGGAAGCAGACGGCTTCTCCTGGTGGGAAGGCCGTATCCGAGCCGCCCTCGACATGTACAACATCATCCGTCTGGACCACTTCCGCGGTTTCGAGGCATTTTGGGAGGTGCCGTTCTCCTCTCCCGATTCGTCATATGGTTCGTGGACGCAGGGACCCGGCCTCAAGCTCTTCAAGGTGCTCGAGGAAAAGCTCGGCACGCTTCCCATCATTGCCGAAGACCTGGGCTTTCTTACCCCTGGTGTCATCGACATGCGCGACACCACGGGCTTCCCTGGCATGAAGATCCTGCAGTTTGCCTTTGAGGGCACCAACTCGTACTACCTGCCGCACAACTACATTGCCAACACCGTCGCCTACGTCGGAACGCATGACAACGAAACGGCACGCGGCTGGTATGAGGGAACGGCCACCCCGCGTCAGCGCGAGCAGGCGGCCCTGTATACCCACCAGCAGGCAGGCGAGTCCATGGCCGACGCGCTCAACCGCACCATCGCCGCCAGCGTGAGCGATACCTGCATCTACACCATGCAGGACCTGCTCAATCTGGGCAACGAGGCGCGCATCAACACTCCCGCCACCCTGGGCGGAAACTGGACCTGGCGTATGCTCGATGGCGCCATCACCCGCGAGCTCGAGCACAAACTCACCGACTGGACCGAGACCTACTTCCGCATCCCGTCAGAAGCCGAAATCGAGCTTCCCCAATAGGAGCTACCGCGCCCGATCCCACCCCACCGTGTGGACGCGACCGTTTTTCCCGCGCGAGGCCACCCCAATCCCCTCGCGCGGGCTTCTTTTGAATTATTGACATGTAGACAACTCACCACAGGAGGAAACATGCCCCGTATCGATCTTGCGGATCTTGCCGAGCAGTCCTTTGGAACTTCGCTCGAGCAACTCGATGACCGCCGCATTTACAAACTGCTGGTCAAACTCGTGCAGGAGCGCTCTGCCGCCTGCCCGCTCAACAATGGCAAGAAAAAGCTCTATTACATCTCTGCTGAGTTTTTGATTGGCAAACTGCTGATCAACAACATGATCGACCTTGGCATCTATGCCGAGGTTAAAGACCAGCTCACCGCTGCCGGCCACGACCTCAACAAGATTGAGGAGTTTGAGGTCGAACCGTCGCTGGGCAACGGCGGCCTGGGCCGTCTGGCCGCGTGCTTCCTGGATTCCATTGCCACGCTGGGCCTTACCGGTGACGGTGTGGGCCTCAATTACCATTACGGCCTGTTCCGTCAGCGCTTTGCCGACAACCAGCAAAAGGCCGTCCCCGACGAGTGGCTTAGCGAGCAGGACATCCTGATCGATGACGACCGCTCCTACACCGTCGAGTTTGGCGATTTTGCCGTCACCTCCAAGCTCGTCAACATCGATGTGCCCGGTTACGGTCAGCCCACCAAGAACCGCCTGCGTCTGTTCGACCTGGCGAGTGTCGACGACGGCCTGGTCCCCGGCAGCTCCATCGACTTCGACAAGACGAAGATCGCCAAGAACCTCACCTTGTTCCTCTATCCGGATGATTCCGATGAGCAGGGCCGCCTGCTTCGCATCTACCAGGAGTACTTCATGGTGAGCAACGCCGCCCAGCTCCTGATCGACGAGGCCGTCGAGCGCGGCAGCAACCTGCACGATCTGGCCGACTACGCCGTGGTCCAGATCAACGACACGCACCCCACCATGGTCATTCCCGAGCTCATCCGCCTGCTCACCACCGAGCACGACATCGAGTTTGACGAGGCCGTTACCATCGTGCGCTCCATGGTCGCCTACACCAACCACACGATCCTTGCCGAGGCGCTCGAGAAGTGGCCGCTCGCCAGCCTGCAGAAGGTCTCGCCCGCCATCGCCGACATCATCGTCAAGCTCGACGAGGTTGCCAAGGCCGAGCACGACGACCCGCGCGTCGCCATCATCGACGAGCACGACACCGTCCACATGGCCCACATGGACATTCACTTTGGCTTCTCCATCAATGGCGTCGCCGCACTCCACACCAAGATTCTGGAGGACACCGAGCTTCACCCGTTCTACGAGATCTATCCCGAGAAGTTCTCCAACAAGACCAACGGCATCACCTTCCGCCGCTGGATCCATGGCGCCAACCCCGCGCTCGCCAGCCTGCTCGACGATGTGATCGGCACCGATTGGCGCAGCACCGGCGACCTGAGCAAGCTCGCCGAATTCGCTAACGACAAGGATGTTCTTGAGCGCCTGGCCGCCACCAAGGCCGAGGCCAAGACCATCATGCGCCAGTTCATGGCGCTCGAGCAGGGTGTGACCATTCCCTCCAACGCCATCATCGATGTTCAGGTCAAGCGTATCCACGAGTACAAGCGCCAGCAGATGCTCGCGCTCTACATCATCTGGAAGTATCTCGACATCAAGAACGGCAATAAACCCGAGCACCCCATCACCATCATCTTCGGCGGCAAGGCGGCACCTGCCTACACCATCGCCCAGGACATCATCCATCTGATTCTGACGCTGTCGCAGTGGATCGCCAACGACCCCGACGTGGCCCCCTACCTGCAGGTTGTCATGATCGAGAACTACAACGTCACCGCTGCTGAGCGTGTGATCCCCGCCGCCGATATCTCCGAGCAGATCAGCTTGGCCTCCAAGGAGGCGAGCGGCACCTCCAACATGAAGTTCATGCTCAACGGTGCTTTAACCCTGTGCACGCTTGACGGTGCCAACGTGGAGATTGCCGAGCTCGTGGGCGACGAGAACATCTATACCTTTGGTGCCTCATCCAAGCAGGTCGAGCAGCTCTACGCCGACGGCAGCTATAACGCCGGCGCACTCTACCGCAAGCCCGGTATCAAGCTGCTGGTGGACTTTATCACCAATCCTGCCTTTATGGCGACCGGCAACGCCGAGCGTCTGCAGCGCCTGCACGACGACATCAAGGGCAAGGACTGGTTTATGGCCCTGCTCGACATTGAGGAGTATATCCAGACCAAGGAGCGCGTGCTAGCCGACTACGAGGACCAGGACGCCTGGATGCGCAAGGCGCTGATCAACATCGCCAACGCCGGCGCCTTCTCGTCTGACCGCACGATCTCCCAGTACAACGACGAGATTTGGCACCTGAGCTAATTTCGTTTCCTTTACCCATCCTCTTGAAAGCGGAGTCGCGGCAACGCGGCTCCGCTTTTTTGCCCGCGTGTTGCCCGTGGCCCGCCTCGACCAAATCGTCTCAATCTGTAACACCTACTCGGCCAAAACGGCCCTACCTGTTACAGATCAAGACAAACCGGTCCTTTCCCTAGGGTTTATCTCAATCTGTAACATCTAACGTCTGAAATCCGCCCTTACTGTTACAGATCGAGACAAAAGGATAAGCCGGCTAAAACAATCTCGATCTGTAACAGGTAACTGCCGAAATCAGCCTCTCGTGTTACAGATCAAGACGGAAGGACGGGCGGCTCACCTCAATCTCGTTCTGTAACATCTAAACCCAATTCGAACCTCTACCTGTTACAGATCGAGACAAACTGGCAGATGAACGGCCCCAGCACAAAGAAAGGCTCCCCTCTCGCCTAGTGGACGGGAGGGGAGCCTTATATGTGACCGCGGCAAAAGGATGGCAATACCGCAGTCGCCCAAAGGGAGGGTCCGGATGCACCGGGCCTAGATAAGGTTCTTGCCAGACACCTTATCGAAGAGATGGGTCGCGTTCTTCTCGAACTTGAACCAGATGGAGTCGCCCGCCTTGAGCGCACCCTTGGCCTCAAGGTCGACAACGGGAATGATCAGGACGAACTGGCCATCGGGAGCGGTCACGTGAACATGCTCGGTCGAACCCATGAGCTCGGTCACCTCGACGGTACCCTGGAGCGCACCCTCCTCGTCCTTGTCGGCAAGCAGAATCTGCTCGGGGCGCACGCCGGCCGTGATCTCCTTCACTTCGCCGCCGTCCCAGTTGAGGGCGAGCTGAGCGCAGGTCTCGGGGGCCAGCGCGACATTCATGTCGTCGGTCTTGACGGTAAAGCCGTCGCCCGAGCGCACCAGCTGGGCATCGAAGAAGTTCATCTGCGGCACGCCGATGAAGCCGGCGACGAAGATGTTCGCGGGATGGTTGAAGACCTCCTGCGGCGTGGCGATCTGCTGGACAACGCCGTCCTTCATGACCACGATACGGTCGCCGAGAGTCATGGCCTCGGTCTGGTCGTGAGTAACATAGATGAACGTACCCTTGATCTCGTGGCGCAGCTTGATGAGCTCGGCACGCATCTGGTTACGAAGCTTGGCATCCAGGTTGGACAGCGGCTCGTCCATCAGGAAGACCTTGGGGTCACGCACGATGGCGCGGCCGATGGCGACGCGCTGGCGCTGGCCGCCCGAGAGCGCCTTAGGCTTGCGGTCGAGGTACTCGGTGATACCCAAGATCTCGGCAGCGGAGCGAACCTTGCGGTCGATCTCGTCTTTGGGGACCTTCTTGAGCTCAAGCGTAAACGCCATGTTCTCGTACACCGTCATGTTGGGGTACAGAGCGTAGCTCTGGAACACCATGGCGATGTCGCGGTCCTTGGGCGCCACGTCGTTGACGCGCTTGCCGTCGATGAGCACGTCGCCCGAGGTAATGTCCTCCAGGCCGGCGACCATGCGCATCGTCGTGGACTTACCGCAGCCAGAGGGACCAACGAGAACGACGAACTCCTGGTCGTGAACGGTGAGGTTGAAGTCCTCTACAGCGAGCACGCCATCCTCGGTAACCTTGAGGTTGTGCTTCTTCTCCTCGGTCTTCTTCTTTTTGCCAAAGAAGCCCTTCTTTTTGGACTCGTTGTTGGGATACACCTTCTGAACATGTTTGAGAACGATCTCGGCCATGTCTTTACCTTTCGATATGCGGCGCCGCGCTGAGGGGCGCCGCAGAAACTTGCAAAACAGTTACGGCATCAGCCCTTGACGGCACCTGCCACCACGCCGTCGATGATGTACTTCTGGCAGAGGATGTACATGATGACGATGGGGATAACGACCATCATGATGCAGGCCATCATGGGACCGAGCTCGACGTGGCCGTAGCCGCCGCGGAAGTACTGGATCAAGATAGGAATGGTCTTGTACTTGGTGGAGTCGAGGGTAAGGTAGGGCAGCAGATAGTCGTTCCAGACCCACATGGTCTCGAGAATGCCGACCGAAAGATAGGTGGGCTTCATGATGGGAAGGACGATCTTAAAGAACACCTGGACCGGGTTGCAGCCGTCGATCATGGCCGCCTCTTCGATCTCGAGCGGAATGTTCTTTACAAAGCCGGCGAACATAAAGACCGCCAGGCCCGCGCCAAAGCCAAGATAGATAAAGCAGATGTTGAACGGCGTGTTGAAGCCGATGCGGTCCGCCAAATTGGACAGCGTGAACATGAGCATCTGGAAGGGCACGACCATCGAGAAGACGAACAGGTAATAGAAGAAGTTCGAGATCTTGTTGTTGACACGAACCACATACCAAGCGCACATGGAGCAGCACACCAAAATCAGCACGACCGACGTGACCGTGATGATGAGCGAGTACATAAATGCCGAGGCAAAGCCCTGCTCGTTAAGAGCGTGCAAGTAGTTTGCAAGGCCGTTGAACGTCTCGGGCGTGAGCAGATCGAACGCCGTGGTGGTGCTGATTGCGGTCGCTTTCTTAAAGGAATTGAGCGCAATCATGAACACGGGGTAGATCCACGCGAGCGACAGGATCGTAAAGAAAATCGAGAGCGCGCGGTTGATAACCTTATCGCGTTTCATTACTGCTGCACCTCCTTGGACCTCGTGGCCTTAAGCTGAATCATGGAGATGGCTACGACCAGGATGCAGAAGATAACCGCCTTGGCCTGACCGATGCCCTGCCACGCGATACCGGCACGCGAATAGAACGTGTTGTAGATGTTCAGGGCGAGCATCTCGGTGGAGTGCGCGGGGGCGCCGCCGGTAAGGGCGAGGTTCTGGTCGAACAGCTTAAAGCCGTTGGTGATGGACAGGAACAGGCAAATGGTGATGGTCGGCATCAGGTTAGGGATCTTAACCTTCCAAAACGTCTGCCATGCCGTGGCACCGTCGACCTTGGCGGCCTCGATGTAGTCGGACGGAATGGACTGCAGACCAGCGATGTAGATGATCATCATGTAGCCGACCTGCTGCCACAGGGTCAGGATGATAAGGCCCCAGAAGCCGGCAGCGGAGTTAAGGGCAATGAGCTGGGCGCCCACGTTGGAGAGCAGGCAGTTGATCAGGATCTGCCAGATGTAGCCCAACACGATGCCGCCGATCAGGTTAGGCATAAAGAAGATCGTACGGAAGATGTTGGTGCCCTTGAGTGCTTTGCGGGTGAGCGCCTGCGCAATGGCCAGGGCGATCACGTTGATAAGCACCGTCGACAGGAAGGCAAACGCCACGGTAAAGAAGAACGACGTGGCAAACTGCGGATCGGACAGCGCGCGCACGTAGTTCGCGATACCGACAAAGTGCGCGTTGTTAATGGTAATAAACTGGCAGAACGAGAGATAGAAGCCCTGGATAAAGGGGATCACGAACCCGATCATAAACGCCAGGCACGTGGGCAGCATAAAGAGCGGCCACCAGCGCTTGAGTGCTTTGCCCATAGAAGGGTCCTTTCAATATGCAGGGGGCGGGCAAACCTACGTCTGCCCGCCCCCTGTCGCTAATCAGATAGCTTGGGCAGCAACTGCTTACTCGGAAGCAGCCTTCTCGGTCTTCCAGCCATCGACGAAGGCGTTCTTGACGCCGTCCCACTTGGTGTTGTCGGCAGCGTAGGCGATCAGAGCCTGCTTGAGGTTCTTCTTCCACTCCTCAGAGGGGATGTAGACGAAGTCCCAAGCGACGGTCTTCTTGCCGTCCTTGGCCATGGCAACGGCCTGCTGCGAGAAGACGTTGGTGGTCTCCTTGGCGCTCTTGAACGGAGCGGTCAGACCCATCTTGTCGGCGATGATGCTAGTCGGGGTGTCAGCGGTGACGCACCAGTACATGAAGTCCTCGGTGGCCTTCTGAGCATCCTCGGAAGCCTGGGAGCTCACGCACCAGTAGTTCTCGCCGCCGGAGCACAGGCCCTGGTTCTCCTCGCCGTCGACGCCGATGTAGATCGGCAGCATGCCGAGCTGGTCGTCGGTCATACCGGCCTTGGTGAGGTCAGCGTATGCCCAAGAGCCGTTCTGATAGAAGACGGCCTTGCCGGTTGCGAACTCGTTGGTGGCGTCGTCGCCGGTCTTGGAGGCAAGCTGCGAAGGATCGCAGGTGGAGTCGGTGATGTACAGGTCGAAAATCTGCTTGAAGTTGTCGAGATACTCGCCCTTGATCTCGTCGTCCTCCTGGTTGTGCTCCTTCTCGAACTCGTAGTAGAGCGGGAGGTTGGCGAGGTGGGTGGTGTAGCGCCAGCTGGAGGAGTCATCCATGCCGGCAGAAGTGAAGGCACCCTCAACGCCAAGCTCGTCCTTGCGGGCCTGGATGTCGTCAGCACAAGCCTTCAGCTTGTCGAAGGAGTTGATGTCCTCGGCCTTGTAGCCAGCCTTCTCGAGCAGCTGCTTGTTGTAGATGATGCCGTAGCTCTCCTGGACCCAGTCGATACCCAGATCCTTGCCATCGGACTGCAGAGCCAGGGAGTCGTCAATGAGCTCACCGCGGAGCTTGGTATCGGACAGGTCGGCGCAGTAATCCTTCCAGTTCTTAAGACCGGTGGGGCCGTTGACCTGGAACAGGGTCGGAGCGGAGCTCTTGGACATCTCGGACTTGAGCTTCTCCTCGTAGGTGTTGGAGGCGGCGGTCACGATCTTGACCTCGACGCCCTTCTCCTTCTTATAAGCCTTGGCGATCTCCTTCCACTCCTTGTCGA
This sequence comes from uncultured Collinsella sp., assembly GCA_937925735.1. GTDB lineage: Bacteria > Actinomycetota > Coriobacteriia > Coriobacteriales > Coriobacteriaceae > Collinsella. The sequence continues at coordinate 18,528 of CALAMK010000052.1, read as the reverse complement.
CCTCGGGCTTGAATTGGAGGAAGTAGACCTCGGCAGCGTCACCAGAAGCAGAGGAGCCGGAGCCGGCAGAACCACCGCAACCCACGAGGCCCAGACCAAGAACTGCAGCCGCGGAACCAGCAAAGCCCAGGAACTGCCTTCTGCTCATTTCGTTCTTCATTACAATCCACCCTTTCACACCGTGGCGGCACCCTTTGCCGCCGCCTTCGGAGATTGGCTCGGGGACTTTGCCCCTTTTGCTGATTTGAACGATACGCTATTTGGCTAGTTGTTTGAACAAGTATTACTAGAGCGGTAGAAAAACTTCGGTGAACGGTAATTTCAACTTGATACTTGACAAGTTTTGTATAAACAATTATTTGTTATCTAATGCAGAGAAAACGCCCGGTCAAGCCGATGCTTCGTCGGTTTGACCGGGCGTTTTCGCTTTGAGGGCATGGGTCTCGTCAGGCTGCGAGCTAGCCGGCTATCGCTTAGAGTTGACGCGGTAGTGGAAGATCTCGGGATGCGTGCGGGCATGCGTGACCTCGAACAAGATGCCGTCCGAGGTGTACGATTGGCTCTCCATGACGGCAACGCAGTTGTATTTGCCGAGGTCAAGATAGCTGCAGTCCTCATCGTTGGCAAGCTCGACGCTCACTGTACGGCGACTCGCCATCACCTTGACGCCGCGTTTGTGCTCCAGATAGTCGTAAATTGACTTTGCGGCGATCTCGGGCGTCAGGCCCTTGGCGATTGACTCCAAAAAGTAACCATGGTCTACTTGGCGCGCATTGCCGTTAAGGCTTCGGACACGCACCACGCGAATCAACTCCTCGCCCACCTTAAAGCCCAGGCGACGAGAGAGTTGCTCGGTGCAAATCAAATGCTCAAAAGACTTGACCTCGGTCGATGCGACGGCATTGTTGCGCTTTGCAAATTCGCCAAACGACTCGACTTCCTCGAGTGCGCCCAGCATGTCGGTTTCGCCCTTGAGCCAAATAACGCGCACGCCCTTGCCGTGTATAGGCTGCACAAACATCTGGTCGGCCAGCATGCTCAAGGCGCGTCGAACGGTATTGCGCGTGCAGCCAAACTCCGCGGTCAGCTCGGCTTCGGTTGGCAGCATCTCCTGAAACGCATAAGTCCCGTTAATGATGCGCGAACGGATCTCGCGGTAGATTCCTTCGTAAATCGCTTTTGGCATGACTTCACCTCTAATGAATATGTATGGTTAGGCACGATAGCATTTCTTAAAGTTGTTTAAACCGATTATCGGCAAAGCGACAGGATTTAACCGTTGACGGTTTCTATCCCGCCCAAACCGGTTTCGATCAAAACTGCCGGTACGACAATCGTCTGGTCCTCTACAATGAATCCATTGTTTAAACGTTCCACCACGCGCAACGCGCCTCGATATTCGGGAGGCAGAACATGCTGCAAAAAATCCAACGCTTTGGCGGGGCAATGTTCGCGCCCGCCATGCTGTTTTCCATATCGGGCCTTATGGTCGGCGTCTCCGCCCTCGCAACGTCTGCGGATATCGTCGGCGACCTCGCCGTATACGGAACCCCTTGGTACGTTTTTTGGACTATCATTCAGCGCGGCTCGTGGACGGTCTTTAAACGACTTCCGCTCCTTTTTGCCGTAGCGCTGCCCATCGGCCTTGCCCAAAAGCAACCGGCACGTTGTTGCCTCGAGGCGCTCGTGGCTTATTTTGCCTATTGCTTCTTTTTGAGCGAGATCATCAAGCTAAGCGGGGACAACCTTGGACTTAAGTACCCGTCGTCTTTGACCCCCGCTAGCGGCATTACCATCATCGACGGCATCAAGACGCTCGACACCGGCATTATCGGCCCGCTAGCGGTATCGGCAACCGTCGTCGCCATCCATGACCGCTTCTACGATGCCAAGGTCCCCGATTGGCTCGGCACCTTCTCGGGTTCCTCGCTGGTCTACCTCATCAGCTTTTTTGCCGTGTTCGCCCTTGCCGCCATCTCGGCCGCCATCGTGCCCTTCGTATACGCAGCGACCGAAACGCTGCGCCACGCACTTGTGGACGTCGGCCCCCTCGGCGTGGGTATCTTTGCGTTTTTGGAGCGAGCACTCGAGCCCATGGGGCTGCACCACCTGCTCTACATGCCTATCTACTACGACAATTTAGTTATTAACGACGGCATCTACGCCACGTGGACCAACTTGCTTCCCATCCTGTCGCACAGCACGCGCCCCCTCAACGAGCTTGCACCCTGGGCTGGTTTCACCGCCACCGGCTGGGTCAAGCTCTTTGGCCTTCCTGCCATCGCCGTTGCGTTCTACACCACGGCCAAGCCCGAACGCCGTGCCAGTCTCAAGGCCATCCTTCTGCCCGCCATCGTCGCTTCGGCGGTCTGCGGCGTCACCGAGCCGCTCGAGTTTCTCTTTATGTTCACCTATCCCGGACTCTTTTTGCTCTATGCCGTCCTATCTTCCTGCCTCGCCATGGCTATGAACTTCTTTGGCGTCGTCGGCATCTTCTCGGGCGGCTTTATGGAAATGGCTGCCTTCAACTTTATCCCGCTCATGCGGACGCATGCCGGCTCCTACCTTTTGGCACTCGGAATCGGACTCATCTTTAGCGTCATCTTTTTTGTTAGTTTTCGAGCACTCATCTTGGTCTATGACCTTAAGACGCCGGGCCGCGAGGATCATGTCGCCAATCGCGCGGCAATCGATCGTTTAACGGGAAGCGGCTTTGCCAAAGAGCAATCTCCCAATGACGAGGTCAATAGTCGATCCGATCAAGATCACGTCCTCGCTGAGCAGGTAATTCAGCTTTTAGGTGGCGTTGGCAATATCGTGGGCGCAACCAACTGCGCCACGCGGCTGCGCGTCGAAGTCGTGGACCCCTCCATCGTCGCGGACAATGCGACCTTTGTCGCAGCGGGTGCCAAAGGCCTCATCGTCACCGGCAAGACCGCTCAGGTAATCATCGGCATCTCGGTACCCCGCGTCAAAGAGCACTTTGATCGGATTATGGGACTCGAACCGGGTTTTGCATTCGCCGCCTCGCCTTCTCATGCCGCCGACGCCACCAAAAAGCATGGCAATGTCTGCTTCTTCGACATCGACGGTACGCTCGCCTGGCAAGATCCCAGACTTGCCCAGGAGCTTCCCGAGGGTGAGCGAGACCTCTCCCCCTATCCCAACGAGACGGTTGCACAGGCAATTCGCACGTTTGTCGCCAACGGCAACAAAGCCTTTATCTGTACGGGGCGCACCCTCAGCTGCATCCATCCCAAGCTGCTCGAGCTGCCGTGGGCAGGCGTCGTGTGCCTCGCGGGCGGTTACGCCGAACTCGAGGGGCGTATCGTGCGAAATGCAGCCATAAACCCTGGTCTGCTACAGCGTCTCGCCCCCTATCTCGAGCAATCGGGCGAGGTCATTCGCTTTGAGGGCATCGATCGCGTCGTGCGCATGAGTGCAGATGCCCCCGAGACGTACGGCTACGCACGCACCGTGGGCGACGCCGTCACGCAACTTGAGCACTACAACGCCTATAAAATTCTTATGTCCACACCACTTGCCAACCGCATCGCTCAAGATGAAGAGCTTGGACCTCTGCTCTGCCTCAACGAGCTCGAGCTCGAGGTCACAGAAATCTCGCCGCGCGAGTGCACCAAACGGGCCGGAATCAAGGCTGTGCTTGACGCCCTGGGACCAGACCACGGCACCGTATATGGCATTGGCGACGCGAGCAACGACATCGCCCTCATGGAGGCGGTCGATGTTGGCATCGCCATGGGCAACGCGCCGGACTTCCTCAAGGAAAAGGCCGACTACGTAACCGACAGCTTCGACCACGACGGTGTCGTCACCGCGCTCGAACACTTTGGGCTTATCTAGCCGAGCCCCTTGCCGCTTTTGCGACCGCAAGACTCAATCGTCTTCAACCGCCGCGCTCGACGCCCCAATGTGGCAATATGTAGTCTGCATAATGCAACGGTGCAACCTAAGAAAGAATGCGAGAACCCGTGTCCAGTCCGTTTACCAGCTTTTTAGCCCAGCACTTTGACCAGATTAACGACTATCTGGCCACGTTCTTTGACGGACAGGCAACTTCCGCCGATATCGAGCGTTACCTGTATACCCCGCTCTCGGCATTTACGGCCAATGCCGGCAAGCGCCACCGCCCGCTCATCTGCATGCTCGCCGCCACCGCGGTAGGCGGCAGCTTTGAGAGCGCCCGCAGCGCGGCGGCAGCTATAGAGCACTTTCAATCGGGAGCGCTTATCCATGACGACATCGCCGACAACGGCCAACTGCGTCGCGGCAAGCCCTGTATGCACCTTACCGAGGGCACGGGACTTGCCATCAACTGCGGCGATCTAGCGCTCACCATGGTCACCAAGACGGTTCTCGACGACCCCACGCTCGAGGCAGACGTGAAACTCCGCGTGCTCCACGAGCTCACCGAGATGATCGTTCGCACCATCGAGGGCCAGGCGCTCGACTTGGGCTGGGTCCGCGATGGGCGCTTTGACATCTCGGTCGACGATTATCTGGACATGGCGACGCACAAGACCGCGTACTACAGTGGAGCCACGCCGCTTGCCGCCGGAGCCATTATCGGCGGCGGCAGCGAGGAGCAGATTGAGGCACTGCGCGCCTTTGGCCTGCACACGGGCCTTGCCTTCCAGATCCAAGATGATCTGCTCAACTTGATCGGTACCAAGGAGGCCGCCAACAAGGACTTCCGCACCGATATCACAGAGGGCAAGCGCACCCTCGTCGCCGTGCACGCCCTGTCAGACAAGCGTTATCACGACGAGGTCGAGGCGATTCTTTCCTCGGGCACCGATGATCCCGCGCAGCTCGCACGCGCCGTGGAGATCTTCCAGGAGACCGGCTCCATCGATTATGCCCACACTTACGCGCTCGACCTGACCGCTAAAGCCAAAGCGGCCATCGAGAACGTTGAGCTTGATCCGCACGCACGCGAGCTGTTCCTCTCCATGGCAGATTTCTTTGTGGAGCGCCTTAACTAGCGGGGTTATAAAACCTGTCAGCAGCGTATTTGGGTACAACTTGCTACACTGTTGAGTGCATGTTTATGCATCCCTTTGCGTTGTCTATCCGACACACGCTCAAATAGTACGAATGGTACGCCGAAAGGGGTTCGTTCATGGAACCTATTACAACGGGCATGCAGGGAGCAGCCGTCGAGGACGTCCAGTCCCGCCTTCTGCAGCTCGGCTATACAATCGATGACACCGAGGTCTCCGACAAGCGCTTTGGCACCACCACCGAGCAGGCTGTTGGCACCTTTAGGCTCGACAGTGGCCTTGCCGCTGGCTGCGCCGTCGATATCCCCTGTTGGAGCGCCCTGGTAGACGCCTCGTATAAACTGGGCGACCGCACGCTCTATCTGCGCATGCCCAATTTCCATGGCGCCGACGTTCAGGCCCTGCAGCGCGCGCTCAACGTTTTGGGTTTTGCCTGCGGAGAGGACGACGGCTATTTTGGCCCGCACACCGAGGCCGCTCTGCAGCAGTTCCAGGAAAATGTTGGCCTGTTTGCCGATGGCATGGCGTTCCAGGATACCTACGCCTATATCAACCGCCTGCATCACGTGTGGGAGGGCAAGCCCTCGGTTACCGAGGCCGAGTCGCGCATCGGTTTTGCCCGCGCCGCCAACGTGCTCGAGCGCTTCCAGATTGCCGTCATCGGTGAGGATCCCATCGCACGCAGCGTTGCATCGCGCATGTGGAACATCGCCACGGCGACGACCGACAGCAGCGGCATGATGCTTTGCGATTCCGAGGTTCCGACCGACGTGGATCTGGTGCTCGAGATCGCAAGCGATGAGCTGCCCGCAGATGCTGCGCCGCGCGCCACGATCGCCCTTGCCGAGTGTCACAACCTTGCACAGCGCATCCGCACCGCCAATGTCGCCGCGCAGCAAAAGCCCGCGCGCATCCGCATTGAGCTCACGGGCATGACGCGCTACAACGGAACCTTCACCGCAAGTGATGCGCAGACACTCGCCGTACGCCTGCTCGATGGCGTTTGCGATGCCCTCGCAGATTAGGTAAACTAAACGGGTTGCTTTTGGGCAACACCACACATTGGGACGTAGTTCAACGGTAGAACTCCGGTTTTTGGTGCCGGCTGTTGGGGGTTCGAATCCCTCCGTCCCAGCCCCAAAGAACATAGCGCTCCAGGCTCTTATGAACCTGGAGCGCTTTTTCGTGGGCATGCGGAGGGATTCGAACCCGCCAGGGTGCGGAGCTGAGGAAACGCGAAGCGTTTTCCAGCGCAGCACGCAAGGAGCGAAGCGACGCAGCGGGGCGCGGCCGCCGGCAGGCGGACGCGGAATCCCTCCGTCCCACATCGACCGAGAGCTCCTCGCGTTAAGAAAATCGAGCCAACGCCGCCAAGCGGAGGGATTCGAACCCGCAAGGAATCTGCCTATATAAGACAGACGCCCCAGGCCCATAACGACCAAGAGCGCCTTGCATCTAGAATTATCAGCCCAGTTCCGAAAAGCGAGCCGCATGCAACAACCAAGTAACCACAGACCCCGGGAGAGCGGGGACACCGGCTTAGGTTTATCGCGAGTTCCGCACGAACAGGAGGCCACTTAATGTGGCCTCCGTCGTGAGCAGGACTGTAGAGCAGGAAACCTAAGCCGGTGTCCACGCTCTCCCGGGGCCGGCGAAATTTAGTTGTTCAGCATGCGGTCGAAGCTTCCCGAGTCGCCATCCCGATAGTCGGCGGTCATCAGAATCTCCTGCGGAATGCGTCCGCCCTCGCGCAGCACATTGCGGAACTGCACGCGCGTGACCATGGGCAGGTCTTTGATCGTAGCCGCCAGGTTCTGCGGCACACCCTGGTTGGCAGCCGCGGGCTCGCACTCGCCGCCGGCCTTCACGCGACGCTTGTGCTCGGCGAGCATGGCGCGATACATACCGGCATGCAGGCGAATCTCAACCACATTGGCGTTACGGGTCTGCTCGACAATACGCGCACCCTCTCGGTCGATGTCGCCCACGTAGTAGACATAGTTAAAGCGATAGCCGATCTCGGCCAGATAATCATCCAGTGCGTGCGAAACGCTCGCCTTGCAGCCACCGCCAAAGATCACGCCACCCACCTTGGTGCCAAAAAGCTTAGCGTGCTTGCGGCCGCGCAGGAGCTTGACGATCTCGTCATAGGTGTCCAGGTTCTCGACCATAATGAACGGCTTGTCGGCGCCCAGCGTAAAGAAGCCCGTAAAGTGCACAGGACGGTTGGGAGCAACCTTGATTGCCTGCATGCTAATGCCCTTTTCGGTCATACGCCGAATCAGACGCTCGCCATGCTTGCCGTCAAAGGCCTTCTCATCGTTAAAAATCTGGTAGGCGCGCTGGCGACGCGAAGCGACCGGCGTGTCGGCGCCGCGATTCTGCTCTATCCAAGCCTGGATGATCGCAATCTCCTCGGCAATCTTGCGGTTGGACATCTCGTTGTGCTGAGTGCGCTGCGGAGCCTTTTTGCCGTCCTTGCCCTCGACCTTAACAATTTGAGTCTGCTGCTCCTTAATCTTGGAGAGCGCCGTAGGCGTGGGAACGACCTTGAGCAGCTGCCTGCCCAGGACACGGGCCAGAGCAAACGCCGAAACCTCGCCATGAGCGAGCGGCTCAGGCTGCTGGGGGGCCACATCGTTTGCAGTCGGTTTGGACTGCGCCTGGGATTTGCGCTTGGAATCTGCTTGAGCTTTACGCTCTTGCTTTGGCGCGGACGAGCTCTTTTGCGAACGTTCGGGCTTGTCCCCCTTCGCCGGCTGGCGCTTGGGTTGCTCCACCGGGGCCTCAGCCTTCGCATCCTTACTTTGCGTTGCTGCCTTCTCGGCCGCGGCCTCGGCATTTGAGCCACGACCGCCGCGGTGACGACGGCGGCGGGGCTTGCTTGAGGCGCTCTCCCCTGTCTGCTTATCAGCGGACTGTTGAGCTTTGACCTCGGTGTCAGTCGCAGACTGCGACTCGGAAGGTTGCTGCTCGCAAGCCACCGGCTCAACGGTTTTCTCAGTTTGTTCGGCCTTATCGGCCTGAGCGGTCGAAGCCGGCTCGCCCTTCTCCTGACGTTTTACGGGATACGCGCGTCCCGCAAAACCGCGGCCGGGACGACACGAACCCGGAGCCCCCTTGGCAGACTCCTCAACATCGTCTGCAACCTCGGAAGGCTCTTCAGCCTCATGCGCGACATCCTGCTGCGCAGCCTTAAAGTGAGCACCGCGACGACGCTTGGGCTCTTGGGCTTCCACGGGCTTTTGCTCCTTCGCGGGCTTCTGCGACTCAGCGGCAACCTCGGTCTCAACAGCCTCGGTATCGAGCTCATCCTTTTGAGCCACGGCGCGACGGAAGCGCTCCTGCTGGGCACGGCGTTGAGCATCGCGCTTGCCGCCCCCGCCAAAACCGCCGCGGCCGGCCTTGGCCGTAAAGGCGCGAACGACGTTCTCATCGAGCAGCTCGTCGGTATCGACATGCTCGCGCGGGGCCGTTTCCACCGAAGCGGGCGCCTCGACAACGTCCTCGACGGCCTCTTCGGCAACCTCGACAGCCTCGGCAAGCTGCTCCTGGGCATCACGAATCTCGGCATGAATGGTATAGAACGCCGGGCGTCCGTTAATGCCGCTGCCCTCGATCTTGGTAACGATCTTTGCCGCGATGAGTTCGTCGCGCATCGCCTTGGTGTCGCATTCCTTATCGACGGAGCGGAAAATCTGCGCCAGCGCGCTCGACTTGATTTTGAGTGCCTTGCGGCAGAGCAGGTCGTAGGCAACCAGCTTGGCGCGCTCGGCAGAAAGCGACGTCTGGCTGCTCAGACGCTCAGCCAGGGCATCGACATTATTTTGGTTATCGGAATATACCGTCTTGGCCACGGGGCCCCTTTCATATGTACACATATACGTCTATATGGTACAACGCACGCCCTTATCCACGCAAAACATCTGCGAGAACACCCGGGCGTCGCCCGCTTTTGCATGAAAAAAGACCGGGTCCGCGTCATTGCGGACCCGGTCTTTCCGAGTCATATAGATGTGACGCTCAACTCGTCAGGCCGATTAGGCCTTGGCAACCTCGGCGTCGGCGGGAGCCTCGGCAGCAGCAGTGCGGCCATACTCGGCCTTGCCCATCTCGGACCACTCAGGCTCCTCGTCGGGCATGGAACCGGCCTCCTTGCCGAAGAACTCCTTGAGGCAGTTGACGGCAACGATGAGGCCCAGGACCATCAGCAGGACGGCAAAGACGAGCTGCAGGCCCTTGGTGGCGGCGACGGAAACGGCAGCCGTAGTGGCGGTAGCCGGGATGGTACCGAAGAAGCCGTAGGCCTGGACGGCGGTCATGCAGCCCATGGCGCTCTGGACCAGCGAGGTGAAGGTGCAGCAGAGCAGGAAGGCGACGGGCACGTAGAGCATCCAACCCTTGCGGCCGGTGCACTTGCAGAACACGGCGAGGGTGATCATGGTCATACCGCCGAGCAGCTGGTTAGAAGCACCGAAGAGCGGCCAGATGTTGGCATAGCCACCAAAGGCGAGGGCGAGGCCAGGAAGCAGGGTAACGACCGTGGCGAACCAGGGGTTGCCGAGGACCTTCATGTAGCCGGCCTTGGACTCGATGGCCAGGGCGTCGTTGGTCTGGGCAAAGAACTCGGAGAACGAGGTGCGAGCGATGCGGGCGACGGCATCGAGCGAGGTCAGGGCCAGAGCGGAAACGTTCATGGTCATGAAGACGGTTGCGAGCGTGCCGTCAACGCCGAAGGCCTGCATACCGCGGGAGATGCCAGCTGCGAAGATCTGGAACGGGGTGGAAGCGACGCCGGCGTTAAGGGCGCCGGTACCGGCGGTGTTCATGTCGGAGAACATGATGCCGGCGACGATGATGGCAAAGATGCCGACGAAGGACTCGACGATCATGGCGCCGTAACCGACCTTGACGGCGTCCTGCTCCTTCTCGACCTGCTTGGAGGAGGTACCAGAAGAAACGAGGCTGTGGAAACCGGAGAGAGCACCGCAGGCAACGGAGACAAACAGGACCGGGAACATCATGCCCGAGGCATTGCTAAAGCCGGTGAAGACCGGAGCGGTGATGGTAGCCTGGCCGTTAGCGCCCAGGACGACGATACCGAGGACAGCGCAAACGATCATGACGATCATCATGATGGAAGTGAGGTAGTCGCGAGGGGTCTTGAGCATCTGGATGGGCATGGCGCCAGCAAAGACCAGGTAGACCATGACGACGGCGAACCACTGGAACTTGTCCAGGTAGACCGGGAACTGCATGCCGACGGCAAACATAAGGACCATGAGCACCACGCCGGTGACGAACTCGGCAGCGCCGGTGAGGTTGAACTTCTTCTGGGCCCAACCAAAGGCCATGGCGACGAAGGTGAACAGGATGGAGATGGTGCCAGCGCAGCCAGCGGCATAGGACTTGGTGAAGTCGATGGCACCGGTAGCAGCACCAGAAGCGTCAACGGCCGGGGTGAACATGAACGTCTTGCAGACCATGTCGGTGAAAGCGGCGATGACGATGATGCAGAACAGCCAGCAGAACAGCAGGAACAGGCGACGGCCGGTCTTGCCGATGTACTTCTCGATGAGCTGAGCCAGGGACTTGCCGTTGTTCTTCATCGAGGCGTACAGGGCGCCAAAGTCGTGGACGGCGCCAAAGAAGATACCGCCGACGAGGACCCAGAGCACGACGGGAAGCCAGCCGAAGGCCATGGCGACGATCGTACCCGTAACAGGGCCAGCACCGCAGATCGAGCTGAACTGGTGCGAGAACGCGGTGAAGGCGGAGACGGGCGAGAAGCTGTTGCCGTCCTTCATGCGCTTGGCCGGCGTGAGGGCCTCTTTGTCAACGCCCCACTTGTTGGCCAGCCATCGGCCATAGCCCAGATAGCCGCAGGCGAGCACCGCCGCGGCCACAACCATGAGCAAAACTCCGTTCATTACATTTCCTCCTCTAAAAAGAGCTTCCCAGACATAAAAAATGAGGGCCGTCGGTTGCGCTCGACGGCCCTCATCTTCATCAGCCGCCCGTTATCGTACGGGCTAGCTGTATGTGCTAACCCGCATCAGATAATTACTACGCTGATAATGTTTAGCTGATGCGTGAACATGTCTAAGAAATCCTCTTCAATCATGATGTGAACGATCCGTGCGTGTTCACATCCCCCAGTGGTTGAAAAGGAGTATGTAACTTTAGTTACCTAAAGTCAACGCAAATATGTAATGAATTTTCCACTTTTTTGAATTTCTCGGTATAAAACGCCACTGACCTCGGACTTTACCCCACGACAGTTTTTGCATGAGAGATGCCCCTGAGAGCCGCGGGAGCCGGGCGGCGCATGTGAACTTTCCTGCTCTACAGTCCTGCGCAAGACGAAGGCCACATTAAGTGGCCTTCGTCTTGCGCAGGACTGTAGAGCAGGAAACCTTATATCCGCCCCCTCCGGTCGGGGACCGCACCCATACGACTACAGCGTCATGTTTGGATCGGCGTCGACGTCGAACGGCGAGATTTCACCTCGGTCGAATTTACGGCGGGCGACCTCCGCGATCATGGCGGCGTTATCGGTGCAGGCAGACAAGGGCGGCACCGTTACACGGATTCCCTGACGCCCGAGCTTCCTGATCATCATCTCGCGCAGATGCGGGTTGGCCGAGACGCCGCCGCCGATGCAATACTCCTTGCACCCGGTAGCATGCAGGGCGTTTTTGGCCTTCTTGTACTGCACGTCAAAGACCGCCGCCTCAAACGAAGCCGCCAAATCGGGCAGATGAATCGTGCGCCCGACCTTGGTCTCCTGCTCGATGTAGAGCGTCACCGCCGTCTTGAGGCCCGAAAGCGAGAAGCGGTAGTCGCCCCTGCTGTTCAGCGCGCGGGGGAAATCAATCGCCTTAGGGTTGCCCGTCTCGGCAAGCTTGGAGATGATGGGGCCTCCGGGATAGCCAAGGCCCAGTGCCTTTGCCACCTTGTCGAAGGCTTCGCCCACGGCGTCGTCAAGCGTCTCGCCAAGCACCTCGTAGTCGCCCCATGCCCTTACGTGCACGAGCATGGTGTGCCCGCCCGAAACAAGCGTAAAGATAAACGGCGGCTTGAGGTCGGGCTGCGCCAACAGGTTGGCAAACAGGTGACCCTCCAGATGATTGACGCACACCAGCGGTTTGCCGGCAGCATACGCAAAGCCCTTGGCAAAGGCGACACCCACCACCAAGGCACCCACCAGGCCCGGACCTTGCGTCACACCCACGGCGGCAAGCTCGCTTGGTGCAATGGCTCCGCCCGCAAGGCCCAGCGACGCTGCGGCGTCCTCGAGTGCCGCGTCCACGACGCTCACGATGACCTCAACGTGCTTGCGCGAGGCGATCTCGGGCACCACGCCGCCAAAGCGAGCATGAAAATCAATCTGCGTCGACACCTGGTTGGCCAGCATCTTGCCGTCCGCATCGATAATCGCCACGGCCGTCTCGTCGCAGGAACTCTCGATGGCAAGCACCAGGCGACGGCGCTCGATTTCGGCACGCTCCTCAGCGGTGCGTTCGGGCGCGGGCAGCGGCCATACACGCTGTTCGGCAGCCGTCGGCTCGGGCGAGGCATTGTCGAGAGGAAGCACCAGGGGCAGCGGCGCCGTCATGACGATGGCATCCTTGCCGGCACCGTAATAGCCACGGCGACGACCCGCCTCGGTAAAGCCCAGAGCGGCATAGAGTGCAATTGCGACCTCGTTGCCGTCCTCAACCTCAAGCGAAGCCGTGGTGCAGCCGAGCATCTGCGCGTCATAGCTCACGTGCGACAGCAGCTTGCGGGCGATGCCCTCGCGGCGATGCGCCGGATCGACGGCAACGTCCATAATCTGCACGTCCCCGTCGACGACCATACCGCCGGCAAGACCCAGCAGACGGCCGTCGTCGTGCGCCACCCACCAGCTACGCGGCGCGGCAACGTCCTCGCCCAGCTCGGACAGGAACATGCCCGGCGTCCACGCCTCGTGTCCGGCGCCTTCAAAGCAGGCGGTCTCCAGTGCGCTCGCGCCCTCTGCATCCGCCGCGCCCATGGGGCGGAATTGCAGATGACGTCCGGCAAGCTCGTCGGCAACACCTGTCACCTCACTCTGCGCGCTCTCGGCAAGGCCCAGACGCTTGCGCTCGTTTTCCTCGGCGTCCGAAAGGCGCGTATAGATCGGCAAGACGCGAGCCGGATCGCCGTCGCCTGCGGCGTGCGCCAGGAGGAGACCCTCGCCCGAAGGCCACCACAAGCCGCGCTCTACGCAGCGAGCGGCCTCATCCTCGCCCAGCAGCTTGCCATAGCGCACGAGACCGTCGCCAGTCAGCTGAACCTGGTCCCAGTCCGCGGCTTGGCGCCACTCATCAAGCGCCACGGCAGCCTTGACCACGTGCTCGCGCTCAAACTGACGCTCGGGGCCCTCATCGCTCAGCACATACAAAGCCGGATACACCTCGCCGCGCATGGCATCGGCCAGAATGCCGAGCTTGCCACGCACGCCAGCCTTCCACGCGGTCCATGCGCAGGCATCGAGCGTCGACACGCCCAACAGCGGCACGTTGGCACCGCACGCCAAGCCCTTGGCGGTGGAAATGCCGATACGCACGCCGGTAAACGAACCCGGACCGCGGCCGACAACGTAACTGCCCACGTCGGCACGGTCCATGCCAGCCTGAGCAAGCACGCTATCGACGGTATTCACGAGCTCCACATTGGCATGGCGACGGCACATATGGTCGCCGCTCACCAGCTTCGCCTCGCCCGTCCGTCCATCAATCCAGCTTGCCGCGCAGGCAAGCATATCAGTCGAAGTATCGAGCGCCACCACCAGCGCGTAATCGTTATGCAAGCTCATCTTGTACAGCCTTATCAATCAAATCGGAAAGCTCCGCTGCGCGCTCGCCGTGCGCCTCGAGCGTTATCATTCGCACGTCGCTATCGTTCTCATCACGCTTAAGCGTTACCGAAAGATACTCGTCTGTCAGTTCGTCCTGGAACTGTTCGCCCCACTCCAACAGACAGGCACCCTCATAGCCCAGTACATCGAAAATGCCCGTATCCTCGAGCTCGTAAGCATGCTCCAGACGGTACAGGTCAAAGTGGAACAGCGGAATACGCCCCTGGTCATGAACAGCCATGAGTGCGAATGTGGGGCTCGTGACCATATGGCCGTCGCCCAGACCACGCGAAACGCCCTTGGTAAAGTGGGTTTTGCCCACCCCGAGGCCGCCGGTCAAGATCAGCACATCACCATCTTCCAGGCACGGCGCAACCAACTCGCCAAAATACTCCGTATCTGCAGAGCAAGCCGTTTTATAAATACCTACCCCCAGGCGCTCCAGGGACATATATGCTCCTTATTATTCCGAGGCACCCTCTGGCGCGGGATGCCGCTCCAGATAGTCGCCCAGCATCTTAAAGTCTTCCTCCAGCAGCTCCTGCCACGCCGGATTACGCAGCGCCGCCGCCGGATGGAACGTGGGCATCACCACAAAATGCCCCATCTGATGGAACCTGCCGCGCAGCTTGGTGATGCCAATCTCGGTCTTAAGCACAAAGTGCGTCGCGGGGTTACCGAGCGTCACGATGATATCGGGCCAAATGCTTCGAATCTGCTCACGCAAAAACGGTGAACAGGCCAGCACTTCCTCGGGCCGAGGATTGCGATTTCCCGGTGGGCGACACTTAAGCACGTTGGCAATGTAGACGTCTTCGCGCTTGAGGCCAGCCAGCGACAGGATGCCGTTGAGATCCTCGCCCGCCGCCCCCACAAACGGTTCGCCTTGCAGATCCTCGTTACGCCCCGGCGCCTCGCCGATAAACATTACGCGGGCGTGGGGGTTTCCCACGCCAAACACGATGTTATGGCGCGACTGATAGAGCTGGCAGAGATGGCAGTCGCCTAAAACAGCCTCAATCTCCTCGAGTGCGACCTCACGTGGCGCCTGATGGGTATGGCCGGGGATGTGCATGACGCCCATAGCGGCTCCTACACGTAGACCTTGTCGAGACGCATGCCAAAGCCGCAGGCGACCTCGTAGTTAATCGTTCCGCGCAGTCGGGCCATCTCGTCCATAGTGATCTCGGCATCGCCATCGCGGCCGACAATAATCATCTCGTCACCATACTCGGCCTCGGGAATCTCGTGTGCCGGGTTGGACTGAATGGCGACCATAAACTGATCCATGCAGATATTGCCAACCTGACGCACGCGCTCGCCGCGATACAGCACATCCATACGATTGGAAAGCGTACGCGATAGGCCGTCGGCATAACCGATCGGCAGCGTGCAGATCTGAACGCGCGTACGCGGTACGCGGTAGGTAAAACCGTAGCCCACGCCCTCGCCCATCGCAGGGTGCGCCACGCGCGTCACGCGCGCATGAACGCTCATAACGGGATCGAGCTGCATCACACGGCTACTCAGCTCGCACGGCTGCATGCCATACAAGCCAACGCCGGCGCGAATCATATCAAAATGCATCGAGGGGTCGAGCATCGAGGACGGCGTGTTGGCGCAATGCACGATACCGCACTCAAAACCCGCATCCTTAATGGCCTGAACGGCCTCGGTAAAGCGCTGGCACTGCAGCTTGTAGTCCCAGCCCGAAGGTTCATCGGCCGTGGCGAAGTGCGTAAATACGCCGTCGCACTGAATACCGCGATGGAAATCAATACCGCGGACAAAGTCGAGCACCTGCGTGTAATGTACGCCGATGCGGTTCATGCCCGTCTCGATGGCGAGATGATACTTGCCCACCTTGCCCGCCGCGACGGCACATTCGCCATACGCAAGAGCAAAGTCGGACGTATAGACCGAGGGCATGATATCGAACTCGAGCAACGTCGGAATGGCCTCGATAGGCGGCTCGCTTAGGATAAGGACGGGTTTCGTAATCCCGCCCTGTCGGAGCTCAACACCCTCGTTAACCGTCGCCACGGCAAACATGTCGGCGCCGGCCGAATACATAATCTTGGCGCACTCAACAGCTCCATGACCATAAGCGTCGGCTTTAACCACGCAGCACAGGCGCTGACGCGGATTCAGCAAATTCTTATAGGCCCTCGTGTTGCGGCGAAGCGCCCCGCGGTCGATCTCGACCCAGGACCAACGCGTCAAATCGGCTTTATTCATAATTAGTCATCCGACCCTTCGTCCGTGATTCCCAGATCATCGAGCGCATCCTTTGCCGCCAACTCCATGGCGGGACCGATCAAGTCGATAAGATCGGTCGCGATAACGCTCTTCTCGCCAAACTCCGTCGCCGCGGCAAAACCGGCATAGCTATGAAGCGCGACGGCATACGAGTACAGCAGCTCCCAGCGGTCCATCTCGTCGCGCATGGTGGCTAGCGTGCCGGCCAGAATACCCGCAAGGACGTCACCCGAGCCAGCGGTCGCCAACGACGCCGGGCCAGAGAGCGGCAGCAGCACGCGCTCAACACCGCAAATGGCCGTCGTCGGGCCCTTAGCGATAACAACGAGGTTATCGGAACCGGCGGCCCAGACAACCTTTTGCGCGGCGGCAATCGCGGTTCCAAGGTCATTGACCTCATCACCGGCGACGAGACGCGAAAGCTCACGATAATGCGGCGTCATAACGAGCGGCTGCTCACGACGATACATCTCGGGATTACTGTCGATGCCATCGATTGCAATCTTGGCAAGGCAGTTGAGAGCATCGGCATCCAAGATAAGCGGTACGTCGAGCTCAAGCAGACCCGAAACCACCTGCATGGCACCGGCAGATGTCGTCATGCCGGGACCACACAGCACGCAGCTATATTTCTTGGCAATCTCACATACCGTCATGCGCGCAGCGGCACCAAAAGAACCGCGGGAATCAGATGGAATAGCAAAGACCGGAATCGAGGGGAGCGCCATGCGGATAAGGTTGGCACACGCATCCGGAGTCGCGACTGCCACATAGCCGGCGCCTGCGCGGGCAGCGGACTTGGCAGCCATAATGGCCGCACCAGGATACTGCGCCGATCCGGCAACAATGAGCACCGAGCCGCGCGAGTACTTATCGATATTCGTAGGCAGCGGAGCAAAATAGTCCACAAGGTCACCGGGTTCCACGATCTCGGCAGCATGGTCGACATCGTCAATAACCTCATCAAGGCGGTCATACAGACCGCCGCAGACCAGATCGCCTGCATATTCGGGACCGTCAGCGCTGTATAAGCCGATCTTGGGAGCAATCATCGTCACCGTACGCTCGGCACGAATGCAGTCGTCATCCACCACACCCGTCTCGGCATTCAGGCCCGAGGGAACATCGATGGAGACAACGCGATCGGCATTTTCATTGACCGTGGGGATCCAGATTGAAAACGGCGCACGAAGATCACCATGAAAACCGGTACCAAAAATGGCATCAACTACAACATCAGCCTTATCAATCAGCACCTCCAGCTCATCACGAGAGGGGCCGACACACACATGCACGTCGCGACCAGCAGTACGACGGGCGACATGACGAGCGAGAGCGGCAGGGATCTCATCCGGCTCAACCGGAGAGACGATATCTACATCAACGCCCTTATGCGTCAGAATGTCAGCGGCAACCCAGCCATCTCCGCCATTGTTGCCAAAACCGACCAATACAAGAACGCGATCGGGGTTGAGCTTTAAAATCTCGTTGGCAGCAAATTCGCCCGCCAACTCCATGAGTTCGGCCTTCGAGGTACCCTCACGCTCGATAATATCTTCGAGGCGAACGACTTCCTCGGTACTCAAAACCGGTTTCATCTATGCTCCTAGCGCATCTTGCGGATCATCATCCAGATGTTCCGACAAAGCAGATTGTTGCAGCTGTTCGAGCTCGTCTAAGACAGAACGAGCCTCTTTAAATGTCTGAGCAACGCGCTCCTTCGTGCTCACCTTTTCTTCCTTGGGTTTAGGCCGAGCATCCTCGGTGATCGCAATGGCATTAGCGACAGCCAAGTCACCCGTCAGAGTAATAGAAAGAGCAACTTCGACAACACCCAATTCCTGGGCGATTTCAAGAGCACGGCCCGAAAGCAGTGCTTTTGGCTTGCCGAGCTTATCGCGCGTTACGGAAACGTCTTTACGGCCAACGCCCTGACTAAAACCCGTTCCAAGCGCCTTAAGCACCGCCTCGCGAGAAGCGAAACGACTGGCATAGTGCGCGGCAGGACGAGACGATGCATCGCAATACGCACGCTCTTCATCGGTAAACACACGCCGGGCAAACGCAGGCGTCTTCTCAAGGATTGATTTCATTCGCGAAATCTCGACGATATCAACGCCGATTCCGGCTTCGGCCATAATCACCTCCATGCTGCACAGACTAAGATATTGTAGCCCGTTCGCAGAAGATGCGACAAACGAGGGTCAAAAACACAGCGACAGTTGAGTGATGGCCGCTTTTTAACGCAAAAAAGGGGGAGGCCGCGAGGCCTCCCCCTTCTTCAAGTCGATGCGACGGCTCGGTGCCGTCCACCGGTCAGCGGCGCCCTGGCCTCCCACGGGCTGACCCCGCAGTACTCTC
>CALAMK010000051.1:0-1918 GCA_937925735.1 uncultured Collinsella sp. | reverse complement strand
GGCCAGCACCTTCGTGATGGCAGCGGTCAGGGTCGTCTTGCCATGGTCAACGTGACCAATGGTGCCGATGTTGATATGCGGTTTGTTACGCTCAAATTTCGCTTTCGCCATTGTTATTGTCCTCCTTTGTTTTGAGACCGTTTCTTAAGGCCATTGTACTAAATGCACCCTAAAAAATCAAGTGTTTTATTTGTTTGCCAGAGGCTGGCGGAAAGAGGCTTAGCCCTCTTTCTTTGCACGGCCCGCCATGATGCTCTCGGCGATGCTCTTGGGCACGTCGATGTAGTGGCTGGGCTCCATGGAATACTGGCCGCGGCCCTGCGTTTTGCTGCGCAGGTCGGTGGCGTAACCGAACATGTTGGACAGCGGAACGAGCGCATCGATCTGCTGCGTGCCGCTGCGGGACTCGGTACCCTGGATCTGGCCACGCCGGGCATTGATATCGCCGATAACGTCGCCCATATACTCGTCGGGCACGATGACGGCAACCTTCATAATCGGCTCCAAAATAACGGGATTCGCCTTACGCATAGCCTCTTTGAAGGCCATGGAACCGGCGATCTTAAACGCCATTTCGGAGGAGTCGACCTCATGGTAGGAACCATCGTACAGCGTGACCTTGACGTCCACAACAGGATAGCCTGCAAGCACGCCGGCCTGCATGGCGCCCTGGATGCCCTGGTCGATGGGGCCGATGAACTCTTTCGGGATGGCGCCGCCAACGATGGCGTTGACGAACTCATAGCCCTTACCTGCTTCGTTCGGCTCGATTTTGATCTTGACGTGACCGTACTGGCCTTTACCGCCGGACTGACGCGCGTACTTGGTGTCCTGGTCGGCGGGACGGCGGATGGTCTCGCGGTAGGCAACCTGCGGGGCGCCCACGTTGGCCTCCACCTTGAACTCACGCAGCAGGCGGTCGACGATGATCTCCAGATGGAGCTCGCCCATGCCGGCGATGATGGTCTGACCAGTCTCCTCGTCGGTGTAGGTCTTAAAGGTGGGGTCCTCCTCAGCCAGCTTTGCCAGCGCGATGCCCATTTTTTCCTGGCCGGCCTTGGTTTTCGGCTCAATGGCCACACGGATAACGGGCTCGGGGAACTCCATGCTCTCCAAGATAACCGGATGCTTTTCGTCGCACAGCGTGTCGCCCGTGGTCGTGTTCTTCAGGCCCACAGCCGCCGCGATGTCGCCGGCGTAGCAGATATCGATATCCTGACGGTGGTTGGCGTGCATCTGAAGGATGCGGCCCATGCGCTCGCGGTTGTCCTTCACGGAGTTGTACACCGTGCTGCCGGCTTCGACAACACCGGAGTAAACGCGGAAGAAACAAAGCTTACCCACGAACGGGTCGGTCGCGATCTTGAACGCCAGCGCCGCGAAAGGAGCATTGTCGTCGGAAGGACGGGTCTCCTCTTCCTCGGTGTCGGGGTTTACGCCCTTGATGTCCTCGATGTCGGTCGGAGCCGGCATGTAGTCCACGATGGCGTCGAGCAGCTTCTGCACGCCCTTGTTTTTATAGGAAGTGCCGCACACGACCGGAACGATCGTATTGGCGATGGTCTCCTTGCGGATGGCCACTTTCATCTCGGGGATGGTGAGCTCCTCACCGTCGAGATATTTCATCATCAGCTCTTCGTCGTTTTCGGCGATGGCTTCGATCAGTTCGCTGCGGTATTTCTCAGCCAGCTCCTGCATATCCTCGGGAATCTCCTCCACGCGGATATCCTTGCCCAGGTCATCGTAATAGACGTAGGCTTTCATCTCAAGCAGGTCGATAATGCCCTTGAACGTCTCCTCCTTGCCGATGGGAAGTTGCAGGGGGATGGCGTTCGCCTTCAGGCGGTCCTTGATCATGTCCAGCACGTGATAGAAATCCGCGCCCATGATGTCCATCTTATTGACGTAGATCATGCGG
>CALAMK010000050.1:0-134720 GCA_937925735.1 uncultured Collinsella sp. | reverse complement strand
GTGCACTGGTACAACAACTTCAGGATCCATTCGACGCTGGGCTACATGTCTCCGGTCGAGTTCAGGGAGGCGGGGCTGTCCCTCCCGAAATCGTCCAAATAGGTGTTGCCAATCCACGGGAGAGTCATGCGCGGCGTCGGGTCGGAGAGTCGTGTCATGGCCATCACCTCTCCTCGGAGCGCGCGAACCAGGCCGCGCCCGCCGCCGTGAGCGCGGCGAACGCGAGCGCGCAGACCGCAAGGCCCGCCAACGTGAGCATGCCGTCCGCCGCGAGCGCCCCGCCGAGCGCCATGTCCGCCGCGAGTGGCTCGCCGCTCGGCAGCACGGGGATGAAGCTCGTGGGGATGACCATGCTCGCCGACGGCGGAAAGAGCTGTGGCAGCGGCATCAGCGACCAGGCGAACCCACCCACGAGCTGCACGGCGAGTGGGCAGAAGATGCCCGCGAGCATGCCGAGTCGCGCCGTGAGGAAGAGCCCTGCGGGGATCATCCACGCCGCGGTCACCGTGTTGACGAGCGCGCAGAGGAGCATCGTGAGCGTGCCCGCGGCTGTGAGGCCCTGCGAGGAGAACGCCGATCCCGCGAGGTAGATGCCGAAGACCACGAGGTTCGAGAGCGCGCAGAGCGCGAGGCACCAGAGCGCCTTGGCCCACCAGGCGCGCCCGAGCGGGCAGCCCAGGCCCAGAAGCCCCCGCATCCGCGTGCGAGCGTCCGCCCGCGCGACGCACGCCACCACGAGCGAGAGAGACACGGGCAGGAAGAGCGCGTACCAGTAGTTCCACGCGCTGAAGATCTGCACGCCCCGGTAGGGCATCGCGCCGAGCAGCGGCATCGGCAGCGCCATGAGCACGGCCAGGCGAACCGGTGCCGCGTGGCGCGACTTCAGGGCCTCGGCGCGCAGGCCCGCGAGCAGGCCGCCTTTCTCGCCCGTCATGCCGCCACCTCCCCGCGTGCTCGTCGCCCTTCCCGGCAGAAGCTCATGAAGAGTTCCTCGAGGTCCTGCCCGGGCCGAAGCGCATCCTCGTAGGCGAGGCGCCCCCCGCAGATGATGCCGATGGTGTCCGCCATCTGCTGCACCTCGGAGAGGATGTGGCTCGAGACGATCACCGTCGTGCCCGCAGCCGCGAAGCCGCGAATCTGGTTGCGCAGCTCCTCGATGCCGATGGGGTCGAGGCCGTTGGTGGGCTCGTCGAGCACGAGCAGGCGCGGCCGGGCGATCAGCGCCAGCGCGAGCCCCAGGCGCTGTCGCATGCCCATCGAGAAGCGCCCGGCGTGCTTCTTCCCAGTGTCCGCGAGGTCCACGGCGGCGAGCACCTCATCTATGCGGCTCTCGGGAAGGCCCAGCAGCGTGGTGCGCACGCGCAGGTTCTCGCGCGCGGTGAGGTTCGGGTAGAGCGGCGCCTCCTCGATGAGGCTGCCGATTGCGTAGAGGTCCTCGCGGCGCCAGGCGTGCCCGGCAAAGAGGATCTCCCCGGCCGTCGGCCGCAGCATCCCGCAGATCATCTTGAGCGTTGTCGACTTGCCGGCGCCGTTGGGACCGAGCAGCCCGTACACCTCGCCCTCGCGGATATGAAGGCTCACGTCGGCCACGGCGTCCTGCGCCTGGTCGCCGCGGCCGAAGCGCTTGGTGAGCCCGCGCGTCTCGAGCATGTAACCCATGGGTTTATCCTTTCTCTTCCGGGCGCGCGGGCCGAGTCGCCGTGCCCGCGCGCCTTACCTTTCGGGTTCACCATCCATGGTGGGGCGCGTTTCTAACGAAGCCGTAACGGCCGTTGGGCTCTTTTGGCGCCAGCCCTTCTCGACCCGCACGCATTTGCTTAAAGCAACAACTTTCCCGATCGATGTAATCACCAAATCAAAACGTGTACATCAGCCACCAAAGATGCCGAAAAATGTCGTTTTTGGTGACTGATGTACACAATTGCAGAATACAGCGCAGCTCAGAACCACCCTCCACATGTCTGGACTCTCTATGCTTGCGCTGGATAGACATCGCCAGAACGGGTATAGTATCGAAAGTTTTGTCGTTTACCAGCGGGGGAGTCCTGTGGGCATCAAAAAGAAGATCAAAAAGGAGCTTATCGGCACTTCCGATTACCCGTCGAATAAGATCTTCACGATCTCCAATTTCATTACCTTCACGCGCCTGATCCTCACGCTGGTCTTCCTGTACCTGTTTGTGACGGACAACAACCGTGTCGTCGCCATCGTCATTTATGCCATCGCGGCCTCCACCGACTGGATGGACGGCCAGATTGCCCGCATGACCAAAACGGTCTCGTGGCTCGGCAAGGTTATGGATCCCATCTGCGACCGTGCGCTGCTATTTACCGGCGTACTGGGCCTGGTGGTCCGCGGCGAGCTTCCCATCTGGGTCTGCGTGCTCATCATCGGCCGCGATATCTACCTGGGAATCGGCACGCTTATCGTGCGCCACTATCACCGCCGTCCCATCGACGTAGTGTTTCCCGGCAAGATTGCCACGGCGCTGCTCATGACCGGCTTCTCGCTCATGCTGCTGGGCTTTCCCACTGTGGGTGGCTGGCATCTGCTGCCCGCCACGTTCACGGCCTTCCCGGGCCTCAACGGCAGCCCGGTACCGCTCGGCATCTTCTTTGTGTATGGCGGCGTGATCTTCTCCATGCTCACTGCTGTCATCTATTCCATTAAGGGTGGAGCGGCCATTAAACAGGCTGTCGCACATCCCGAGGACGAAGACATCGACTTTCTTAACCCCGAAATCGAAGACTAAGCCATTGGGGTATGATTACGTACAGTTCATTCTTTGCGGCATGTCCGCGTTAAGTTAGGGGTTGTCATGGACAACATGGTTAACAATATGCCTCAGAACGATAAGGCCGCTGACGCTACCTGCGTTTTCCGCGTTCCTTCGAGCGATGTCACCGTTCCCGACCTCATGGCCAACGTGCACATCACCGCGCCCGTGTTGTCTATCGTCAAGGGTCCGCAGACCGGCGCCGCCTTTGAGCTCGAGGACAATGTAACCACCATCGGCCGCGATCCCGCTAACGGCATCTTCCTCAACGACATGACCGTGTCGCGTAGCCACGCGCGTATTATTCGCGAGGGTCTGGGAGCCCGCATCGAGGACTTGGGCTCGCTCAACGGTACGTGGGTTGACGGCGCTATCGTCAATGGCGCACCGCTGCACGACGGCTCTTCCGTCCAGATCGGTACGTTTACGCTCATCTATCACGAGAGCACGCCGGAGCGCATCGAAACCGGTGAGTAGGGCATGGCCGAACGCAACTATCTGAGTATCGGCCAGGTCGTCAATCTACTTCGAGGCGCATACCCCGATCTTTCGAACTCAAAAATTAGATTTCTCGAAGATGAGGGGCTCATTACCCCTCATCGTACGCCCAAGGGGTATCGCCAGTACTCCAAGGAGGACGTTGACCGCCTGGAGGTCATTCTGCATCTGCAGAAGACTCGCTACATGCCGCTCAACGTGATTAAGCAGCGCCTGGAAAACGCCACGGACCTGTCTACGCTCGCCTACGAGGTGGGTCTGCTGTCCGACGTTCCGCTCAAGACGGAGCCCAAGGAGACCAAGCAAAAGCTGCATCCCATCGAGACCATACCCGATATGCTCGGCGTCGAGATCTCGTTTATTCGCTCCCTGGCCGAAAACGACCTCATTCGCATCATCAAGAGCCCGCAAAACCGCGAGCTTGTCGATGGTCGCGATTTCCCGATCATCCGTTACTGCTCCGAGCTTTCACGCTTCCATATCGAGCCGCGAAACCTACGCCAGTACGTATCTTCGGCAAACCGTGAGTCCTCGATGTTTGAGCAGGTGCTCGTGAGCATGCTCGGTATGGACACTTCCGACGACGAGCGGGATGCCAAGCTCGAGCGTGCGTTTAAGAAGCTTCATGACCTCACCGAGGGCGTGCATACCGCGCTGCTCAAGAACCGCGTTTTTGAGTCACTCAACGCCGTGGTCGAGGACGCCGATATCGATGCCCTCGACGAGGAGATCGCACGCTCCGAGTCCACCAAGGCCAAAAGGGAAGAGGCAAGCGTTCCCGCGGTTGCCGCGAAGGACGAGTCGCTCGTGCATCCTTCCAAGGTCGTCGTCCCCTCGCATAGCCTGTCTGCTAACACGGCTAAATAACCGCCGTCCACCCGGCAATCCATGAAAGGTCACGTCATGTACGACTTCGAATCTCACATCGTCGACATCCCCGACTATCCCGAGCCCGGAGTCGTCTTTAAGGACATTACGCCGCTCTTTGGTAATCCCGAGGCACTAAAGGCCATGGTAGATGCCCTGGCTGAGCATTTTGCCGGTATGGGTATCACCAAGGTCGTTGGCCCCGAGGCTCGCGGCTTTATGGTCGGCGTGCCCGTGGCTGTCGCCCTGGGCGCCGGCTTTGTGCCCGCTCGTAAACCGGGCAAGCTGCCGCGCAAAACGGTGAGCCAGAGCTACGAGCTCGAATATGGCACCGACTCTATCGAAATCCATGCCGATGCCATTACCTCTAAAGATACCGTGTTGATTCTGGACGACTTGGTCGCGACGGGCGGAACCGTCGAGGCAACAGGTAAACTGGTGCGAGATATGGGCGCAAAGCTTGTGGGTTACGGTTGTATCCTCGAGCTTGCGTTTCTTAACCCGCGCAAGAAGCTCACGCCTTCCAATGAGGACGTCGAGCTCTTTAGCCTGGTAACGGTGGACTAGCCGCTACCCTTAGATACCGGAAAGGAAGCTCCATGCGCACAGCAAATACGCACAAAAACATGGCACGCTGCGCTGCTACGGCAACCCTCGCTTGTGTTTTGGGCCTGGGCCTCGCGGCTCCGGCCTATGCCGATACCGCATCCGACCTTGCCGCTGCTCGTACCAAACTCGAGCAGATCGGCACGCAGACCCAGCAAATTCATGAAGAACTCTCCGCACAGACGCAGGAGCTTGATCAGACTGCAGGCGAGATCACGCAAAAGCAGCAAGAGATTGCCGAGGGCCAGGCAAAGCTTTCGAGCTACGTTGCCGGTGAGTACAAGACCGGCGGTCTGAGTCTCCTTCAGGTTCTGACGGGCGTCGACGATCTGGGCAACATGCTCAACCGTCTGTTCTATTACGGCAAGGTTTCCGACAAGCAGGCCCAGACCATTCAGGATGTCAAGGACCTTAAGCAGCAGCTCACCGATAAGCAGGCCGAGCAGGAGAAGAACGTCGCCGCCACGCAAAAGAAAGTCGACGAGCTCAACGCCCAGCAGGCCGAGGCTCAGAGTGTCGTGAGCTCCCTGGACTCCCAGCTGCAGGTCGAGCTTGCCGCCGAGGCTGAAGCCAACGCAGCACTTCAGGCCGGCATTAACGCCAGCACCGCCGAGAAGGCTACGGTGAGCAACGACACCGCCGGTACGACTGAGAACACCAACAATGGCGGCAATACGCCCGCGCCCACTCCTACGCCCGCTCCGGCCCCTACGCCGCAGCCCGCCCCGGCTCCGGCTCCGGCGCCGACGCCTTCCGCACCGAGCCAGTCTGTTGACGGCGGCTCCGTTGTTTCGCGCGCCTACAGCAAGCTTGGTTGCGCTTATTCCTGGGGCGGCATTGGACCGGACAGCTTTGACTGCTCCGGTTTTGTAAGCTACTGTCTCACGGGCCGCTACTGCCGTCTGGGCACCACCGGCACTTTCATGGGTTGGACCCGCGTGTCCGACCCGCAACCCGGCGATGTCGTGGTTAACTCCTACCATACTGGCATCTATATCGGTAATGGTCAGATGATCCATGCTTCCGACTACAAGACGGGCGTTATCATCAGCTCCGTCGCAGCCGGTATGAACAACAACTACATCTTCGTACGCTACTAATTTTTTACTACAGCGAATGAACGTGGGCCTCGCGATCTTGAATCATGAGGCCCATTCTATTTGCCCCAACCGTTTGCCATAAGATCAGTACGGCTATCTAGTATTCAAAACTAGATAGCCGTCCAATCAATCAAAAAGATGGCTATAATTGTTGGGGAACAAATAGAAAGGACCCTCAATGAGCTGGGCGCTTATCTCCGATTCGAGCTGCAATCTTCGCGATTGGCAGCCAACCGCACCTCATACCACATTTGCATTTGCACCCCTTAAGATCCGAGTGGGGGAGCGCGAATTTGTCGACGACCTCTCGCTCGATGTTCACGAGCTCAATTGCACCGTGCAGGCGGAGTCGAGCGCTTCTTCGAGCGCCTGTCCAAGCGTAGGGGAGTGGGCCGAACTCTTTAGGCTTGCCGACAAGACGATTTGCATGCCCATCTCCGAGGGAGTCTCGGGAAGCTACAATGCCGCGGCCACCGCACGTGACATGGTGCTTGCCGAGGAGCCGGACCGTCAGATTCATTTGGTTAACTCGCGAGCCGCAGGTGGCAAAATGGATTTGATCTTCCTGCTGTTCGACCGCTATCTTGCAAGCAACCCAGATGCCTCCTTTGAGGACGCCTGCGCCTATTTCGATAGCTTGGAGCAGAACAGCAAGATCCTCTTTAGTTTGTGCAATTACGAAAACCTTGCGAAGGCCGGACGTATCCCTAAGGCGGCCGGCGTTATTGCTAACAAGCTCAATATCCGCATTTTGGGCACGGCGAGCGAAGCGGGCAAAATTGAACTCGTTGGTCACACCCGCGGCGAAAAGAAGATGCTCACCAAGATTGTCGACACCATGGAGGCCGAAGGCTTTACTGGCGGCGAGGTCGTTATCGACCACGTCGAGAATGAGGTAGGCGCCCAGGCACTTGCCAGCCGAATTGCGGAGCGCTGGCCAGGCTCCAAGACTATCATCATGCCCTGTAACGGACTAGATTCATACTATGCCGAGATGCACGGCCTCATCATCGGCTACGGCATGGGCGTGGCTTCGGGCCGATAATTTCCAACTAGACAAACGCACGGGCGGGATAAGGGGCCAATGGCTCTTTATCCCGCCCGTGCGTTTGTCTCGATTAGCTATTAAACCCATTAAACTTAAGGTAGCTCATCAGGTATGCCTTCGAAACGAAGGACGATACCGCACTGCGCACGAGCAGCGACTCGCGCGTGACCTGATGGGCGGTATCGGGCACGGGAGTCTGCTCGACGGAAAACGCCGCACGAATCGATGCCTCAAGTTGATCGACTACATAATCGAAAGCAGTCGGAGCTTCGTAGCTTAAACGCTGGATATTAAAGAGCGCCTGAACCGCAGCGATGGGCAGCACCTGCTTAAAGATACAAATGGCGATGAGACGCGCAATCTGCTCACGGCCATACTGCTTTTTAACCGGAGCAGGAACGAGGCCGACCTTCACGTAGTTATTGATCATCGATGGTGTGATAACGGGCTGCTCTACGCAAATCGAAAGCGGCTCCATCCACAGCGCAACATATTCAATAACCTGATCGCGATAGAGCGTTACGTTGGGCAGCTGGTCATAGCGTGGCAGGCTCAAAGCGTTGAGCTTACCCACCATATCGGACTGAATAAATGCATCCGGCAGCACCGTCGGCTGAATATCCCCCGGCTTAATGCTGACCGATGTATCGGACATCGGGATAACATGTTTGACGTGGTTCATAAGGATCCTCCGTTCGTTATCTATATTGTATTCTAGGTCATCTAGTTTTGCATATCACATAGCCGCTAAGTAAAAGTGGTTTGACAGCACATTGATGCACTGCCCAACCACTTTGTTTGAAGATAACAACCTTACATAAGATATATTATCGTACTTATCCGCGTAAGAAAGCGTATGCGCTGGTAGCCGCTATAGCTCCGTCCGAAACGGCGGTCACAACTTGGCGTAAACGCTTGGAACGGATATCGCCGGCGGCAAATAAGCCAGGCGTGCGGGTGGCCATCGATTCGGCGGTCACAATACCGCCGTCGGGCGCCAGATCCACCAGATGCTCAACAAGCTCGGTATGGGGCTGCGTGCCAGCAAAGACAAAAATGCCAAACGAACCAGGATCAAAGGACTCGGAATAAGTGCCACCCGTAGCGTTGTCCTTAAAGGTGATAGTCGTGGGCATGGCCTCGCCCGAAAGTTCCACAATGCTAGTTTGGTACCTAACTGAAATATTATCTTTTGCGAGCACCTTTTGAACTACGCCATCGGGAGCACGGAACTGATCGCGGCGCAAGACGATGGTCACGCTGCTGGCGATTTCTGACAAGAACAGGGCTTCCTCGCAGGCAGCATTACCGCCACCGATGACAAAAACCTGCTTGCCGCGAAAGAACATGCCATCGCACGTCGCGCAATAAGAAACGCCACGACCGCGATACGTATCCTCGCCAACAAAACCAGCAGATCGCGGCGTGGCACCCATGCAAGCGATAACGCTCGAGGCCAGCGTATCGCCCATATCGTGATGCACCGTAAACAGCGCCGCATCCGCATCGTAATCGATACCCGTAACCATGCTCCATGTAACCTGTGCTCCCAGGCCCTCTGCATGTTGCTGAAACCGCTCGCCGAGTTCGGCGCCACTCAAGAGCGGAATGCCCGGATAGTTCTCGACCTCATTGGTTGTGGCGATCTGTCCTCCCGACATACCTTGCTCAATCACGGTCGTCGTTAGGTTGGCGCGCGCCGCGTAAATGGCTGCAGCATAGCCCGCAGGCCCGCCGCCGATAATCGCAACATCGATCGGCTGATGAGTAGTCATGAAGAGACCTCCTGTCGAAAGATTGGCGTTCTTTGCGCTCATACCCAAATTTATGCGAACGTGACACTCATGCACTACAATGATTCTCTGTGAAACAAAGATGAAGGGGAGATATCGATGGATCAGACGCAGACGAGCGACGACGCTCCCCTGCTCACACACAGCACTCCCCAATCGGAACAAACCACGCTCTTGGCTCAGCAAAAACCTCTCGTGACTATCGTGCACGCCTCGGTCGGCTCG
Source organism: uncultured Collinsella sp. (assembly GCA_937925735.1). Taxonomy (GTDB): domain Bacteria; phylum Actinomycetota; class Coriobacteriia; order Coriobacteriales; family Coriobacteriaceae; genus Collinsella. The sequence continues at coordinate 125,807 of CALAMK010000050.1, read as the reverse complement.
GGCCACAAGGCCGCCGCAAATGCAATTGCGCAGGCATTCGACCTCATCCGCGGCACCAATGGCATCCCAGAGGATATTGAGATTGAAGTGCTCGATATCCTTGATTTTGGACGCATAAAATTCGACGGCAACAAAACGGCCGCCTCGTTTACCGGCGCCACGCGCCCAATCTATGACTTGACCTGGCGTTATACCCTTACCGGACACCTGCTTTGGGGCGGTGGCACGGCATGGTCGCGCATCATGTTCCCCGCATTTAACGAATACGTTCGGACTCGTAGGCCCATTGCCGTGGTAGCCACACATATCACGGCAGCCAACGTTGCCGTTGGCGCGCGCGTCATTACGGGCATCGACTATCCCGTCATTTGCGTACCGACCGATTACGAGGTCGAGGGCTGGTGGCCCCATAAGGACACCGACCTATTCTGCGTAGCAAACGAGTTTATGGCCGAAACACTCCGACCCCGTAAGGTTCCCGAGGCAAAGATGCGCATTACGGGCATCCCCATTCGCGCCGGGTTTGATACGGACTACAACCGCGAGGAAGAACTCGAGAAGTTCAATCTCCCCACAGACAAGCTCGTTGTGCTGGTAATGGCCGGCGCCAGTTTGCCTCAACCGTACGTTCGCTTTCGCGCGGAGATGGACCGCACCCTCCCCTTCCTGCGCAGCTTCGAGGACATGCACTTTGTCTTTTTGCCGGGCAAGGATGCCGAATATGCAGCCCGTCTCAAAACGCTCTTCGCCGCTATGAAACTCGAGAACGTCACGGTTCTTGACTATGTTGATGACATGGCAGCGCTCATGCACGGCTGCGACCTGGCAATTCTCAAATCGGGCGGACTCGCTGTTACCGAATGCCTGTGCGCACACCTGCCTATGATTCTGCTGGGCAAGTCATATGGCCAGGAAAAGGCCAACACCACCATGCTCACCGGCATGGGCGCCAGCATGCATGTCACCACCGCACGAGAGCTCATCGTGACGTTGCGCCATCTCCACGATCATCCCGAGTCGCTCAAGGCTCTGCTCATCAACGGCGAAGTGCTGCGCCGTCCACATGCAGCCGAGGATATCGCCATCGCAACCATGGAGCTTGCAGGAAAGCCCCAAAAGCGCAAACGAGCCTTCTGCCGCTTCTACTGGGGCGAAAAACCAGCGCATATCCGCTAGCGTCTTAAAGTCCGCTGTGGCGCAGGCCGCCCACACATATCATTCCATGCTCAAACATTCTCGCTTCGCTTCGCTCGCTGCGAAACTGCGCGTGGAACGATATGTGTGGGCGGCCTGCGCCACAGCTACAAGTACATTCCAGCAGATATATCGGTTACTCAAGTAAAGCAGCGAAGGTGAACTCAAATACAAGTAATCCAAGTAACCCGATGCGACAAAGGGGTTGTCTCTTTGTCGCATCGGGTTACTAGTTGGATACAGCTTTTAGATACAGCAAACGGTTTTGATTGGAAACCATGGTTGGTTGCGAGCACGTAGGCATAGCTCGCCCCTTGGAGGCCCCTATATATCGTCCCGCGCGCAGTTTCGCAGCGAAGCGAGAATGTTTGAGCACGGGATGATATATAGGGGCCTCCAAGGGGCGAGCGAACATTACGATGCTCCGTTCAACAAAGTAAAGAGCTAGGCGACGCCGCTAGAACCGAAACCGCCGGCTCCTCGATCAGTTTCGTCTAGTTCTTCTACTTCTACGAGATTGACCGTGGGGACTTCTTGGATGACGAGTTGGGCGATGCGGTCGCCTTTGTTGATCTGGATATTGTTGGTGGGATCTAGGTTGATGAGGATGACCTTAAGCTCACCTCGATAGTGGGCGTCGATGAGACCGGGCGTGTTGACTATAGACAGGCCTTGCTTAATGGCTAGGCCGCTGCGGGGTTGGACAAAGCCGGCGTAGCCATCGGGCAGCGCAATGGCCAAGCCAGTGGAGACCAAACGACGCTCAAAGGGCTTGAGGGTGCAGTCTTCGTTGGCGCGGAGGTCAAGACCGGCATCTGTGGGGTGAGCGTATTTGGGAAGCTCGACCGTGGGATCGAGTCGCTTAATGTTAACGGTAATGTTGGACATGAAATCACCTTAGCTTGTCGAGCTCTTGCAAAAACTCGTCGACGTCTTTGAAATCGCGATAGACCGAGGCAAAGCGAATGTAGGCCACCTTGTCGATCTTGGCCAGGCGCTTGAGCACCATATCGCCCAGTTCGTGGGACGTTACAGCCGTCAGCGTACGCGAACGCAGCTCCACCTCGATATCATCGATGATCTCGTTGAGCTTTTTCGTATCGATATCGCGCTTAATCGTGGCGCGCATCAGGCCGACCAGCAGCTTGTTGCGATCGAACCGCTGCTTAGACCCGTCGGATTTGATAACCTCGATGGGATCTTCGCAGCGCTCGAACGTCGTAAAACGATAATTGCACGAACAGCATTCGCGACGACGCTTGATAGTGTTGTTCGACTCCTGCATACGGGAATCGACAACGCGGGTATGTGCCTTGCCGCATTTGGGACAGCGCATGGTACCTCCTCTTAAACGATAACAAGGGTACCATGCGACCGAGCGGAAATCTTACGAACGAGCAGGAACTTTCAGAACTGCACCAGCATCAAGAGAGCCACGATCGAGGTGATTGACGCTACGAATCATGTCGGAAGTCTCCTGCGTGGAAAGGCCATCGATGGGATGCTCCTGGGCAAGCGACCACAGAGAATCGCCGGACTGCACACGAACCGTCTCGTAGGTAACGTTGGCTACGGAATCGGCATATGCTGCGTGACGAGCAGAAAAGACTGACGTGGCGAGCACAAAGAACAAGGTGAATGCTACAGCAACAGCAACAATCGTCGAGGCCTTCAGGGCAACAGGAGCCGAAGCAGCGGCCGCACGCTGGGTGCGAACGGGTTTAGTGGCCACGGCCTGAAAATGGGAGCGTCCACCCTTCACGACCGTGAAGGCAGGCGAGGCAGGCGCCTCGAGCTTAAGAGCAAGGTTTCCCTGGACCATATCCGCTGCGTTCATTCTGTTCTCCTCTCGTTTGTTTTGACGAGAACTGTTTTATCAAGCCGCGGGGACAAAAAAGTCTAGCGCGGGAACGAGTGTTCGGTTATTATTATCTTCGAACAGTTGTTCCTGTCAAGCAAAAATAGAACATTTGTTTGGTATGGGTAGAGAGGAACCCCTGATGGCTCGCAAAATTACCAAGCGTCAGCAGCAAATTTACGACTTCATCAAGGAATATCAGCAGGAGAAGGGCTATCCGCCCAGTGTACGCGAGATGGCTTCGGCTGTGGGCCTTTCCTCCCCTAGCACCGTACATGCGCACCTCTCCGCGCTGGAAGCACGCGGCCTGCTCAAGCGTGACGCCACCAAACCTCGCGCTCTCGAGCTCTTTGACGAGGACGGATCTTCCGTCTCCATCTCGAAGTCCGATGAGCCCACGGTGCCCCGCGGCACCGTATCGCTGCCTCTCGTAGGCCGTGTCGCCGCAGGGATTCCCATCCTTGCCGAGCAGAATATCGAGGACACCTTTACCATCCCAACCGAGATCGCAACAGAACAGGGGTCCTTTATCCTCGAGGTCCACGGCAATTCGATGATTAACGTCGGCATCTATAACGGCGACTACATCATCGTTCGCGAGCAGAAGAGCGCCATGAATGGCGAGATTGTCGTGGCCATGATCGATGGCTCCGCAACAGTCAAAACATTCTATAAGGAACAGGGACGCGTTCGCCTGCAGCCCGAAAACGACACTATGGAGCCTATCTACGCGACAAATCCCACGATTCTAGGCAAGGTCGTCGGTTTGATGCGCCGGTTTTCGTAATGCAAAAACGCATCACGGTCTTTGATACCATTCGCGGGTTTACCATGCTGTCGATGGCGGGATTTCATGCCTGCTACGACCTTGCCTACCTATATGGTTGGAAGATGCCCTGGTTTACCCAGACCATCTTCCAAGACATCTGGCGAGCCAGCATCAGTTGGGTATTTTTGTTTATTGCCGGCTGGATGTGCACCCTCTCGCGCAACAACATCAAGCGTGCCGCCAAATATGCCGTAGCCGCTTTGGTCGTATGGGTCGCAACGACGCTCGTCTCAGTCGATGACTCGGTGAACTTCGGCATCATTTTCTGCATGGCGGCGTGCACCGCCATTGTTGCACTCGCGCGCCCGGTTCTCGATAGAATGCCGGCAGTTTGGGGTATAACGATTTGCCTCATACTCTTTGCCTGTACCTGGAGCATTCCTAAAGCGGTCTACCCTATCCCCTATCTAGCTTGGCTGGGGTTCCCAAGTCCAGACTTTGTCTCCGGTGATTACTATCCGCTCATACCCTTCTTATTTATGTACCTCACAGGCTTCTTTGCCGCGCGCACGGCTCAGAAAGCAAACTGCGAGGCACCAGCATGGGCCTATGAAAATCCCATCCCGGCGCTCGCAAGCCTCGGACGCCATGCACTGCCGTTCTACCTGCTTCATCAACCGGTTATCTTGGGTGTACTGGAGCTGATTTATTCCGTTCGGTAACGCTCAAGACGTGGTGCGATACGGTCCGGAAGCTTTGCCACAATACGAACGCCGTCCTCGAGGTATTCCTCGTGCAGAAGGGTTCCCTGTTCGTGCACGAGCGTGATTAACGCGCCCTCTCGATACGGGATATCGGCCGAGAGCAACACGTCCGTGGCGGCCGCTTCACGAGCGATGCGGTCGACTAAGTCATCAAGACCCTCACCCGTCTGAGCCGAGAACAGCACCGCCTCGGGATAGCGCCGGCGAAAGCTCAAGCGATCGACGCTATCGAGCAGATCAATTTTATTGAACACGGTAAGCGTCAAGCGCTCACCGGCACCGATCTCGTCAAGGACACGATCAACCGCCTCAAGCTGACGCTCGTAATCCTCATCGGAAGCATCCACAACTTTAAGAATCAAATCGGCGCCGAGCACCTCAGAAAGCGTAGATTTAAACGCGTCGACCAGGCCATGGGGCAGCTTTTGAATAAAGCCGACGGTATCGGTGATCGTCATGCCACGGCCACCGGGCAAACGGTACGAGCGCGTTGTAGGATCGAGCGTGGCAAACAGCTTATCCTGCGAAAGTACCGTGGATCCTGTCAAACGATTAAGCAACGTCGACTTGCCGGCATTGGTGTAACCAGCCAGCGCCACGCGAAACGCCGGCGATTCAATACGGCTTTTCGATTGCACATCGCGACGTTGCTCAATCTGTTTCAGTTCGCGTCGAAGCGCCGCGATCTTATTGCGAATCAGGCGACGGTCGACCTCGAGCTGGCTTTCGCCCTGGCCAAAACGCGATCCAATGCCGCCACGCGTCTGTTCCTTTGCAAGATGGCTCCACATACCTCGCAGACGAGGCAGCAGATACTGCAACTGTGCCAGCTGAACCTGTAAGCGGCCCTCACGCGTCTGGGCATGCAGGCCAAAGATATCCAAAATCAACGCCGTACGGTCAATAATCTTGACCGGTTCGCCCACGGCTTTCTCAAGATAGGACTGCTGTGAGGGCGTCAGGTCGTCGTCGAAGATAACAACATCCGCATCCATGCGATGCACCAAACCGCACAGCTCCTCAACCTTGCCGGAGCCGATAAACGATTTGGGATAGGGCTTGACCAGGGGCTGCGACAAGCGTGCCACGCATTGAGCTCCAGCAGTGTGGGCCAGACGCTCAAGCTCATCGAGCGAACGGTCAAGCGGCCAGGCATTATCGCGCCACTCAACACCAACCAAGATGGCGCGCTCGGGTTCAGGAGCCGTGGGGACCAAAGGGAAACGAGCCATTAGACAGCCTCGATGCGACGATAAATATCTTCGACGACCTCATCGATCGTAAACTCATCCATATCAAACCACACGATGCGATCGTCACGCTTAAACCAGGAAAGCTGGCGCTTGGCATAGCGACGCGAGCGCATCTTGATAAGCTCACGGGCCTCATCCATGGTAATAGCACCACGCAAGGCATCAATAATCTCTTTGTAACCGATTGCCTGCATCGACGTCAATGCGTCACCCAGGCCCTGGTCCATAAGGCCGCGGACCTCATCAACCAGCCCCTGCTCAAACATAAGGTCGACACGCAGGTTAATGCGCTCATAGAGCACTTCACGGCTACGCGTCAGACCAAACCACAACGCATGATAACGCTCGCGCGGAACACTGAATTTCGACTTCTGCTGGGCATACGACACGCCGTCATCGTGCATCTCGAGCGCACGAATCACACGACGCACGTTATGGGGATGAATCACGGCAGCCGATTCCGGATCGCGCTCAGCAAGCAGTGCATGCAATGCTTCCTCGCCAATGCGCTCGGCAAGCTCTTGATAGCCCGCGCGGCGTTCGTCCTCGAGTTCCCCCGAAGGAAAATCCATTTCATCGAGTGCAGCCTTGAGATACAAGCCCGTACCGCCGCAAAAGACCGGAAGCCGTTGCTCGCCAAGCAAACGCTCGATATGCGCCCGGGCATCAGACTGATAGAGCGCAGCGGAATACGCGACGCCCGGATCTACGATATCAACAAGGCGCAGGGGCACCGAGCACTCCTCGGGCATCATCTTGGCCGTACCAATGTCCATGCCGCGATAGATTTGCATCGCGTCGCACGACAACACTTCGGACGATAGACGAGCGGCCAGGCGGTCGGCAACATCGCTTTTTCCGACCGCTGTCGGACCGACAATCGCTACAGCAGAAAGGCTTGCAACAGGAGAAATCATTAGCGGGGCTCGCCCACGACGGAGCCAGACAGATACCACGTCTTGGCGACATCAATATCAACATCGACGATTTTGCCGATGAGTTGATCGATGCTATAGCCAGCAGGAATTGGCGCATGCACCGTCTGGTTCTTGGGGCTCTTGCCCAGAAGGACAGCGTCGTTCTTCTTGCTCGTACCCTCAATAAGTGCAGGCACCACGGTGTGAAGCTCGCCCTGGTTATACTCGTGCGCCGTCGTCTCGATAACCTTGACCAGACGGTTAAAGCGCTCAAGGATAACCTCATGCGGGGTGGGGTCATAAATTTCAGCTGCCGGGGTACCGGCACGCTTGGAATAAATAAACGTGTAGGCCTGGGCATAGCGCACCGTCTCGGCAAGCGAGAGCGTCTGCTCAAAGTCTTCCTCGGTCTCGCCCGGGAAGCCCACGATGATGTCGGTCGAAAGCGCAATATCGGGCATCCGGTTGCGAATACGATCGACCAGACCCAGATAATCCTCGCGCGTATAACGACGATTCATCTCTTTAAGAATGCGCGTGGAGCCCGACTGAACGGCCAGGTGGAGCTGCGGCATAACGGCAGGCGTCTCGGCCATAGCATCGATGGTCTCGGGCAGCAGATCTTTGGGATGCGAAGAGGTAAAGAAGATACGCTCGACACCCGTATCGCCCACGGCGCGCAGCAGATCGGCAAAGCGCGGCTTGCCAAAGAGGTCACGACCGTAGGAGTTAACGTTTTGGCCCAGCAGCGTAATCTCACGCACGCCCTGACGCACCAGACCTGTCACCTCGTCGACAATCTCCTCGAAGGGACGGCTCTTCTCACGACCACGGACGTACGGCACGATGCAGTACGTGCAGAAGTTGTTGCAGCCCGTCATGATGGGCACCCAAGCGTGATATTGCGTCTCGCGGTGCCACGGCATACTCATGGCGTCGGTATCCTCATGCTCATTCGTGCGGATATGGCGCTTGCCATCCAAAAATGCCTCGGCGATAAGCTCGGCCACGTGAGCAATAGAATGGGTACCAAAAATCACGTTGACGTTATCGACGTTGGTGAGCAAGCCCTCGCCATCGCGCTGGGCGATGCAGCCGCCCACGGCGACCACACGCTTTCCCGAAGGCGAAGGAGGAAGGCTCTTACAGGAATTACACTGACCGTACAGGCGCGTATCGGCAGCCTCGCGAACACAGCACGTCATAAACACGACAATATCGGCATGCTCCGGATCGAGCGCCATAAGACAGCCATACGAATCGAGCAAGCCACTCACGCGCTCGGAGTCGTGCTGATTCATCTGGCAGCCGAATGTGCGGATAAAGTAGGTTTTACCGGCAAGAATATCGCGTACGGAACGCTGGTCCATGAGCTTACATCCTAACGATGGTGTCGACGGGGCGTATAGGTGCTACAAGCGTGCAGATGGCTCGTTTACGCAACAGGCTTAACGTCGTCCATGACGGCGTTATCCATAGCAGCCCGATTAATCTGGTGAACGTAGATAGAGAGACGGATTGCCGTGCGCGACTCCCCGTTAATGAGGATGTCGGAGAACACCGGCGCGCAGGAGACATCAAAGCCGGTCGGAATCAGAAAGCCGCGCGCAATGGCAACGGCCTTGATGGCCTGGTTGACGGCACCGGCGCCGACGCACTGAATGTTGACGGGGACGCCATCTTTGACCATGCCGGCAATGGCGCCGGCAACGGACGCGGGCGATGATTTGCTTGATACCTTCAGGCAATCCATGAAGAAACTCCTGCGTTTAAAAGTACGTTTTAACTGCAATAACTGTATCGTACCGAGCGGACTCGGTAAAGATTTTATTCCTCTTTGGCAAGATCGAACGTCACCGTGATGCGATCACGCGAAACGCGAATCTTAGGGTCGCCGCACAGATTGAGGTAATACCGGGCAGCGAGGTCGTTAAAGTCACGCTCGACCGCACGCGAAAACTGCGCCATATCATCCTTGGCGATACGAAGGCCTCGACGGTCCTTGGCAAGATCGACGGGTGCCGGCGCATGCGAGGTGGAATCGCGTTCGCGCAGCAGACGCGCGGACACGCCGCGAACGGGCTTAATCTGTCCCGACAGAATACGGTGGGCAGTGCGCTCGGACATCTCGAGACCCAGCCCGGAGCAGATCCTGATAAAGTCCTCGGCATCGGAGGCAAGGCCCAAACGATCGATCACTGGAAGCTCGCACTCGTCGTCGATAAAGAGCAGGCGCGACGTATCGAGACGACTCGAAGCCTGAGCGTACAGGGTCGCAGCGATCTCGGACGGAGAGCCCAGATACACATCGCAGCAACGCAGCTCCTCAAGGGCAAACTCGCACGCTGCGCGAATGATGTTATGGGGTCCACGAGCGCATACATAGCGACCGTCTTCGTCTTTAACCGCCTGAGGCCAGCTCGACTGGTCGGCGCGCTCGCTCAAGCGATCGGTGGCAACGCACACCTTAAACGCAGAACCCAAATCGACGCCCGATGTAACAACGCGTGCCTCATCCGTGTTCTGCTTGATAGAGAACAGCGCCATACCACGACCGTGAACACCCCAACGGTCCATTTTCATGCTCTCGAGCTTGGAGGTGACACGGGCATCGAAGATACGCTCCTGCATGTCCTGCGGCACACCCGAACCGTTATCCAGGAAGAGGAGGGTGCGAACACCCTCCTCCTTGGTCGTGGCGAGATAGACCTTATCGGCTCCGGCATCGCGAGCATTACGCAGCATCTCGATGACAATGTCCTCTACATGCTGAATGTCATGCTTGGCCTGACGGCGCTCGGCCTCCGAAACGCGGAGGCGGACATACCCCTCGCCAAGGTTTTCCTCGACGCGAAGGTTGCCCTCCCCCGACATCGACGCGATAAATGAGATGAGCTCGTTCGCGTCGTTCATGTTATTTAGCGATATCGACGGCACGGCTCTCGCGAATCACGACGACGCGCACCTGACCGGGATACTCCATCTCTTCCTCGATCTGATGGGCGATATCGTGCGCAAGCACCGTGGACTGGGCATCGGAGATCTTGTCCGGCTGAACCATGACATGAACCTCGCGACCGGCCTGCATGGCATAGGTACGCTCGACGCCGTCGTGAGAGTTGGCAATCTCCTCGAGCTTCTCAAGGCGCTTGATGTAGTTCTCGGCCGACTCGCGACGGGCGCCGGGACGAGAAGCGGAAACGGCATCGGCAGCCTGGACCAGAACGTCGAGCACCGTGTTGGGGTCGACATCGGCATGATGGGCCTCGATCGCGTGGACGATAACGGGCTTCTCGCCATAACGGCGGGCAAGCTCGGCGCCAATGACAGCATGCGGGCCCTCAACGTCGTGGTCGATGGCCTTACCCAGGTCGTGCAGAAGACCAGCGCGCTTGGCGGTCACAACATCCAGACCGAGCTCGGAGGCCATAACGCCGCACAGGTCGGAAACCTCAAGCGAGTGCTGCAGCACGTTCTGACCAAACGAGGTGCGGTAGCGCAGAGCGCCCAGGGTCTTGACGATCTCGGGATGCAGGTCGTGGATACCGGTATCGAAGGCGGCCTGCTCGCCGGCCTCGCGCACACGCTGCTGAACCAAGTCGGCGGCCTTGTGGTACATCTCCTCGATGCGAGCGGGGTGAATACGACCGTCGGCAATGAGATTCTCGAGCGCCACACGAGCAGTCTCACGACGGACCGGATCGAAGCTCGAAAGCACAACGGTCTCGGGGGTGTCATCAATCACGAGGTTGACACCGGACACCTGCTCAAAGGTGCGGATGTTGCGACCCTCGCGACCGATGATACGACCCTTAAGGTCATCGGAGGGAATATGAACGGAAGTGACGGTGACCTCGGCGGTATGGTCGGCGGCGCAACGCTGAATCGCCAGGGAGAGAATCTCCTGGGCGGTCTTGTGGCACTCGGCGCGGACCTGCTGCTCGGACTCACGGATGATGGTGGCCGCCTCGTGGGTAACCTCGCCGCGGACCTTGTCGAGCAGCTCCTTGTGAGCGTCCTCGCGCGTAAGGTCGGCAATACGCTCAAGCTCGGAAGTCTGCTTGGCGCAGAGCTCCTCAAGCTCGCGAGAGCGCTTCTCGACCTGACCGGCCTGGCTGGACAACTGATGCTCGCGTTTATCGAGCGCATCGTTGCGGCGATCGAGCGATTCCTCGCGCTGCATCACACGATTTTCGAGCGTGCGAATCTCGCTCTTACGCTGCTTGTCCTCGGCCTCAGCGGCCTGCTTGTTCTTGATGATCTCTTCCTTGGCCTCGAGCAGAGCCTCTTTTTTGAGGGTCTCGGCCTGACGCTTTGCATCACCGATCAGGGACTCTGCCTGCGCGTGTACCGACTGGATCTTTTCGTCGGCCTCGTGAAGACTACCCTGCTTGGCGGTGCGCATGTAGGCAATGGCGGCGATGGCACCCAAAACGAGGCCAACGAGCGCTGCAATGATAGGCATGCTCACTCCTTTTTATGGATTCGTTACACAACAAAGCGAACCGTCCTTACGAACGGCTCGCGACATTTGAGTAATATGGGCGCAGCTTATGCGGGTCGGATACAGATAAACATATAAACAAACTCATCACAGATGAGCACATATCACAAAGCAAATGACGGTATTTATCCTACGTTGAACCGCAACAACTGTCAAATAAACGCACCCGGCACGGCGCCAATCGAGCGGTGAACGGCAGGGGCGTAACGGGTGCTATGCTTACACGGCGCACTCCTCGCTTAAGGCATCGAGACGTGCCTTAACGGCATCGGCGGCGATGTGATACGAAAAACCCTTACCCATCAAAAACCTGACGAGCTTTTCGAATGCACGGACCTCGGGGACGCGACGTTTAGCGAGCAAGGCCGAAGCGCGGGCCAAGTCGTCATCCACGGCAAAATATGCCTCGGGATACCCGGGGATATCGTCAAGCACGACATGACGACGCTTGAGCTCAACCTCGATCTTGCGCTGTCCCCAGCCGCGACGTTTGCGCTCTTCGATAAAGTACGAGCAAAAACGGTTCTCGTCCAAAAACCGATACTCGGTCGCTCGAGCAACCGCAAAATCAATCGCGGGCTGTCGAAAGCCATAGCGCGCCAACTTATCGCGCACCTCGCCCGTGGCATGATCGCGGCGCGAAAGCATCTCGGTCACCATGGTGAGTGCACATTTGCGTTCGATAAGCTGCACCGCCTCGCGAAAGTCATCCCAATCACAGGGAAGATCGGGGCGGTTCTTAACGTACAGGCGCGCCACGCGCACGGGAATCCAAATGGAACGTTCGAAACCGCCCTCAAGATCGCAATCGATATGCGCGCAGGGCTTTTTAGACGCATAATCGCTCGAGAACGAGGAGGCCGCCTTCTTATCGGGAAAGACGACCGTAGCCTCGGACACCGTATACGACATGTCGGCATCCGCTACTCGTCGTCATCGTCGAGCATCGCGGAGCCATCGATGGCGTACAGCTCATCAAACTCCTCGGGGGCGGGCTGATCGGTCAACTCAACCTCGGAGGGGGCATCATCGTCATACTCAAGACCGCAGGCAAGGCGAACCTTGTGCTCGATCTCGTCGGCGCAATCGGGGTGTTCGCGCAGGAACGTCTTGGCGGCCTCGCGACCATTGCCGAGCTTGTCCTCGCCATAGGCAAACCAGGACCCCATCTTTTTGCAGATGCCGCACTCAACGGCCATATCCAGAATCGAGCCCTCCTTGGAGATGCCGGTGCCATACATGATGTCAAATTCGGCCGAGCGGAACGGAGCGGCCACCTTGTTCTTAACAACCTTGGCACGCACGCGATTGCCGATAACCTCGTCCTTGAGCTTGATGGTATCGATTTTGCGAATATCGATTCGCACGGAAGAGAAGAACTTGAGCGCACGGCCGCCCGTGGTGGTCTCGGGGTTACCGAACATGACGCCGATCTTCTCGCGCAGTTGGTTAATGAAGATGCAGGTCGTGTTGGACTTGGCAAGCGAGCCGGCAAGCTTGCGGAGCGCCTGGCTCATCAAGCGAGCCTGCAGACCCACCGTCGTGTCACCGATCTCGCCCTCGATCTCGGCACGCGGAGTCAAGGCGGCAACAGAGTCGACGACGATGGCGTCGATGGCACCGGAGCGCACAAGCATATCGACGATCTCGAGCGCCTGCTCGCCCGTATCGGGCTGGGAAATCAAGACCTCATCGATATCGACACCGATGCGCGCGGCATAGGTGGGATCAAGCGCGTGCTCGGCATCGATAAATGCAACAACACCGCCCATGGCCTGCGCCTCTGCAAGGATCTCGAGCGAAAGCGTCGTCTTACCGGAGGACTCGGGGCCATAAATCTCGACGATACGGCCGCGCGGCACGCCGCCGATACCCAAGGCGGCATCGAGCGCCAGAGAGCCCGTCGGAATAGCCTCGACCTCGAGCTCGGGACCGCCGTCGCCATACCTCATAATAGAGCCCTGGCCGAACTTCTTCTCGATCTCGGCCTTGGTGGTGGCGATCATCTCGTCGCGCTCTTTACCCGTCGTGCGTGCATGAACGGTACGTACGGGACCTGAATTCTTGGCCATGAATAGCCCTCCTCTTAACAACCTGAAACGATAATAAACGAACGGCTGTTCGTGGTCAACCGTTCAGATTCATCATATGCACCCGACCATTCCAAAACCCGACCAAACGCCGACCAATCACCGACCAAACGCTTGACCGCGCCAATCACAAATACGGGTGCTCGAACAAAATTAGGCCCTGTACCAGCACAAACACCAATACCGTCAAAGGTCCCTATCTCCACAATTAAGGGGCCCTAAGGCCCCTTAAACCACGTCTATTCCATAGAATTGAGCACGCGGACAATGCGCTCCAAAGCCTCCGCGACCGCATAGGCGCGAACGCACGACCGATCTCCCTCGTAATGACAGCGCACAGACTCGACAACCGGCGCTCCCCCATCGGCCGCGCGATACGCCCAGCCAATATAGAACGTACCGGCGGGGTCTTGCTCGGTGCCACCACCGGGCCCAGCGTAGCCCGTTGCGCTTACGGCTATATCGCTCTGATAAAGGTCCAGCGAACCCGCGGCCATCTCACGCGCCGTCTGGTGCGACACGGCGCTAAACCGATCGAGCGTTTCCCGCTCGACGCCGAGCACGCGATGTTTGATCTCATCGCAGTAGGTCACCGCGCCGCCACGAAGCACCGCCGAGGCACCCGGGATATCGGCAATCGTAGAGGCGATCATGCCCGCCGTCAGCGACTCCGCCGTCGACACCGTCACACCACGGGCACTCGCGCGCTCGACAATATCGCGCGCCAGCTCCTCGTTGTTTGTGGCAATCTGCAAATAAGACTCCGTCATACCCACCAGAACCTAGACCGAAAAGACGATCTTGCGGCAGTTCCAGAAGTACTGGGCGCCTGAGACAATAGTCAAAATCACGGCGATGACGTATAGGAAGCGCGACACCGAATAGACACCGAGCAACAGCGACACCGGCCCCAGCTGAAGGCCGGCCATCGCAAAGACGCACAGATAGCCGCAGATGGAGACCATCGTGGTCGCCGTCTTATACTTGCCGAGCTTATCGGCGGCAACGACCACACCGGCAGCACTCGCGACCATGCGAAGGGCGCTCACTAGCAGCTCGCGGAACAAGATAATGAACACGGACCAAACGGTCACCGCGCCAAAATCCAAGAACAACAGCAGAGCCGAGAACACGAGCAGCTTGTCGGCGATGGGGTCCAAGAACTTGCCGAAATCGGTGATCTCGTTGCGCGAGCGAGCCAGATAGCCGTCGAGCTTATCGGTGCACGACAGGATCACATACAGAATGAAGGCGGCGGCTGCAAGCGGACCGTCAAAGGTGCTCCAGTCCGTACCGGCAACGCTCGTGTGAGACAGGGCCGAGACGATCATGAACACCGGGATAAAGGCGATGCGAACGCACGTTACGATGTTGGCGGGCGTCCAAACACTCGTCAGTTCCTTATTGCTCTCGTTTGCCACGACGCTCTCCTACTCCACAACATGACCGATAAGCTCATAGCAGAAGCTATCGGTAAACTCGACAGTCAGAATATCGCCCACGGACGCCTCGCTGGCGTCCAGATGCACCGCGCCATCGGAATCGGGCGCCTGGAACCAGGCGTGACCGATCAGCTCGGCGCCGTCCTCGGTCTCCTCGATGCCATCGACGATCACCTGGGCGCGCTCGCCCACATGGGCCGCCGTGGCGGCAAAACCGAGTGACTCGGCCAAATCCATGGCCTCCTGGGCGCGCTCGAGCTTGACCTCCTCATCGACCTGGCCCTCCATCTTGGCGGCCAGGCTGCCTTCCTCACGCGAGTAGGCAAAGACGCTTGTGTAGTCAAAGCCGACGGTGTCCATAAAGTCGATAAGGTCGCGGAACTCGTCATCGGTCTCGGTCGGGAAGCCAACCATGGCCGTGGAACGAATCACGATGCCGGGGATGCGCTCGCGAAGGTCGCGGAACAAATCCTCGAGCTCCTGGCGCGAACCGGAGCGACGCATGGCCTTGAGGATGCGCGCGTCGCAGTGCTGCACGGGGATATCGATATAGGGCAGCACCTCGGGCGTATCGCGAATCGTCTCGATAAGCTCGTCGGTCATGCCCTCGGGCTGCAGATAGAGCACGCGGACCCAGACGTTGTGCGGGCGCACGGCCTCGGCGACGGCACGCAGCAGCTGCGCCAGATTGCGCGGCGAGCCCTCGGCGACATCCTCGTCGGCAAAGTCGGTACCCCAAATGCCCGTGTCCTGGCCGATCAGCACGATCTCGCGCACACCGCCGGCAACCAAGTCGCGCACCTCGGAGATAATGCTCTCGGCATTGCGCGAATGATAGCGACCGCGAATGTAGGGGATCATGCAGAAGCTGCAAAAACGATTACAGCCATCGGAAATCTTGACATAGGCAACAGCGCCCTCGACGGTACGCTTGACCTGCGGGATATAGGCCGCGATCTCACGTTCGAAACCCAGCACGCCATCGATGACCGCCACGATGCCGTCCTCCTCGTCGGCCTTCACAAAGGCAGCGACCTCAGGCAGCTCGTCAGGCAGGTCATCGCCATAGCGCGACGGCACACAGCCGCACATGACGATGGGGCAGGCGCGAACGCCGTCCTGCACCTCATTGGCGAGCTCGAGCGTGGTCTCGATGCTCTCGGACGTTGCGGAGGCGAGGAACGAGCATGTATTGACGATGGCGATATCGGCATCCTGCGGGTCGAATGCCTCCTCGTAGCCCGCAGCGGTCAAAAGAGAACGCATGCGGTCGGTGTCAACCTCGTTCTTAGCGCACCCGAGGGTGATGTAGAGCACGGAGCCCAAAGGTGTATCCATGTTGGAGAGCGGTCCTTTCGAATGTTATTAGCGGTAGTTGGTGAACTGCAGCGGCTGGCCGTAGTCCTGGTCGCGCAGGAACTGGATCACCGTCTGAAGCGCATCCTTAGAGGCCGAGGTAACGCGCAGTTTATCGGCCTCGATGGTCACCTTGACCTTGAGCTTTTGATCCTTGATGTCCTTATTGATCTTCTTGGCGGTCGCCTGGTCAATGCCCTCGACGATATGGCCGAGCACGCGCACGGTACCGCCCGAAGCCGCCTGCGACGCGTCCCAAGAGACAGCCTTAAGATCGATGCCGCGCTTGATGAGCTTAGAGCTCAGCACGTCAATGATCTGCTTGGAGACAAAATCGGCCGGGGCATTGATCGTAAAGAGCTTGTCGCCCTTCGAAAGCTCGATGGTGGCGCCGGAGTCCTTGAGGTCATAGCGCTGAGAGATCTCGCGGGTGGTCTGTTGGAAGGCGTTATCGACCTCCTGCATATTGACCTCGGACACAACGTCGAAGCTGGAATCTTTAGCCATGGTTCTTCCTTTCGGTACGGGGAGCCTTAGTAGCTGTCGTACGAATAGTCATCTGAATCGTTTGCAGTCTGGCCGTCGGATGCCGTGTCGGTACCGTCGGTAGATTGGGCGTCGGTGCCGTCGGTAGACTGGGCGTCGGTGCCGTCGGCGGTATCGGTCCCGTCGGCACTCTCACCGTCTTCGGAGTCAGTGGTCTCCTTCTTAGGAACGGTAATGGTCACGCGCGCCACGCCCGATGTCTTGGTGTCGTAGCGAACCTTTTCACCGTTCTTGGTAACCGTGACATCGGAGGGCTTGGACGTGGTGATCTCGATCGAGGACTCGGGCGTGTACTCCTGCTCAAAGGGACCGGTTGCCTGGGCGCCAAAGACCGATTTACCGTCGACCTTGACCTCGATCCAGGCGGTCTTGCCCTTGGCAACGGAGACCTTGACCTTGATAACCTCGTCCTCTTTCTTTTTCGCGTTCGCCTTGGCGGCATCGGAATCGGCAGAATCCGTCGCCTCGTCGGTGCCTTCATCCTCGTCAACAGATTCGGTCGTCTTGGAAGACTTCTTGGTCGTCGTCTTGGTGGCCGCGGGCGTCTCGGGCGTCGACTCGGGTGCAGAAGAGCCGCAGCCACGCAGGAGGACCACGATGAGCAGAATCAACAAAAGCGCCACGGCACCGATGCCGGCGTAGATGATGCGCGGATCGAGTCCATTGTTCTGGGGGGCACGTCCACCGCCGCGTCCGCGATTAGAGCCACCGCGACCGTTTACCTGCGGCATACGGCCGCGACTGCTATCGGGACGACCACGATATCCGCCTTGGCTCTGCGAGCCGCGCTGACCCGAACGCGGCGCAAGCTCGCCACGGTTCTGATAGCCACGCTGGCCAGAGCGAGGCGCCGAAGAGCGTTGCCCGTAAGGCTGCGATTGAGAACGGAGGCGCGGCGTCACCTGCGTGGTATCGGCGTCGGCATATCCACCGTGGGAACGCCCGGCAGAAACTCCGCGATAACCACGACCGGAGTAGCCACCGTCGCCGTAACCGGCGCGGGGATCGCGACTCAACCCGCGAGCGGCGGGAAGCGCACAATCATCCGGCATGGGCGTACTGCGAAAGCGATCTCGCTGAGAACGAATCTCCTCGCTGGAGCCCGTCTCGGTGATATAGCCCGCCTGCGGAGGGCGCTGGCCGTACCGCGTCGAGCGACCACCCTGAACCATCAGAAAGCGTCCGTTATCGACCGACGAACGCGAGTTAACGTAGCCGGCAGCATCCTGAAAACGACCGCCCTGCTGCGAGGTCTCGCGTTCATATGCCATGAGGTCATCAAAATAAGCGTTGACGACCTCGCGCGGGTTAAGCCCCAAAAAGCGAGCATAGCTCGAAATCATGCCCTGCGCATAGCCGCGCGGAGGCATCGATGCAAAGTTACCGGTCTCGAAAAACTCGATGATCTGCGGCCTGATTTTGATGGTGTTGGCGACCTGCTGGATGGAAAGGCCCATCCGGCGACGCTGCTCGAGCAGCATGTCACCAAAGCGTGCAGCCATCAGAATCCTCCAAACTCACAATCTTCACGTGCCATCTCGGCGTCGACAGACTCCAACGCGGCGAGCCCCTCCTCGTCCAGCAGGACCTCGCGCGGCTTGGAACCATCGGGCGGGCCGACGACACCCTTTTCTTCCAGCATGTCCATAATACGCCCGGCGCGCGCATAGCCAACCTTGAGGCGGCGTTGCAGCCCAGATGTGGAGCCCAGCTGCGATTCCACCACAATATGGGCGGCCTCCCAGATAAGCGGGTCGTCATCTTGCGGTTCGGCAACGCCCGTGCGAACAATGCCGCCACCAGCCATGGACATGGAAGCGGGCGCCACGGCAGAGAGAATCTCCTCATGGTAGTCGGGCTCGCTTTGCGACTTAACGAACTCGACGATCTCGTTGATCTCGTCGTCCGAAACAAAGCAGCCCTGGATACGGCGGGGCTTACCCCAGTCGACTTTGGAGAACAGCATGTCGCCCAAACCAGTAAGCTTTTCGGCGCCCATCTGGTCGATAATGACGCGGGAATCGATGCCCGTAGCCACGTTAAAGGCAATACGATTGGTAATGTTGGCCTTGATAAGGCCCGTCACCACGTTGGAGCTGGGGCGCTGCGTAGCCACGATAAGGTGAATACCAGCGGCACGGCCCAGCTGGGCGATACGGACGATCGAGGCCTCGACATCCTTGCCGGCTACCATCATCAGGTCCGAAAGCTCGTCGATGATGATGACCAGATAGGGCATCTTTTGCGGCGGGTTATCGTAATGCTCGAACTCGCCGGCGGCCTGCTTTTCGTTATAGGTCGAAATCTTGCGAACGTTGAGGCGCTCGAAGACCTTCAGGCGACGCTCCATCTCGGACACGGCCCACTGCAGCGCACTGGCAGCCTGCTTGGGCTCGGTCACCACGGGCACATAGAGATGCGGCAGGCCGTTATAGCCCGCAAGCTCGACGCGCTTGGGGTCGACCATGATCAGGCGAACGTCCTCGGGAAGGGCGCGCATGAGCAAGGTCGTGATGATGGAGTTGATCATGACCGACTTACCCGAACCGGTGGTGCCGGCGATCAGCAGATGGGGCATCTTGGCGAGGTCGGCGACAACCGGCGTGCCCTCGGCATCGCGACCGATGGCAAGCTCGAGCGGACCGCCCTTCACATAGGGAAGCACGTCGCCCAGGTTGACGTTCTGACGCTTGCGATTGGGAATCTCGATACCAACGAGCGAGGTGCCGGGAATCGGCGCAAAGATGCGCACCGACTGGGCGGCAAGCGAAAGCGCGATATCGTCCTCGAGGCTCGAGATCTTACTCACGCGCTCGCCCTCACCGGGCTGCAGCTTAAAGGTCGTGACCGTGGGGCCGGCAATCCAGCCGACGACGCGGGCGCTACGGCCAAACTCAAGCAAGGTGGACTGCAGCGACTCGGCAGTCTGTTCCAGCTCCTTGTCAGAAGACGCGGAGGACGCCGACTGCGGGTTGGCATGCAGGATTTCGAGCGGCGGGAGCTTGAGGCCGTCCTCTTGGTCGCCCTCGGCATCGGCATTGGTACCGTCCGCTCCCCCATCGCCGGCTGCAACAGAAGCAGCGGAAGCCGTGGGGGCGGAGGCATCGGAAACCTTGGGATGCTTTAGGAAGTCAGGGATCTGCGGAGCTGCCGAAACGGGATTCACGGCAAACGGCGGCTCGGACTCGTCAGCCTTGTCCGGATCGTCTTCCATCGAAAACTGTCCGGTGACCTGTCCTGCCTTGGCACGGCGACGCGGCAGTAAGGTTGTCTTGGCGGTCTCGAGCGGAGCCTCGTCGTCCTCGTCATCGCCCTCGGTGAGTTCGATTTCGCTATCGGACCAAGACGGGTCGGGCTCGCTCGTGTTGAGCTTGGGCGCGGCCTTGCCCTTCTTGGTATGGCGGCGCGGCAGCAACGTGGTCTTGGCTCGCTCGGCCTCCACGGTCTCGGACACATCGACAAACGGGTCATCGTCCTCGTCGTCATCCAAAACCGAATCGACATCGCCACCCATGACCGTGGTCACGGCGGCGTCAGTTCCCTTCTGACGCAGGATGCTCAGGTGCGGACGGGCGACGCCGGGAACCGACAGGGCCTCTTCGTCGCCCCACGGGCTCGCATTGACATCGGCACGACGGCGCTCGGCAAAATCGGCGGCGCGATCGCGTGCGGAGCGCAAAACGCCGCCCACCGAGAAGCCGATAATGACCAGGCCAACGACGACAAGGCCCAGTAAGACAACCATGGCAATAGGTTTACCCAGGGCGTTTTGCAAGGTACTTGCGATAAAGGCGCCAATGTAGCCGCCCGAGGCGGAAAGGTTCTGCGGCGTAAACATGAGGTCACACGAATCGCTCGTGCCCGGCACCATCAGCGACAGGATAGAGACAATGGCCACAAAGACCACGGCGCCGCCCGCGACCGAGCGAATGTTGAGCGGCGAGTCCTCACGCAAAATGAGCGTGGCGGCGAACAGCAAGATGACGATCGGCAGCACGTAAGCGCCCAGGCCAAAGCCGAGGTGATAGAAGCCGGCGACAGCAGCCGTCACGGGTGCCGTTGCCGGCGAAATCACGGCAATGAAGGACGCAATCGCCAAAACGGCAATGATAACGCCGGCGATATCGCGATTGGCCGAAGGCTCGACCAGGGGTTCGAACTCATCGAACTCGGACTCGTGGCCCTTATTGGCACGCAGATGGGAACCGGCACCCTTCGCAGATGCCGGTTGGTTGTTGGCCTTATTGCCTTTGGCGTTTTGTGCAGATCCGCGCGCCAAACTAAACCTCCATGACGACCGGGATGATCATCGGACGGGTGCGCGTGCGGCTCCAGATAAAGTTGGAGAGCGAATCGCGCACGGCCTTGCGAATGGCATCGGAGCCGCTACTGGTAAAGCTAAACTTGCCCTTCTCGATCGTCTTCATGATGGCTGCGGAGGCATCCTCGGAGAACTGGTCGTCGATGGCAAACGAAACGCCGCGGCCCGAGAACTCGATAGCCTCGATCTTCTTGTGCTTGAGCGAGACGATGGCAACAGCCGTGACCATACCGTCGTTGGCGAGCTTTTGGCGATCGCGAAGGACGATGGGGTCGGTGTCGCCGATGCGCAGACCGTCGACATAAACGACGCCGGACTCGACGGGCGCACCGCGTTTGACGATACCGCCACGCATCTCGAGCGTGTCGCCGTTATCAAGGATAAAGATGTGATCGTCCTTGATGCCCATCTTACGGGCAAGCTGGGCATGGGCGCGCAGATGCACGGCTTCGCCGTGAACCGGCATAAAGTAGGTAGGCTTGGCCATGGCCATCAGAAGCTTGAGCTCCTCCTGGCTGCCGTGGCCCGAGACATGAACGAGTGCGCGATTCTTATCCCAGACGTCGCAGCCGAGCTTGGCCAGGCTGTTGACGACCTGCTGGACGGCCTTCTCGTTGCCGGGAACGGGAGTTGCCGAAAGAATGACGGTATCGCCCTCGTGGATGGAGAGCGTCTTGTGCTCGCCGTTAGCCATGCGGGACAGGGCCGACAGCGGCTCGCCCTGCGAACCGGTGCACATGACGACGATCTTATCGTCAGGCAGGTTATCGATATCGAAGGCATCGAGGATATCGGCATCGTCGATGTTGAGGTAGCCCAGCTCGCGCGCCACGCGGGTGTTGGTGAGCATGGAGCGTCCGGTCACGACGACCTTGCGGCCGCACTTGCGAGCGGCGTCGCAAATCTGCTGTAGGCGATGGATGTGGCTCGAGAACGACGCGACGAACACGCGGCCCGGGGCGTTCTTGATGGCGTGCAGCAGGTTGGGGCCGACTTCGGCCTCGGACTTGGTAAAGCCCGGAACCGTGGCGTTGGTGGAGTCGGAAAGCAGCAGGTCGATGCCCTGTTTAGCAAAGCGGCTGATGGCGGCATAGTCGGGCGTGACGCCATCGATGGGCGTCTGGTCGAGCTTAAAATCGCCCGTGTGCATGACGGTGCCCTGATTGGTGCGAATGAACACGCCCAGAGCGCCGGGGATGGAGTGCGTCATGGAGAAGAAATCGAGCGAGATGCCACCGAGATTGACGTGGCTGCCGCCCTTGACCTCACGGAACTTGGGCGCGCGAATGCGGAACTCGGAGAGCTTACCCTCGATAAAACCGAGCGTCAGCTTGCTCGAGAAGATGGGCACCTTGTTGTTGAGGTCCTGCAGCAGGTACGGAAGCGAACCGGTGTGGTCCTCGTGGCCATGGGTGACGATGATGCCGCGGAGCTTCTCCTCGTTCTCCAGGACATAGGTGTAGTCGGGAAGCACCAGGTCGATACCGGGCTGGGAGTCGTCGGGGAACATGAGGCCGGCGTCGACGAGCACCATGTCGTCGCCGCACTCGAAGACCGTCATGTTCTTGCCGATGCCGTCAAGGCCGCCGAGCGGAATGATCTTCAAGGGAGATGATTTTTTAGCTGCCATAGGTTCGTGTGGTTTCCTTTCTTCGAAACGGGTCTGGAACAACCGACGGGGCGCTTCTGGCAAACCGACCGCCGGGAACGTACAAACATGCATCACAGAGTCGATGCAATAACTACAGCATCATACCCATTTGCCCACCAACAGACCACCCATGCATCAAAGCCCCATCTGAACTGGTCTATCCCGCCGGTCTGGTCTCAGCGGCCCCGGCACGGGCTAAGTTTCCTGCTCTACAGTCCTGCTCACGACGGAGGCCACATTAAGTGGCCTCCTGTTCGTGCGGAACTCGCGATAAACTTAGCCCGTGCCGGGGCCGCTGAGACCAGACCTACCAATAAGAGACAGGTTTATTTAGGTAGGTTTTATCTGAGGAAATGCTGCTGCGGCTATCTACAGATCTGAAATCTGACTACTGAATAGACTGTCGAATAGACTGTCTAACTCAATAGCGAGCGGCACCAACCAGCCCTTTTGCTATTCCCGGCGGGGGCCGCGGGTAAAGTTTAACGCGAGTTCCGCACGAGCCGGAGAGCACTTAATGTGCTCTCCGTGCGAGCAGGACTGTAGAGCAGGAAACTTTACCCGCGGACCCCGCCGGGAATAGCAAAAGGGCGACCCCCTGAGGAGTCGCCCTTGTTGAGCTGCTTATATGCGGCTGTTACTCGGCGTCGTGGTGACGGCGGGGCTTGCGGCCTCCGTTGTCGCCGGGGCGGCGCGGACGGTCGCTGCGCTCGGAGCGCTCGCGACGCGGACGCTCACGGCGCTGGAAGTGCTCGCCGTCGCCCTCGGAGGCACTCTCGGCGCGAGCCGGGGCCTCGGGCTTATCCAGACGATCGAGCGAGATCTTGCCGCGATCGTCAACCTCGATGACGACGACCTTGACCTCGTCGCCCACATTGAGGACGTCCTCGACCTTCTCCACGCGGCCCTTGGCGACGCGGGAGATGTGCAGCAGGCCGTCCTTGCCGGGCAGCAGGTTGACGAAGGCACCGAAGGGCTGGATGGAGACCACGCGACCGGTGTACTCCTCGCCCGGCTCGGGAACCTTGATGATGAGCTTGATGCGCTCGACGGCCTGGTCGACGGACTCGCCGGTGCCGCCGACAAAGACGGTGCCGTCCTCCTGGATGTCGACCGAAGCGCCGGTCTCGTCCTGGATACCGCGGATGACCTTGCCGCCGGAACCGATGACGTCGCGGATCTTGTCGGTCGGAACCTGGATGGAGACGATGCGCGGAGCGGTGCTGCGCGTGGTGTGGCGCGGCTCGGGGATCACGTCGAGCATCTTCTGCAGGATGAAGGCGCGACCCTCCTTGGCCTGCTGCAGGGCACGGGCCAGGATGTCGAAGGTAAGGCCGGTGGCCTTGTTGTCCATCTGCAGGGCGGTGATGCCCTCGGTGGTGCCGGTGACCTTAAAGTCCATGTCGCCCAGGAAGTCCTCGAGACCCTGGATGTCGGACAGGACCACGGTCTTGCCCTCCTCCTGGATCAGACCCATGGCGATACCGGAGACCGGGCGCTTAATGGGCACGCCGCCGTCCATAAGGGCGAGCGTGGAGCCGCAGGTCGAAGCCATCGAAGAGGAGCCGTTGGACTCCATGACCTCGGAGACCACGCGGATGGCGTAGGGGAACTCGTTCTCGTCGGGGAGCACCGGGAGCAGGGCGCGCTCGGCAAGGTTGCCGTGGCCGATCTCGCGGCGCTTGGGGCTGCCCATGCGGCCGGTCTCGCCGGTGCAGAACGGCGGGAAGTTATAGTGGTGCATGTAGCGCTTGCCCTCGGTGGGCTCGATGGTATCAAGACGCTGGCCCTCGTTGAGCATGCCGAGCGACAGGACGGAGAGCACCTGGGTCTGGCCGCGCTGGAACAGGCCGGAGCCGTGAACGAGCGGCAAGTAGTTGTCCTTCACCATGATGGGACGGATCTCATCGGCGGCACGGCCGTCGACGCGCTCACCGGTCTCGACGACCATGGTGCGCATGGCCTTCTTCTCGAGCTTCTTGAGCGCCACAGGGATCTCGCGCTCCCAAGCGGCCTGCTCCTCCTCGGTGAACTCGGCACGGATGGACTCCTTCAGAGCCTCGACCTTGCCGATACGGGAGAGCTTGTCGGCGTCGCGAAGGGCGGCTGCCATCTCGTCGTAGTGAGCGAAGATGCGCTCCTGGACCTCCTCGACGGGTTGGTCGAGCGGGTACTCCTTCTTGACGATGGGGCCGTTGACCTGCTCCCACTCGGCGACGAACTCGTGTTGAGCCTGGCAGAAGGCAGCAAGGGCTTCCTGGCCAAACTTCATGGCGGCGAGCATATCATCCTCGGAGATCTCCTCGGCGCCGGCCTCGACCATCGAGATATAGTCGGCAGAGCCGCCCAGCTCCAGGTCCAGATCCGAGTTCTCGCGCTCCTCGTAGGTGGGGTTGACGATAAACTCGCCGGTCTCCACGTTACGGCCGATGCGCACGCAGGCAAGCGGGCCCTCGAAGGGAACGCCGCCGAGCGTCATGGCCAGGGAAGCACCCATGACGTTGATGACGTCGAAGGGGTTGACCTGGTCGGCGACGAGCGAGGTGGCGACGATGTGCACCTCGTTGCGGAAGCCGTCCGGGAAGCTCGGGCGAATCGGACGGTCGATCATGCGCGCGGTGAGCGTGGCCTTCTCGCTGGGACGGCCCTCACGCTTGAGGTAACCACCCGGGATGCGGCCGGCGGCGTACATCTTCTCGTTGAAGTCGACGGTCAGCGGGAAGAAGTCGTAGTTCTTGCGCTCCTTGGAGACGACCACGGTGTCGAGCATCGTGGTGTCGCCCTGCTTGACCAGGCACGCGCCGGTGGCCTGCTTGGCAAGCTCGCCCGACTCAAAGGTGTAGGTCTTGCCGTACAGCTCAAAGGTCTTGGATACGAGTGTCATTGTTCTCCTTTACCCCACAGGCCCCTTGCCTGCGGGCTTCTCATGTGACGCGGGCCCCCTGCCCCCGCCACGCTTCAGAGCGTGATTGTTCACGCCCTTACACAAAAAGAGCGCCCCGCTGCGCAGGACGCTCTTAGCATGTACAAATCCTTACTGGATGTTGTCGCGGATGCCCAGAGCCTTGATGAGCTCACGGTACTCGACGATGTCGTTCTTCTTGATGTAGGAGAGAAGACGACGACGGCGGCCGACGAGCATGAGCAGGCCACGACGGGTGTGGAAGTCCTTCTGGTGGGACTTCATGTGCTCGGTCAGCTCCTTGATGCGCTCGGACAGGATGGCGACCTGAACCTTGGGGTTGCCGGTGTCGACCGGGGTGTTACCGAACTGGGCAGTCAGCTCAGCCTTGCGCTCTTTGGAAACAGTCATTGTTTCACCTTTCGTTTCTTGTCGCCCTCGGGCGACGCTATTCGCCTCGGACTGGGAAGCCGCCGGTGGAGCGAGCATCCAAGATCGAGGTACCAACAGGTCGGTATGTTACCACAAGCAACCCACGCCTGCGCATCATCACCGACCCAACATGAATTCCATCGCACGGAGGCGCTGATCGGTATGAGTTGCCGCCCAGACATGCGAAAGCCCCAACAAAAAAGCGGCAGTATGGGGATCAACCCTCTCGGCCATGAGCGCATCGAAGGTCATGGACATGAGGGCGCGCAGCCACGCGACCTCACCGGTCGACACCAGCTCGGCACCCGGAACGCTCGACGCACACGACCCGCACATGAGACCGCCCGCCTGGGGCGAAAAATACGACAGCATGGGGTCTCCGCACAGCACGCAGGCCGAAAAATCGGGTCGGTAGCCAACGTGCGACAGCAGCTTAAACACATATGCCGCCACAAGTAGATCCATGTGCGCCGTGTCGAGCCCGCTGCCCACCAGGGCAAGCGCTCGCTGCGTGATGGCAAAGGTAAACGGGTCCTCGGCGTCCTCAAACGAGCACACGCGCGCGACCTCGGCGATTGCGCTTGCGGCGCAAGTCGTCTCGTAATCGGGCGCTGCGCCGAGCGGCGCCTCCATAAGCTCGGCCTGCGAAACCACGTCAAGCGACCGTCCATGCGCGAGCAGCATATCGACGGTACAGAACAGCTCGCAGCGCGCAGCCAGGCGCCCACCGGGTTTGCGGGCGCCCTTTGCCACGGCGCGAACCTGCCGACCCCGTTCGTCAAGCATCGTCAGGATCAGGTCCGTCTCTTTGAGCTTCGTCTTGTCGAGGACGAGCGCCTTCGTGCGATATGTCCGGGAGCCTGCCATGCGCGCCGCGCGTCCTTAGTCCTCGGCGTTGTAGCCAAAGCGGCGAATCTGGGCCTCGTCGTCACGCCAGCCGGCCTTGACCTTCACGTCCAGCTCCAAAAAGACCTGCGTGCCAAAGATGCGCTCAAGATCGCGGCGAGCGTCGATACCGATATGTTTGATCATCTCGCCGCCCTTGCCGATGATGATGCCCTTTTGGCCCTCGCGCTCGACGTAAATGGTAGCGTGCACGCGCAGCACCTTCTTGGTCTGCTCGAGCGCATCGCAGATCACGCCAACGGAGTGCGGGATCTCATCACGGGTGCGGCGCAAGACCTTCTCGCGCACAAACTCGGCAACGAGCGTCTCATCGGAAGCGTCGGTACCCATGTCCTCGGGGAACCAACGCGGACCCTCGGGCAAAAAGTGCGCAACGGTCTCGATAAAGGCATCGACGTTGAAGTTCTTGACCGACGACGTCACGATCTCGTCGTCATAGTCCATAAGCTCGTGGGCGGCCTTAAGCTGCTCCATGACCTGTGCGGGGTCGGCCTCATCGGCCTTGGTGAGCACCAGGACCTTCTTGGAACGGGCATTCTTGACGCGCTCGGCAACCCAGGCGTCTCCCCTACCGATCGGTTTGGTGGCATCAATCAAAAACGCGACGACGTCGACATCGTTCAGTTCGAACAGCGCGCTCTTGTTGAGCTCGGATCCCAGACCGTCCTTGGGCTTGTGAATACCCGGGGTATCGACAAAGACCAGCTGGTAGCCGGGACGGTTGACGACGGCGCGCATGCGGCGGCGGGTCGTCTGGGCCACCGGCGAGGTGATGGCGACCTTTTTGCCATAGCAGGCGTTGAGCAGCGTGGACTTGCCGGCGTTGGGGCGGCCGACAAGCGCCACGAAGCCGCTGCGGAAACCGGGCTCAACGTCGCCAAAGCCCACGAGGCTATCGTCCTCGTCGCACAGGGCGTCGAGCTCCTCGTCGCTCATGCCCTCAAACGGATCGAATTCCTCGACATCCTCGCAATCCTCGGTCGCTTCGGCATCCACCGCATCCAGGGACTCGTCGTCCAGAGTTTCATCGAAAGGCTGCATATTGTCGGACATGAAAATCCCTTTCTAAATAAAGTCGAGCGCGTGGGCAAATACCAGCAATCCCACAATCGCGGCGGTGATGGAAAGTACGTATACGGAGGCGGCGGCGATATCCTTCGCACGCTTTGCCAGCGGATGGAGCTCCTGGGTCGCCAGGTCGACGATCGCCTCCATGGCGGTGTTGCACAGCTCGCCGTGAATCACCAAGCCACAGCAGATGATAACCGTGGCCCACTCGGCAATGTCGAGCCCCACGATGCAGCCGGCAATGACGGTGCACACGCCCGCCACGAGCATGACCTTAATGTTGCGCTCGGTCTTAACGGCGGTGACGAAGCCCTCCATGGCGTAGGAGAACGACTTTAAGAAGGACGGATGGTCCTTGTTCGATCCGGGAATCATAGACGGCTCCTAGTCGTGGGCGTGGTTGGTGATGGGGCCGACGTGGACCAGCTTGGGGTCCTCGCCGCGCTCGAGCGCCAGATCGCGCAAGATGGCGTCCTCGCGGGCCTCCATGACCTCGGCCTCGTCGTCCTCGATATGGTCATACCCCAGCAGGTGCAGCATGCCATGCACGAGCATCAGGCGGCACTCGTCGGTAGGGCTATTACCAAAGCCGGGGGCCTGGCGGGCAATGACCTCCGGGGCCAGGATAATATCGCCGAGCTCGAGCGTCTCGTCGGCGGGAATATCCTCGTCAAAGGCCGAGTCGCACTCAAACGAGAGGACATCGGTGGTACGGTCGATACCGCGCCACTCGTGGTTGAGCTCGTGCATCTCGTCCTCATCGACATACGAAAGGGAAATCTCAACTTCACGCTCAACGCCCTCGGCGGCAAGCACGACCTCGCAGATGTGCTCTACCTCCTGCGCGTCGAGCAGCGTATCGAGCTCGGCATCGTTGCTGATCAATACACTCAACGGGACTCCTTTCGGTCGTGCACGCGCTTATCGCGCACATCATCATAAGCATCGTATGCCTCGACGATACGCCCCACCAAGGCATGGCGCACCACGTCGGCACGCTCGAGGTGAGAAAATGCGACATCGTCGACACGGCCTAAAATCCGCTCAACGTCGGCAAGACCGCCGCGACGACCCACCAGGTCGCGCTGACTCAGGTCGCCGGTAATCACAAACTTGGAGTTAAAGCCCAGGCGCGTCAGGAACATCTTCATCTGCTCGGGCGTGGTATTTTGCGCCTCGTCGAGCACCACGAAGGCATCGCTCAGCGTGCGGCCGCGCATGTAGGCAAGCGGGGCGATCTCGATCACACCGCGCTCCATAAGCTCATCGATGCGTTCGCGATCCATCATGTCAAAAAGAGCATCGTAGAGCGGACGCATATAGGGATCGATCTTTTCCTCGAGGGTACCGGGCAAAAAGCCCAGGTTCTCCCCCGCCTCGACAACCGGACGCGTCAAGATCAGACGACCCACCTCATGACGCTTGAGCGCGGCAACGGCGAGCGCCATGGCCAGATAGGTCTTACCGGTACCGGCAGGACCAAGGCCAAACGTGATGGTATGCGAGCGGATGGCATCCACGTAGCGCTTTTGGCCGAGCGTCTTGGGGCGAATGGCACGGCCGCGATACGAAAGCAGCACGTCATCGCGAAGCGACGTAACCTCGTGCTCACCGTCGCGCAAGACGGCCAGGCAGCGAGAGACATCGTCGGCAGACACAGTGCGTTCGGCAGCCGCTTCGCGAAAAGCATGCTCGAAAAAGCGCGCCACGAGCTCGACCTCGTCAGGGTCACCGCTCACGGCGATACTGTCGCCACGGGCGACCACGTGGGCACGAACCAAACTCTCGAGCGCACGAAGGACGCCGTCGCCGGCGCCCAAAACGCGCGAGGGGTCAATACCCTCGGGAACGGTAAGTCTAATCTTCGAGGCTTCCATGAACCTCCCTGCGTGCATGGACCAAGCCGGAATCATCGACTCCGATGATAGCAACATCGAGCAGGCACGGGACTGTGAGTCCACGGGTATCGTCAAGACGGGCATGATGGAACGAACCGAGCGTCAGGTTGTCGCCATACTCAAGTACGGCACGCTCGACGGTTCCCACGCGACGGCGAGCGTCGGCAATGGCGAGTTCCTGCGCCGCGGCCCTCATGCGGCGGCTACGCTCGGCCATAACCTCGGGCGGCACCTGGTCGGGCATATCGGCAGCAAGGGTACCGGGACGCTTGCTGTAGCGGAACACATGCATACGCGAAAAGCCCACGCGGCGGCACAGTGCCAGCGACTCCTCAAACTCCTCGTCCGTCTCACCGGGAAAACCGACGATGACATCGCACGAAAGGGACACCTGAGGCAAGTTGGTGCGAATCATGCGCACCGTTTCCTCGAAGGCCTCGGCGCTATAGGGACGGCCCATGCGATGCAGTGTCCTGGTGCAGCCGGACTGCACGGGCAGGTGTAAAAACGGGGCGATGCGCTTCGGATAGCGCGCCATGACCTTAAGCAGGGACTCGGAGATATCCATGGGCTCGACCGAGGAAATGCGCACATGCGGAATGGACGTGCGCTCCATGATCGCCTCGAGCAGCTCATCGATCTCGACGTGTTCATCAGTCGCGCTCTTGCCATCGTAGGCGCCCAGGTTCACACCCGTCAGCACCACCTCGGGCACGCCGGCCTCCTGTGCCTCGCGAACTTGCTCGAGCACGGACTCGACCGGCACGGAGCGCTCGGGGCCGCGGGCCTTCCACACAATGCAATAGGTGCAACGATGGTTGCAGCCGTCCTGGATCTTCACGCCCAGACGCGAGCGACCGAGCGCGTCGACAACCTCGCCGTCGCTGCAGGCGGGAACGTCATCGGACTCAACGCCCAGCACCTCACAGACGCGTTCGGCGACATCGATCTTGGACGGCTCGGCGATCACGCGGTCCGAGAGCTCCAGCAGCTCCTCGGGATGCAGATTGACCACGCATCCGGTCACGACCACATAGGGCTCGTTTGGATAGGCCAGCGCATGGCGAACGGCCTTACGGGTCTTGGCCTCGGCCTCGCCCGTAACGGCACAGGTGTTAATGACGATCAGCTCAGCATCCTGAGGCTCCACCATCGCAAAGCCCAGGCGCATTAGATCGGCAGTGATACGGTCGGACTCAACCCGGTTGACACGGCAGCCGAGGTTGACGACAGAGATATGAGGTGCGAGCACGCGGGCTCCTTAATCGAGGATGTCGTCGAGGGCACTCTTGATACGGTCGGTCACCGACTTCTTACCGGATGCGACGTCATCGCCCATCTCGTCGGCAAAGGCGCGAAGCAGCTCGCGCTGCTTATTGGAAAGGTTCGTGGGGACGACCACACGCAGCTGCACGATCAGACGACCGCGCGAACCGCCACCGCCGATACGCGGCATGCCGTAATTGTTGACGCTCACGGTGTCGCCGTACTGGGCGCCAGCGGGGACGCACACCTTGACGACCTCGTCAGGCATAATGCCCTCGACCTCGATCTCGCATCCGAGCGCAGCCTGCGCAATCGAGATATCGCTCACGAGGTACAGGTCGTCGCCGTTGCGCTTAAAACGCTCGTGGTCGGCGACGCGCACGTTGACGATCAGGTCGCCCGACGGCTCGCCGCGAAGGCCGGCCTCGCCAAAACCGCTCACGCGCAGCTGGCGACCGGTCGAAACGCCGGCGGGAATATCGATATCGATCTTTTCGTGCGAAGGCGTGCGGCCCTGACCGTCACAGGTCTCGCAGGGATGGTCGATGACCGTGCCTTCGCCGTGGCAGTCGGGACAGGGCGAAGAGGACTGAACCTGGCCCAGGAAAGAACGCTGGACCGTCGTCACATAGCCCGTGCCGTGGCAGCGGCTGCACTGCTTTTCCTGTGCGCCCTCGGCCCTACCGGTGCCGTTGCAATCCTCGCAGGGGGCAAGGCGGTCATAGCTGATCGTCTTTTTGCAACCGAGTGCCGCCTCCTCAAGGGTCACCGAAAGGGAGATGGCCATATCGCGGCCGCGACGACGCTCACGGCGATTTCGGGCGCCACCGCCGGCACCGCCGCCAAAGAACGACGAGAAGAGGTCGTCCATGCCCATGCCACCAAAGATATCGTTGATGTCGACATAGCCAGAGCCACCGGGGCCGTCCGCGGTGCCGTAACGGTCGTAGTTAGCACGCTTCTGCTCGTCGGAAAGAACGGAATACGCCTCGTTGAGCTCTTTGAACTTGGCCTCGGCCTCGGGGTCGTCCGAAACGTCCGGGTGTACGGTACGGGCCTTCTTTAGAAACGCGCGCTTAATCGTCCGCGCGTCGGCATCCTTGTCGACGCCAAGTACCTCGTAGTAATCCCTATTTTCCGACACGACCGAATCCTTCCGACTTTCATTATTGTCACAGTGCGTCCTATACCCAAGCTGGGCCGGCCGCAAACAGAGGGGTTGATGTTATTGCATTGCGTAGGGCGAAAGCATGGCACGTTGCGAGCAGCTCGCAAACCAAACCGACACGAGCGCAAACATAAATCCGTTGGCAAAACCGTTGGCAAACTGCATCGCGCCGCGCTTCCACCACAGCAGGCTGCGGTGCAGCACGCCGTCCGAGACCACCATGAACAGGCCCATGGCAAACGGAATAAAGCACATCACGGCAAAGGCCGAGAACACGCCCGAGATGGCCGACAGCACCAAAAACGGCGCCACGATGCCCATCAGGTAAAAACCGGTACGGGCCTTGCCCTCCAGACGCTCGGCCTCGACATGAGCGCGGCCGACCAGATCGCCACCCGAGGCACCGTTGGTGCCGGCGTGACCCATGCCGCCAATGCGGACCTCGTCGCCATCGTGCGTACCGGCAGGAAACTCAATCGTCTGCTCGGAGGTCACACGGACACGGCCGCTGCCGCCGCAATCGGGGCAGGGGTCGGCGACGACCTTACCGGAACCGCCGCACTCGGGGCAGACCGACTGAAACGTGCCGGCACCGAACAGGAAGGACAGGTCGACATCGATGTGGCCGCGACCACCGCAGCTCGGACAGGTATGTGCATGCTCGGACGAAACAGAACCCGAGCCGCCACAGTGGCCACAGGTATCGAAGCGCGTATAGCGGACGGTCTTGCGGGCACCGCCCTTGGCCTCCTTAGCGTCGAGCTTGATATCGACGACCACGTTGGCGCCGTTCTCGGGATTATAGGCAGCCTGCCCGCGACGCGGCTGGCCCCAGGCGCCACCAAAGGGAAAGCCGCCCTCAAAGGGATTGCCATAGCCTGCGCTGCCGGCGTAGCCGCCGCCATAGGGCGAAGCCGTAGGAGCGCCGGCGAAGGGGTTGCCCGAGCGCATGGCGTCGTAGCGCGCACGCTTCTGCTCGTCCGAAAGCACGGCGTAGGCCTCGGAAACCTCTTTAAACTTTTCCTCGGCATCAGGTTCTTTGTTGACGTCCGGATGGAGCTTGCGGGCCTTTTGCTGGAAGGCCTTCTGTATATCACGCGAGGTGGCGTCCTTGGAGACACCCAAAATCTCGTAGTAATCTTTTTCGTTCATCGTCGCCATGCGCGGCAACCTCCTGCTCACAGCAGCGTATATATTGCGGTAATTCTACCCGAGCGGCCTAAGCTAGACCCCAAAACAGCTCGAACAGCACATTTCCATCGAGCCAGCCCAAGTGGGTGGGCGCTAAACGGGCGTGGGCACGACCTGCGATAACGTCTTTCGAGGCGACGCACCCCGCATGCCCCTCGACATAATCGGGCACCCAAGTGGCAAGACCCAACTCGAGCGCACGGTCACAGGCCGCCACCAGCTCGTCTGCAGCGATCACGCTTGCCGAGCGAACCAACAGATCGGGCCCAATGCCACGCGTCATGCGGCAGGCGAGCATCAAATCCTCGGCCGCAGCCTCGCGCTGCGACAGATACTCGGCATCAAACGTCGTCGCGGCGTCGTCGCGTTGCACCAAGCGCACGCGATACGCATCGCCGCGAGCAGGCACGTCGGGAAACAGCCCGGCCAAGCGATCGAAATCCTCGGCGTCGAGCATACCGGCGGCAGAGCGGCCCAAGCCCAGATAGCCCCGTCCTGTCCAATAGGCAATGTTGTGGGCACACTCATGTCCGTCGAGCGCGTAGCTTGCCACCTCATACGGGTGATAGCCGGCCGCACCCAGGCACTCACGCGCCGCGTCCATGCACGCAGCCTGAAAATCCTCGTCGGGCTCGAGCGACTCGTCGCGACACGCCATGTGGTAGAGCGGCGTGCCCTCCTCGAGCGTGAGCGGGTACACCGACACATGATGCGGCGCCGCCGCCAGCACGCCATCGAGCGTGCGTTGCCAGCTTACGGCGGTCTGCCCGGGAAGTCCGCACATCAGGTCGCAGGACACATCGAGCCCAGCGTCCTTAACCGTCGTGATGGCAGCGAGCGCCCGATCGGCATCGTGAATACGGCCAATCGCAGCAAGCTCGGCGTTGTCAAGGGTTTGAACTCCCAGAGAGACGCGTGTGACACCGACCTTGGCAAGCGCAGTGGCAAGCCCGGCGGTCAACGACTCGGGATTGGCCTCGCAGGTAAACTCAACGGGCTTGCACCACATGCAAATACGCCGGGCAAGCTCCACCAGACGCTCTCCTGCCAGCGACGGCGTACCGCCGCCAACATAGACGGTGCGGACCTGCGCAAGCGCGCCTGCGTCGCCAAAGGCATCGAGGCGCGCATACAGTTGCTCAAAATAGACATCGAGCGCAGCACTCAGGTCGCACGAAGCAAAACTGCGTGAGTCAAAGTCGCAGTATCGGCACTTTTGGGCGCAAAACGGCACGTGGACGTACAGCGCGGTAACGGCCACCGTTAGGCCTCCAGCGGATGAGCGGGCACCGACTCGCCGGCGGCAAGCGCGGCCTCGCAGGCCACCACATCGCGCTCGATATCATCGACCAATGCCATGAACTCCTCGTATGTGGAGCAGCGCACCACCTGCGCGCGCCAGGCGGCGGCATGGGGCATGCCCTTAAGATACCAGCTCGCGTACGTGCGGGCACGTGACATAAGCGGCAACAGCTCATGCGTGAGCGTCAGGTGCTCGCGCAGGGCATCCAGGCGCTCGACCGAGCTACGCACCGGTACTGGCGTGCCATCGAGTGCAAGGGCTCGAGCATCACCGAACACCCAGGGGTTGCCATAGATACCGCGCGCGATAAACACGGCACTGGCGCCCGAGTTGCGCAGGCGTTCCGCCGCATCCTCGGCGCAGAACACATCGCCCGAACCGATAACGGGAATCTCGACGGCGTCGGCCACCTCATCGACGACCGACCAATCGGCCTGGCCCGTATAGAGCTGCGTGGCACAGCGGCCGTGCACCGCCACCGCAGCTGCCCCTGCCCCCTCGAGCATCTGGGCAAACGTCGCGGCATTGCGGTCTTCGGCGTAAAAGCCCTTGCGAATCTTCACGGTCACGGGAACATGCGCCGCGCCCACCGCTGCCTCGACAATCTGCTCGGCCAGATCGGGCGTGCGCATAAGCGCCGAGCCCTCGCCCTTGGTGACGACCTTGCGAGCCGGGCAGGCCATGTTGATGTCGATCAGCGACAGGCGATCGCCAACGCGCTCCTCGACAGCAGCGACGGCGCTCGCAAACTGATCGGGCTTGGAACCAAAGAGCTGCACGCAGATTTGCTGCTCCTCGTCGGCCGGCAGCACCAGACGCCACGTCTTATTGCTGGCATAGGCAAGGCCTGCCACGCTCACCATCTCGCTATAGGCAAGATTGGCACCACGGCGACGGCACATGATGCGATAGGCGGGGTCGGTTACGCCTGCCATGGG
Organism: uncultured Collinsella sp.; assembly: GCA_937925735.1. GTDB lineage: Bacteria > Actinomycetota > Coriobacteriia > Coriobacteriales > Coriobacteriaceae > Collinsella. The sequence goes on along the minus strand of CALAMK010000050.1, from coordinate 90,070 downwards.
AGCCATAAGGAACGGCTGCTCGGCATAGGCACCCAGCAGCCGCGAACTGTATTCAGAAAGCGCCATTGACCTACTCGTCCACCTTGAGGATCGCCATAAAGGCCTCCTGCGGAACCTCGACCGAGCCGATGGCCTTCATGCGCTTCTTGCCCTCTTTCTGCTTCTCGAGCAGCTTGCGTTTACGCGAGATATCGCCGCCATAGCACTTGGCCAAAACGTCCTTGCGGCGCGCCTTGACGGTGGAGCGGGCAATGATCTTATTGCCGATGGCACCCTGAATAGGCACCTCGAACAGCTGACGCGGAATAATTTCCTTGAGCTTATCGCATAGGCCGCGGGCCAGGCCATAGGCCTTGTCCTTGTGCACGATAAACGAAAGCGCATCCACCTCGTCGCCCGAAAGCAAAATATCGAGCTTAACGAGCTCGGAGGGACGGTACTCGTTGAACTCGTAGTCGAGCGAGGCATAGCCCTTGGTACGGCTCTTAAGCTGGTCAAAGAAGTCCAGAATGAGCTCGGCAAGCGGCATATCAAAGCGCATCTCGACCGATTTGCTCGTGAGATGGATCATGTCGGTCGTAATGCCGCGGTGCTCGATAGCGAGCTGCATGACGGCGCCCGTATACTCGGGCGGGCAGATAATCTTGGCCTTGAGGTAGGGCTCCTCGATGCGCTCGATGCGCGTAGCCTCGGGCAGATCCTGCGGGCTGCGAACATCAATCATCTCGCCGTCGGTTTTATAGACGTGATAGTCCACCGAAGGGCTCGTAGCAATGAGGTCAAGGTTGAACTCGCGCTCCAGGCGCTCCTTGACGACTTCCATATGCAGCAGGCCTAAGAAGCCCACGCGGAAGCCAAAGCCGAGCGCCACCGAGGTCTCGGGCTCCCACACCAACGACGGGTCGTTGACATGCAGCTTATCGAGAGCGTCGCGCAGATTCTCGTAATCCTTGTTGTCAATTGGGAACAGGCCCGTGTAGACCATGGGCTTGGCCTCGCGGTAGCCGGGAAGCGGCTCGGGACAGGGATTCGACGCCCACGTAAGGGTATCGCCCACGCGAACGGCCTCGGGGTCCTTCAGGCCCGTGACCACGTAGCCCACCTCGCCGACCGTCAGCGCATCGACCGGGGTCTCGGCGGGACGCTTGACGCCAACGCCATCGACCAAAAAGTCGCCCTTGGCCTGCATCATGCGCAGGGTATCGCCCTTCTTGATGGAGCCGTCAAAGACACGGACCGTGGCAACGACGCCGCGGTACTCATCAAAATACGAGTCCAGGATGAGCGCCTTGAGCGGCGCGTTTGCATCGCCCTTGGGCGGTGAGATCAAAAAGACGATGGACTCCAACAGGTCGTGGATACCCTCGCCGGTCTTGCCCGATACGCATACGGCATCGTCAGCGGGAATCGCCAGGTCATCCTCGATCTCGGTCTTGACCTCGTCGGGATGGGCCGAGGGCAGGTCGATCTTGTTGATGGCAGGAACGATATCCAGGTTGGCGTTCATGGCGAGCGTCGCATTGGAGACGGTCTGCGCCTCGACGCCCTGCGTGGCGTCGACGACGAGCACCGCACCCTCGCAAGCGGCAAGCGAACGCGAGACCTCGTAGGTAAAGTCCACGTGGCCCGGCGTATCAATCAGGTTGAACTGATACGTCTCGCCATCGTCGGCGTCATAGGAAACGCGAACGGCATTGGACTTGATCGTGATGCCGCGCTCGCGCTCGATATCCATGGTGTCGAGCAGCTGCGACTCCATGTCGCGCTCGTCGACGGTATGGGTGAGCTCGAGGATGCGGTCACTGATCGTGGACTTGCCATGGTCGATGTGCGCAACGATCGAGAAGTTGCGGATGTGGGAAATGTCAATTGAAGTATTCATGCGGACTATCTTACCCGAGCGGTACAAAAAATGGAGCCTGTTCCATAAAACAGGCTCCATTTATGCGCGTAATCTGTGTGGTGTGAAATTTACAACTTAGGCGTTGATGCTGTTCACGAGCTTGGCAAGGCCGGACTTGCGGTTGGAAGCCTGGTTCTTGTGGATAACATGCTTGGCGGCAGCCATGTCGAGACGCTTGGTAACGGTCTTGAGGGCAGCCTGGGCCTTCTCGGCGTCGCCCTCGGCGACGGCGGACTGGACGTGCTTGGTCAGCGTCTTGAGCTCGGACTTGACAGCCTTGTTACGCATGCGAGCTGCCTCATTGGTGCGGATACGCTTCTTCTGAGACTTGATGTTTGCCACTTCTGGAGTTCCTTTCGAGTTCCTTGCAAAAAATGTATGACACCTCTGAGACACGGTGAGGTCATGCAAGCGCCTACTATAGCACGCTCCCCCTCAAAGGGATAGAACGAATTTGTCAAATAGGCAGGTATCATCACGATTTTCTCAAGATGTTCGTAATCCAGAGCAAAAGCGCGGTCTGGGAATCGGCCGAACCCTTGAGGGCGAGCTCCACATCGACCGCAGCCTCGAGCGCCACGACAAGCTCCGCCATCGAAAAACGACGCGCCCAGGTCAGGTGATTCTTGACCTGCCAGGCCTGGAGCTTGAGCGTCGCGGCAAGCTCGCGACCCTGCCCACGCGCATCGAGCGCCTTGGCAACGATAAGCTCACGAATGCGTCCGCACAGCAGCGTGTAGGTCCACACATAGCTCTTGGCGGGTAGCAGCCCAAAGAGCTCAAGCGAGCGGCGCATATCACGAGCCGAAACCGCATTGAGAAAGTCCCAGGGCTGGACTTCGGCCGTGCGCACGATCCAACGCTCCACATCGGCAAGCTCAATTTGCGGCGCCTCGACCATCTGGGCAAGCTTGGCCAAGTCGTTATCGAGCATGCGGGTGTTCTCGCCCGAACGCGAAACGAGCTCCTCGGCGGCCGCCGTCGAGATGGACTTTCCGTGCTGCGTCGCCATCTGCTGCACGCGGCGCGGGAGCTCCCAGCGCTTGGTACCCGAACAATCGACGATAGCCTTCTTGTCGATCTTGGCGATTGCCTTGTACAGGCGCGTGTTCTTGGCAAGCGAATCGGCGATTATGAGGCAAACCGTCGTGGGGCTGGGACTCGCCAGATACTCGACAAGCGGCTCGGAGATCGCTTTGGCAAGTTTTGAGCAGCCGTCAAGGATTACCAGGCGAAACTCGCTGCCCATGGGAAAGGTGTTGAGCGATCCGATAATCGATTCGATATCGGGCTCTTTGGTCATATCGCGCTCGTCGAGGTTGAACTCGACCATGCCCGTCTTTTCCAGACGCGCCTTCATACGCGAGACGGCGTGGTCACGCTTGACTCCGTCGGAACCGACGATCAGATATGCCGGCAGCAGACCGGTTTCGGACATCGCGCTCCCCTCTCGCAGACTCTCGAATTCGTACCGTGCCATTTTAGCCCAGGGGTTGGTCCCGCGCCAACGACGGCATCACGGTCGCTGGCATCGCATGGCAAAACCGGATACGGTCGGCGTGACGGTAATGTCGCCGTGTTCGATGGTGCATGCGAACGCACCACCCGCTTCCTTAACTGCATCGATGCAGGCATCCGACGGATGGCCGTAGCGGTTGCCCTCGCCCGCGCTCGCGATAGAGAGCTCGGGCTTAAGCGTTTCCAGCAGGTCTGTATCGACGGAAACTTTTGAGCCATGATGCCCCAGCTTGAGCACATCGGTATCTCCCACCTCCTGTACAAACTCGCGCTCCTGATCGAGCTCGGCGTCACCAGTAAGGAGCACGCGCAGGCTCTTGCCTTCCTGAGCGTAGGAGAGCAGCAAAACAAGAGAGTCCTCATTGCCCTCGCCATCCACCGTGTCAAACGGCCACATCACACGAGCCCGAAATGCGCCGATATCGACCGTGTCTCCGCGAGCCACCTGCCGATACGTTACACCCGGGCGATTCAGGACCTCAGTAGGCGCGCCGTCAAGTGCATCGGCCGCGACCGCAATGGTTCCAACCGAAAAACGATCGAGTACGTCGGGAAGACTGCCCCAATGGTCTTCGTCCCAATGCGTCACGAAGACGGCGTCGATATGGTGGACGTTATTGCGAACCAACGCCGACACCACGCGGTCATCGAGCCCACAGTCGACGAGTGCCACGGCGCCACCCTGACGAACCAGAATCGCATCGGCCTGGCCAACATCGAGGACCGTTACCGAAGGCGGCGCACATCGATCCCAATAGACATACGGAACACCCGCTGCGAGCATTAAACACAGCAGCCCCGCTGCCATACTCCGCGCGCGGGGGCGTGGCCACCAGACCAAGATGGCCACCAGCGCGAACGGCACCACATATACCAAGGGCGTATCGGGCGGCACGCTTACGGATGCGCCCGGAACGGCAGCAAAGAGCTGTTCAAAGAACAGCGCACAGCGGGCGACAATCATGGGCACCACGAGCGCCCCGTGACGCAGCAGCGGCACAAGCGAGCAGGGCACCAGCACAACCGATACAGCGAGCAGCATGCTTATCACCGGACCGATCACGGCATTTGCAAGTGGGGCAATGAGCGAAAACGTCTCAAATGCGGGAATGGTTACGGGAAGTGTCGCGAGTTGTGAGCACAACGTGACAGACAAAACGCTGGCGACACCCGATGGCATGCCCAGCTCGCCCAAGGCGTAGGTGGCGTAGGGGCAAAAACAAAGGATGGCAAAAACACTGGCGCACGATAGTTGAAAACCCATCTCGAACAATACCGTCGGTCGCAGCAACACAAAGATTGCCATGGTCAAAAATAGGGCCGAGAGGCCATGCCGACGACGTCCGGCGCCGTTGGCGATAAGCGTCGCCGCCACCATGCAGCACGCGCGCACGGCCGAGGGCGAGGCGCCCGTAAAGACGGCATAGGCAATAAGAGCCAGCATCAACAGTCCCCGCTGCAGCCCACGAGAGAGGCGTGTCTTTTGCAGGGCGCTCTCAATCACAAACCCCACGATGGCAAGATGGCTGCCCGAGACGGCGATGAGATGTGCGGTGCCCGTTACCGAAAACCAATCGCCCGCCGGCTGGGCGCGCAGCTCGGACGAGCGTCCACAGACAACGCCGGCAATGAGCGAGCGCGCTGGATCGGTCGCGGGCGCGATAACGGCAAGGAGCTCGTTTCGAAGCCAAGACAACGGGCTTGGAGGGCCCTCGTCGATCGATACCAACCGGACGACTTTAACCTTTCGAAGCTCGCCCCGAAGCACGCGTGAGCGCCCATACGCATCATTCTCAAAGCGCGAAATTCGACCGATAGCACGTACATGCGAACCGGCGCCAAGCTCACGATCACACGACAGCCGTACCTGACCCAAACGCTTTTCGCCCGCATACGCATCACAGGTATAGGAGTACGCACCGTCATTGATGGACGGGTCGCCACACACAACAAACTCGAGACTGCTCGCAGCCCGATTATCCAACGCCCTCGAAGCGCGCAGCGCCCCTATCGCCCAACCCGCGGACACTACCGCTCCCGCCACGAGGCCGAGGGCCGCGGCATACAGCCATCGCCTCCACCGCACAAGGCGCATGCAGGACCGAGCCAATACGATGCACCCTGCTGCCGCAACGGGAATGGCCATAAGCAATGTGACGGGCGCCGCCCGCTCTCCCAGCAGCGCATCGGCCGCCATGTTAAGCACTAACCCACAGCTCGCACACAAGCCGGCACAAAGGGCTATCGTCCACGGCATCAATGGGCGCGGTGGCATCACATGCTCGCGCTCGGTCGCACTCATACGCAGATGCAATCTTTAATTTTGGCGAGCTTCTTCTCACCGATTCCCGATACGCGCATAAGGTCATCGACCGAGGCAAAAGCCCCGTTTTGCGTCCGCTCGTCGATAATTGATTGGGCCATAGAAGGCCCGATGCCCGAAAGCGTCTGCAGCTCCGCCGCACTTGCCGTATTGATGTTCACGAGCCCCGACGAAGATTCCGCGCCAGGTGTCGTGGCAGCACCGCTTTCAGCCCCGCCGACCGCCGCGGTCGCTTGTTGCTCCCCCACCATCGGCACATAGATCTTTTGACCATCAGTGATCTTGGACGCACGATTAAGCCCTGTCACATCCGCCCCGGCCGTAAGCCCTCCGGCGGCATCGATCGCCTGGGATACCCGCGCCCCATCTTTGAGCCGGTACACGCCAGGCCTCACAACGGCGCCATCAACATCGACATACATCTCGGCAGCAGAAGAGCTGTTGGCAGACGACTCATCGGCATCGTCAGGTGAGGTATCCCCGGCCCCGTGCACACCCGAGGCGCTCGACTCATCACTACGCTCAAACGATACGCTGCTGGAGTGGCCGCCAAAACTTGCCATCGCCAAGCCGCTCGCGGCGGCAATGACAACCAGAATCACCATGACCACCGCCTTATGGCCGAGCAGCTTTTCTGCCCAGCGGTCCATCCGTTTAACCCGTTCGTGTTGCTCGCGCTGCGCCATAGCAAACACCTCCCAACACCATCGTGTCAGGAAACGAGCGCCGCAGCCTCCGCACGCCCACACCAGTTGTCGCGGTCAAACCAAAAGCTGACCAAAACCTTGCGAGAAAATGTCCATTTATTCAGGCACACGTCAACAAATGAACCGTATATTGCCAAATGCCCAGATAGAAAAAGACCGACGATGCAAAAACACCGCCGGTCTATACACAACATTATTCGTGATCTTGGTAAATCTCACGTGGAGCGAGCTCGGAATGCTTGCGTTTTAAGGTCTTAGGGGCCTTATACGTGTTGCTCTCGAAGTCGATATACTCGGTCTGTTTGAGCAAACGCTCAATCATCTCCTCGTGATCGAACAGCTCCCATGCCTCATGCACGGCATCGAGCTTGGCATGCGTCTCGGGACGACGCGGCATAAACAGCGTGCAGCAATCAGGAGCCGCCTCGGTCGAGATATCAAACGTGCCGATCTCCTGGGCACGCGCGATGATCTCCTGCTTATCAGAACCAATGAGCGGACGGAACACGGGGATCTTGACGGCCTCGTTGACGGCCATGATGTTCTCAAGCGTCTGGGAAGCAACCTGACCGAGTGATTCACCGGTCACGATAGCCTTGGCGCCCTCGATATGCGCAATGCGCTCGGCAACCGAATACATAATGCGACGGTACATGATCACGCGCAGGTTGCTGGGGCAGGTCACCGAGATCTCGCGCTGGCAGTCGCCAAACGGGACAACGTACAGGCGACCGATCTGAACGCCCGGCTCAAGCGCACGGATGATGTCCTGCACCAAATACTCGCTCGTATCGGGCGTCTGCGGTCGACCGGAGAAATGTACCGGCACGCACACCGCGCCGCGACGCGCGAGCATCCAGGTCGCAACCGGAGAATCGATACCCGAAGAAAGCAGCGTCACGACCTTACCGGCAGACCCCACCGGAAGGCCACCCACGCCGCGCTCAGAGCGCGCATACACATAGACGCTACCCTGGACCACCAGCACGTGCACCATCGCGTCGGGATCGTGCATCTGGACCTTTTTATCGGGAAACGCCTCGCACAGTACCTCGCCAACCTGTCGATTGATATCAATCGAGGTGAGCTCATAGTCGGTGTTAGAGCGCTTGGCATGCACCTTAAACGACTCGAAGGGACCAAATTCGCGCAGCGCCTTCACGGCGGCGGCGCAGTACTCCTGCGGGTCGCGGTTGGTGTGGTACGCCAGGGACACGCGGGCAACGCCGGGGACGGTGCGAATGACGTGCGCCGCCTCGTCGGCCTGATGCTCGTTAAAGGTCACGAGGATATAACCGGAAATTCGAGACACGGCATTCACGGAAAAGGCGGCCAAGGCCGCCTTGATGTTATCCATGAGGATATGCTCAAAATGTGCGCGGTTCTTGCCCTTCAGTCCAACCTCGTGATAGTGGACCAGGCAGACGCGGGCTGCCATTTAGGCTTCAGCAACCTTGTGGCCGAGCGCCTTCTCATAACGGGCCTCGTCGTAGGAGATATCGCCATCGACGATCTCGTCCATAGCCATCGAGATGGTATCGGCACCGGAGAGTGCAATGGTGATGTCGTCGACATCCTGAACGGCGAGCACGCGGTTGTGCTGGCCACGCAGCATGCTGTTAATGTCGCAGGCACGCTTGGAGGCAAGCGAGGCGAGCAGGAAGCGGTTGTGATCGGTCTTCTCCAGAAGATCGTCAATGCAAGGCTTTACAACGGACACGGACCTCAGATCCTTTCATGCATATCGAGAACGCGAACGAGCTCATCGGTCGCGCGGTCGAGATCGTCATTAACCACGACGTCATCGTAGCGGTCGGCAAGGGCAAGCTCATGGGCGGCGTTTGCCATACGCAGCTCGATCGTCTCGGGCGTCTCGGTACCGCGACCGACCAGACGCTCGCGGAGCACCTCGAGCGAAGGCGGCTTGATAAAAATCAGCACGGCCTCGGGGAAACGCTCCTTGACCTGCAAGGCACCCTGGACATCGATCTCCAAGATGAGAGACGAACCAGAGGCAAGCTTGGATGTGACCTCGCTCACCAAGGTGCCGTAGCAGTTACCGTGGACCTCGGCCCACTCAACAAACTCGCCGTTTGCCACGCGGCGGTCGAACTCCTCGCGCGTCAGAAAAAAGTAATTGACGCCGTCGACCTCGCCTTTGCGTGGGGCTCGCGTGGTAGCCGAAACCGTCAGGCCCAGGTTAGAGCGACGCTCGCGCACACGAGTGACGAGCGTGCCCTTGCCTGCACCTGACGGTCCAGAAATCACAAAGAGCTTTGAATCCTGAGCGCTCACTTATTTGGTCAGCTGCTCGAGGAGCTGCTCGCGCTGACGGACGCCGAGGCCCTGGACGCGACGGGTAGCGGAGATGCCGAGCTCCTCCATGATCTTGGCGGCCTTGGCCTTGCCATAACCGGGGAGAGACTCGATGAGGGTGGAAACCTTCATGCGGGAAGCGATGGGGTCATCGGAGTTGAGCACGGACACGAGGGACTTCTCGCCCTTCTTGATCTGCTCGCGAAGCTCAGCGCGGGCGTGACGTGCGGCGGCAGCCTTCTCAAGAGCCTGCTTGCGCTGCTCGTCGGTAAGCTGAGGGAGTGCCATTCGAACCTCCAAATAGTTGGGTTATATCTGATGCAATAATTATCATTTTAGCACGTCAAACGCACTAAATGCCCAATCGACGGCATCATAGATTAGACGATACCTGCGAAAAGTGCAATATACGGAGGTCAAAGTTAAGCCCCTGACCTGCGATTCCACACAAAGGATGGGAAAGTTTTCGCAGGCACAGGGGCTAATTTGTGCTAATGAGACCCAAAAGTGGTGACTTGAGGAAATCTTTTAGGCGACGTTTTCGACCAGCTCGGCAACGATAGCGTCAAAGGCGGCAACCGGGTCGTCGGCACCGGTGATGGGTCGGCCCACCACGATATGGCTCGCGCCGCGCTCGATAGCCGGAGAAGGCGTCGCCACGCGGGATTGATCGCCCAAGGCGGCACCCACCGGACGCACGCCCGGAGTCACGATCAGGGCATCGGAACCAAGCAGCTCGCGCATGTCATGGGCCTCCATCGGAGAGCACACGATGCCGTCGATGCCGTTGGCATGGGCAAGCTTCGCCAGGCGGGCGGCTTCCTCGGCCACGGGCGACTCGACGCCGATCTCGGTCAGCGAATCCTGGTTCATGCTCGTGAGCACGGTGATGGCGACGAGCTTGGCGCGATCCTCGCGCGCCTCCTCGGCACCCTCACGGCAGGCAGCGAGCATAGCGCCCGAACCCAGCCCATGGACCGAAAGCAGGTCGGCACCGGCGAGCGAGGCCGAACGGGCGGCACCGCGCACCTGATGCGGAATGTCATGGAACTTGAGGTCGAGGAAGACCTTAAAGCCCAGGTCCTTGAACGTCTTGACGATCTCGGGGCCCTCGGCGTAATAGAGCGTCATGCCGACCTTAAGCCAAGCGGCATGACCAGAAAGCTCGTGGGCGAGCTCGAGTGCACGCTCACGGTCGCAGTCGAGGGCGACGATAACGCGGTCGCGGGCATCGGTCTCTAGCATTCGAAAGCACCTACCAGCTCGTTGATGTCCTTCACGCCCTGGGACTCCGCCCAGGCCTCGAGCTCGTGCGCGATCTTAATCGATGCGCACGGATCGACAAAGTTGGCCATGCCGACCGACACGCAGGTGGCGCCAGCCAGGATAAACTCCGCCGCATCTTCGCCCGTCATGACGCCGCCGACACCGTTGATGGGGATATCGACGGCCTGAGCGACCTCCCAGACCATGCGAACGGCGATGTGGTGGCACAGCGGGCCCGAAAGGCCGCCCTTGGGCTTGGCCACACGGGACTTGCGGGTATGAACGTCGATGGCCATGCCCTGAATGGAGTTGATGACCGAAAGGCCGTCAGCTCCTGCGGCCTCGAGAGCCTTGGCAATCTCGGCGACGTTAACCGGCGCCATCTTCACGAACAGCGGCTTATCGGTCACCTTACGGCAGGCAGCCATAACGGCAGAGGCGCCCTCGGGCGAGGAGCCCATGGCGGCACCGCCGGCGGCAATATTGGGGCAGCTGACGTTGATCTCGTAGCCGGCAGCCCAGGGGCACAGCTCGACATACATCTCGAGCGCGCGCACAAACTCGTCAACGGAGTGACCGGCGACCTGGCAGATGACCTGGCAACCGTCCTTGGAGAGCTGCTCGAGCCACGGACCGGACTCACGGGCGAAGGCAGCCACGCCGGGGTTCTGAAGGCCCACGGAGTTGATCATGCCGCCCGGGATCTCGGCCATGCGAGGCGCGGGGTTGCCGGGCCAGGGCTCGGCAGCACAACCCTTGGTGGTGATGGCACCCAGCTGGGAGACATCAAAGAAGTTCTGGAACTGCCATCCGTAGCCAAAGGTACCGGCTGCGGTGTTGATGGGGTTCTGCATCTTGACGCCGCCGAAGTCGACGGCCATGTTCACGGTACCCACTAGAAGACCACCACCTTGGAAGCATCGAACACGGGGCCGCACATGCAGGCGCCCTTCATACCGTCGACCGTCTCGACATTGCAGGTGTTGCAGGCACCAAAGCCACAGCTCATCATGCGCTCGAGCGAAACCTCGCAGTACGCACCGGCCTCGGCGGCAGCGGCGGCGACCTTCTTCATCATGACGGCGGGACCGCAGCTGGCCACGTAGTCGTAGCCGCCCTCGCCGAGCAGCTCGGCGGCAGGATCGGTGCAAAAACCGTGCGTGCCAAGCGAACCGTCATCGGTGCACACGTTGACCGTATCGCACAACGAGCGGAACTCGTCGATGCCCACGGCCTTGGACGCGGTGCCAAAGCCCAGGCACACATCGACGGCCACACCCTGCTCGGCAAGCATGCCGGCAAGGCACAGCACGGGCGGAACACCGATGCCGCCCGCAACGAGCAGCGCCTTCCTGGTGCCCTCGGGCACAAGCCAGCCGCGGCCGCCAGGGCCCAGCAGATTAGAGGTGGAACCGGGGGCCATCTGCGACAGACGACGGGTGTCGTTGCCCACGACGGCGTACCACAGCTCGACGGTGCCGGCCTGGGCGTCGGCGCGATAGAAGCTCAGGGGCACGCGGAGCAGCGAGGACGCATCGCCGGGCACGGCAATGTTCACAAACTGACCGGGCTTGAGCGCACTTGCAAGCTTGGGGGCCGAGATGACGAGCGAGAAGATGCCGTCGGCGATCTCCTGGTTCGAGACGACCTCGAAGTCGTGCATGCGTGCAGTGGAAGGTGTGGGCATAGACGCTCCAATCCCCCATGCGGTTGCATGGTCAAAACGAACAGAAAGCGCGGCACCGCAAGGGCACCGCGCACAAAAGCGATAAGGCTATGCTAGCAGATGCAGCCGTCGGCGAGCGTCTGCTTGCCGCCGACAAACACATCGGTGGCACGACCGGTGAGCGTGCGGCCGGCGAAACCGGAGTTCTCGGCGCGCGACTCGTAACCGTCCTCACCGACCGTCCAGGTGGCGGACGCGTCGAACACGGTCAGGTCGGCAACGGAGCCCGCCTTGACCTGAACCTGGTCGAGGCCCAGGATCTCACGCGGCTTGATGGCCATGAGCTCGACCATGCGGCCCATGCTCATCTTGCCCGTGTTGACCAGCTCGGTAAGTACAAGCGACAGCGAGGTCTCGAGGCCGATCATGCCGAAGGGCGCAAGCTCGAACTCGCGGGCCTTCTCCCACGGGGTGTGGGGAGCGTGATCGGTGACGATAACGTCGACGGTACCGTCGATGACGCCCTGACGGATAGCCTCGGCATCCTCCTCGGTACGCAGCGGCGGGTTGACCTTGAGCGAGGTGTTGTAGGTCTCGTCCAGGTCGTTCTCGGTCAGGAACATGTGGTGCGGGGTGGCCTCGCAGGTAACCTGAACGCCAGCGGCCTTACCGGCACGCACGATCTCCAGGCCATGAGCGGTGGAGATGTGCTGGATGTGCAGCTTGGCACCGGTCAGCTTGGCGATCTCGATGTCGCGGGCGATCTGGAGCTCCTCGCCGGCAGCCGGCCAACCCTCGAGGGCCAGACGGGTCGAGACCTTGCCCTCGTTGATCTGGCCGTGGCCGACCAGGTCCTCGTCCTGGCAGTGGCTCATAAAGACCTTGCCGAACATCTTGCCGTAGTCCATGCAGCGACGGAGCATGCCCGCGCCCTGCACGCCGCGACCGTCGTCGGTGAAGGCGACGGCGCCATGGGCGACCATGTCGCCCATCTCGGACATAGCCTCGCCCTTAAGACCGCGGGTCATGGCGCCCGACGGATAGACGCGGCAGTGACCGACCTCGGCAGCACGGGACTTGACGAACTCCACGACGGTGCCGTTATCGGTGACGGGATCGGTGTTGGGCATGGAGCACACGCCGGTAAAGCCGCCCTTGGCAGCTGCGCGGGTGCCGCTCTCGATGTCCTCTTTGACCTCGTAGCCGGGCTCACGAAGGTGAACGTGCATATCCACCAGGCCGGGGACGAGGTACTTGCCGGAAAGGTCGCGGACCTCGGCTCCCTCGACGGCGAGATTCTCGCCGACCTCGGCGATCTTATCGCCGTCAATCAGGACGTCAACGACACCGTCAAGCTCGACGGACGGGTCGACGACGTGGGCATTCTTAAGAAGCAAGGCCATTATCGGCACCTCCAAGCAGCAGATACAGGATAGCCATACGCACGCAGATACCGGCGTAGACCTGCTCCAGGATGACGGAGCGTTGCGGGTGGTCGGCCATATAGGAATCGAACTCGACGCCGCGGTTGATGGGGCCCGGGTGGCAGATGATCGCATCGGGCTTCATGAGCTTCTCGCGGTCCTTGGTCAGGCCGAAGAGCTTGTGGTACTCACGAATGGTCGGGAACGGGGCACCCTCGAGGCGCTCCTGCTGCACGCGCAGCATGTAGACGACGTCCAGCTCGGGCAGGACGGAATCGAGGTCGCTCGTCACGTGGTCGCAGCCCAGGACCTCGGGCGACGGCGGCAGCAGCGTGCCGGGGGCGACGGCGTAGGTCTCGCAGCCCACGATCTTAAGGGCGGGGATCAGCGAGCCACAGACACGGGAGTGCGCGATATCGCCGACGACGGCGACCTTCAGACCGTGGAAGTCACCCTTGTGCTCCCAGATGGTGTACAGGTCGAGCAGGGCCTGCGTGGGATGGTTGTGCTTGCCGTCACCGGCGCAGATGACGCTTGCGGGCGAGTTCTGCGTGACGATGTAGGGAGCACCGGCGTGCTTATCGCGAACGACGATGCAGTCGATCTTATAGGCGTTGAGGGTCTCGACGGTGTCGACGAGGCTCTCACCCTTGACCGTGGAGGTCGAGGAGCCGCCAAAGTTAAGACTGTCGGCCGAAAGACGCTTCTCGGCGAGCTCGAAGGAGCTGCGGGTGCGCGTCGAGGGCTCATTGAACATGTTGACGATGGTCTTGCCCTTGAGCGTGGGGACCTTCTTGATGGCACGCTCGTTGACCTCAGAGAACGCCTTGGCGGTCTCGAGGATGAGCTTGATGTCCTCTTCGGAGTACTCGGTAATGTCGATCAGGTGCTTATGGTTGAACGCCACGGTACTACTCACCTCCCAGCGGCGCGGAGCCCACGTGGGAACCCGGCGCGACGTCGTTAATCTCGACAGCGGTGTGGCCGTCGACTTCCTTCATATATAGGTGCACGTTCTCCTCATGCGACGAGGGAACGTTCTTGCCGACAAAGTCCGGCGAGATGGGGAGCTCACGGTGGCCGCGGTCAACGAGGACTGCCAGCTCAATACGGCTCGGACGGCCCAGATCCATGACGGCGTCGAGAGCGGCGCGAATGGTACGGCCCGTATACAGGATGTCGTCCACCAGCACGACGCGCTTGCCGTCGACGCTAAAGGGAATGTTGGTGGCGTGGATCGCGGGAGCGAAATTGGTAGCGTAGTCATCGCGGTAGAAGCTGATGTCGAGGCTGCCGAGCGGAACGTCGACGCCCTCGATCTCCTTGATCTCCTCGGCGAGTTTCTTTGCCAGAAGGTCGCCGCGCGTGACGATGCCGACCAGAGCGAGGTCTTCACAGCCCTCGTTGCGCTCGAGAATCTCGTGCGCGATGCGGGTCATCGCTCGATTGACGGCGGTCTCGTCCATGATGACCGCCTTGGGGGAAGTCGTGCCCATCGATCTCCTTCCTCACATGTCTTGACTGCTGACACAGTCAAAAAAATAGATGCCCGACCGCTCAAAGCGGACCAGACACCCACAGGAAGGGCTGCTCTTTGGCAGCTATGTAATTCCATGTGGGTATCTCGTACCCCTTTAATGGTCAAGGAATAGTGTAGCCAACCTCGAGCTTAATTGCGAGCATAAATACAGAGCATTCCGCAAACGGAGCCCAATGCTCAATAAACCTATATATATTTGTGGGACGAGCTTGAAAACGCACGCACGAGCTGGCATAATCCCCTCTGCTGCACGCAAATCGGATCTACGTCCAGGGCCGTGGCGTGGGCACTATCGCCAAAAGAGAAATATCTCTGTGTAGATTACGCACAGGGAACTGCTTCTGTGCTATAGTTCAGGCTTGTTTGTTAACGCGACATGTTCGTTTGTCGCCCAAGGAGGGTCAGTTATGTCCAAAGTTTGCGAAGTTTGCGGTAAGCACCCCGTTGCCGGTCGCTCTATCAGCCACTCTCACCGCGTCACCAACCGTAAGTTCCGCCCCAACATCCAGCGCGTCTACGTCGTCGTCGACGGTCACCGTCGCAAGATGAACGTTTGCTCCACCTGCCTCAAGTCCGGCAAGGTTGCGCGCTCCTAAATAAGGTCTTACCAACAAGTACCTCGGACTCTCCGGGTCAAAGACCTCGCGTTCACATAGAACTTACCAAAGGCGCCCTCCCCTGCGGAGGGCGCCTTTTTGCACTCATTGGGGACAGACTTACATGAGCGAAAACACCCGTGTACGCCTGTCCCCAATGAGCGGATGAGTGTTTTCCCACTCATTGGGGACAGACTTAGATGGGTGTTTTCACGCATTGGGGACAGACATGACGCACGCATGCGGCGTCCCGATCGGCTCCGGCCCCTATCTCACGCTGCATCCTTCCAGCCTGCAGTAGCCTTGGTCACGCTTGTGGCGCCAATACCGGTGATACGGGCAATTTGCTTGACCGTGAGATGTGCCCGCCTGAGCCTCAGCAGGCAGGCATCGCGTTCGGGGCGTGGCAGGGCCTTGAGCAGCGCAGGATCTATGCTCGGCAGGACTTCGCGCGCAACGGAAAGAGCCTCCTCATCGGGGATCCGCCGGCGCGGAAGAACCTCCACTGACCAGATGCGACCGGCAACTTCCTTGAGATGCTCGCAATAGCAACGGGAGCCTCCGACAATATCGAGCATAGGGGCCGCATCACAGATGCCAAAGGGATCATAGCCCAGCTGATATGCCTTGCAGCTTGACCAGCGGTACGCCTCGAGCGAGTCGAGCGCACCTTTCACGGGATTGAGATGAATATAGTCGAGCAGCTGCACCGCCTGCGTATCCGACTCAACCGCGACCCGCGAATAGCGATTATCAAACAGATGCCCCGTTCTTCCCGTTTTCCCATTAAAATACTTAGCATACGCCGTCAATGCACACTGCATCGCCTTTGAAAGATTGTCAAATGGATCATCAACCATCAAATGGAAGTGATTGTCCATAAGACACCAAGCCAACACCGCCACTTCATGGCGTACAAACCTGTCCGAGATATCCGATAAGAAACGATAGCGGTCGGAGTCATCTTCAAAAATAATCTGTTTGGAGTTGCCACGGTCATAGACGTGGTAATAGCCGGTGAGCGAAACGGCGCGGGCGCATCGGGGCATAATCTCTCCTTTCAAAACCGTACAGGCAACACCTAAAAGGAGAGAAGCAACGCGAAATGCTGAGCCTGTAACCTATTTATATCCAACGAACGGCAATAACAGGCCCAGAACGGCAAAATGGCAAATCGATGTCTGTCCCAAATGAGTGAAAGCACTCATGTAAGCCTGTCCCCAATGAGCGGGGCGATGCACTGGTAGATAGTTTAGTTAAAACGCTTCAGTTTATTGAAGCGTTTTAGTGTGCCTTTTACAGGAATCTGACCGTTCGCCGAATAATTTCTTGCTATCATGCAAGACGTAGGGTAAATCTCCGATCGCAAGGAGACACAAATGGTGAAAAAGTCACCGGAAAACACTACTCCCGCAATTGTGGACAACGTAGAGGCGCTTGAGGCTAAGCTCGCTCAGATGCGAGAGGCCCAGGCGCTTTTTGCTACGTACACGCAGGAGCAGGTCGACAAGATCTTCTATGAGGCCGCCATGGCCGCCAACAAGGCTCGTATCCCGTTGGCGAAGATGGCCATCGAGGAGACCGGCCGCGGCGTTCTTGAGGACAAGGTCATCAAGAACCACTACGCCGCAGAGTACATCTACAACGCTTACAAGAACACCAAGACCTGTGGTGTCCTGGAGCGCGACGAGGCTTACGGCATCACCAAGATCGCCGAGCCCATCGGCATCGTGGGCGCCGTCATCCCGACGACCAACCCCACCTCTACCGCGATCTTCAAGACGCTGATCAGCCTGAAGACCCGCAACGCCATCATCATCTCCCCGCACCCGGCTGCCGCCAAGTGCACCATCGCCGCCGCCAAGCTCGTGCTTGACGCCGCCGTCAAGGCCGGTGCCCCCGAGGGCATCATCGGCTGGGTTGATGTCCCCTCCATCGAGCTGACCAACATGGTCATGCGCGACGTCGACATCATCCTCGCCACCGGTGGCCCGGGCATGGTCAAGGCCGCTTACTCCTCGGGCAAGCCCGCCCTGGGCGTTGGCGCCGGTAACACCCCGGTCGTCATCGACGACACCGCCGACGTGCTGCTCGCCGTCAACTCCATCATCCACTCCAAGACCTTCGACAACGGCATGATCTGCGCTTCCGAGCAGTCCGTGACCGTCATCGACACCATCTATGACCAGGTCAAGGCCGAGTTCCAGAAGCGCGGCTGCTACTTCGTCAAGCAGGGTGCCGAGATGGAGGCCCTGCGTGCCGCCATGTTCAAGAACGGCGCTCTCGATCACCGCATCCCCGGCATGGCTGCCGCCAAGATCGCCGAGCTCGCCGGCATCGAGGTTCCCGCCAAGACCAAGATCCTGATCGCCGAGGTCACCTCCACCGACCCCGCCAAGGAGGAGTTCTCCCACGAGAAGCTCTCCCCGGTCCTGGCCATGTACCACGCCAAGGACTTCCAGGAGGCCGTCGACAAGGCCGAGCACCTGGTGCTCGCCGGTGGCCCGGGCCACACCGCCTCTCTGTACGTGCACCCCGCCCAGGCCGAGAAGATCAGCCTGTTCGAGCACGTCATGAAAGCCTGCCGTATCGTCATCAACACCCCGTCCTCGCACGGCGGCATCGGTGACCTGTACAACTTTGGCATGAAGCCGTCTCTGACCCTGGGCTGCGGCTCCTGGGGCGGCAACTCCGTCTCCGAGAACGTTGGGGTGAAGCACTTGATCAACGTTAAGACTGTGGCCGAGCGCCGTGAGAACATGCTGTGGTTCCGCGCTCCCGAGAAGGTCTACTTCAAGAAGGGTTCCACGCCCGTCGCCCTCGACGAGCTCGGTACCGTCATGGGCAAGAAGCGCGCCTTCATCGTCACCGACCAGTTCCTCTTCAAGAATGGCAACACCCGCGCCATCGAGGCCAAGCTCGACGAGATGGGCATCGCCCACGACTGCTTCTATGACGTCGAGCCCGATCCGTCGCTGCAGTGCGCACGTCGCGGCGCCAAGCAGATGGCCCTCTTTGAGCCGGACGTCATCATCGCCGTCGGCGGTGGCTCCGCTATGGACGCCGGCAAGATCATGTGGATGATGTACGAGCACCCCGAGTGCAAGTTTGAGGACATGGCCATGGACTTCATGGACATCCGCAAGCGTATCTTCACCTTCCCCGAGATGGGCAAGAAGGCCTACTTCGTCGCCGTCCCGACCTCTTCGGGTACCGGCTCCGAGTGCACGCCGTTCGCCATCATCACCGACAAGGAGACCGGCATCAAGTGGCCGCTCGCCGACTACGCGCTGCTCCCCAACATGGCTATCGTCGACGCCGACAACTGCATGACCGCCCCGCGCGGCCTGACCGCTGCCTCCGGCATCGATGTCATGACCCACGCCATCGAGTCCTACGTCTCCATCATGGCTTCCGACTACACTAAGGGCCTCTCCGAGCGCGCTGCTAAGCTCGTCTTCGAGAACCTGCCCTCCAGCTTCACGAACGGTGCCAAGGACCCGCATGCCCGCGAGGAGATGCACAACGCCTCCTGCATGGCAGGTATGGCCTTCGCCAACGCCTTCCTGGGCCTCAACCACTCCATGGCCCACAAGCTCGGCGCTTTCCATCACCTGCCCCACGGCCTCGCAAACGCCGTCATCCTGACCCGCGTTATGCGCTACAACGCCGCCGAGGCTCCCGTCAAGATGGGTACCTTCTCCCAGTATCCTTACCCCAACGCGCTGCACAACTACGCCGAGATGGCCAAGTACTGCGGCATCGAGGGCAAGGACGACAAGGAGGTCTTCGAGAACTTCATCACGAAGCTCGAGGAGCTCAAGGACTTCATCGGTGTCAAGAAGACCATCGCCGACTACGGTGTTGACGAGCAGTACTTCCTCGACACCCTCGACGAGATGACCGAGCAGGCATTCAACGACCAGTGCACCGGCGCTAACCCGCGCTACCCGCTCATGAGCGAGATCAAGGAGCTCTACCTGGACGCCTACTACGGCCGCGAGCCCCAGGACTACGCCGTCTGCTAGTTTTTAGCACGGTTATTTGCGGCGGGGGGGCACGGGTGTACGCACGCCCCCGCCGTTGCTTCTATCGCATCGTTGAAAGGATGCAATCATGCTGCTCCCCGATTCCAAGACCGAGCTCGTCCGTCGCGGCAACAAGGTCGTTTACGACCTGGGCGACAAGATCGTCAAGGTCTTTAACGAGACCAAGCCCGTCTCCGACGTGTTCAACGAGGCTTTGAATCTTGCCCGCATCAATGAGTGCGGCATCCGCAGCCCCAAGGCTCTCGAGGTTTCTCAGCTCGAGAACGCCAACGGCTGGGCACTCGTGACCGAGAAGGTTCCGGGCACCACCCTTGCCGAGAAGATGACTGCTGAGCCCCAGCGCTTTGGTGAGTACCTCGAGATGTTCGTCGACCTCCAGATCGAGATCCACGGCTACACCTCCCCGCTGCTCAACCGTCAGCGCGACAAGTTCGCCCGCATGATCGACAGCCTCGATCAGCTCAATGCCACCACGCGCTACAACCTTCAGGAGCGTCTGGACGGTATGACCAAGGAGTTCAAGGTCTGCCACGGCGACTTCAACCCCTCCAACGTCATCGTCGGCGACGACGGCCAGCTGTACGTCTGTGACTGGGCACATGCCACCCAGGGCTCCCCTGCTGCCGACGTTGCCACCACATACCTGCTCTTTGCCCTCAACAGCAAGGATCAGGCCGAGGCCTACCTGGAGCTCTACTGCGACCGCGCCGACATGCCCATGCAGGTCGTGCGTCAATGGACGAGCATCGTTGCCGCTTCCGAGCTCGCTCGTAAGCGCAACGTGAACGATGAGTTCCTTAAGAACTGGATCGATGTCGTCGATTATCAGTAATATCTGAGCGATTCATTTCGCATCGGAGGCACAAAGGAAAACCCCGCAGCTCACATGGGCTGTGGGGTTTTCCTTTACCCGTCGAGCTTATTCACGCAACAAATTAGACTGCTCCGCATCTCATCCTAAGAGAGATACGGAGCAGTCCTGCAATTACATCTACTAGCAGAAATGTCGATTAACGACGTGCCGCCTTCACCAGCTCGGCAACCTTGGCGACGACCTCGTCGATCGCCACGTCCTCGCGCTCGCCCGTGGCACGGTCCTTGAGCTCGACGGTGCCGTTCTTAAGGCCGCGCTTACCCAGAACAACCTGATACGGGAAGCCCATAAGGTCGTTGTCGGCAAACTTAAAGCCGGGACGCTCGTCGCGGTCATCGACGACGACCTCGATACCCTCGGCGCACAGACCCTCGACGATTTGGTCGCAGACGGTAGCGCACTCCTCCTTCTTGGGGTCGAGCGGAATCACCGCGACCTCGTACGGGGCAACGGAGACCGGCCAGACGATACCGTGCTCGTCGTTATGCTGCTCCACGACGGCAGCGAGCGAGCGAGACACGCCCACGCCATAGCAACCCATGATGAGCGGCTTCTCCTTGCCATCCTCGTCCATAAAGGTGGCACCCATGGCCTCGGAGTACTTGGTGCCCAGCTGGAACACCTGGGAGACCTCGATACCGCGGGCAGCGGAAAGCGGCTTGCCGCAGTGCGGGCAAGGATCGCCGGCAACGACGGTGACCAGGTCGGCCCACTCGTCGACGGTAAAGTCGCGCTCGGGGCAGGCGCCGGTAAAGTGATAGTCGACCTCGTTGGCACCGCAGGCCCACTGCTTGGACTCACGCAGGCTCTCGTCGCAGACCAGACGAATGCCCTCGGGTAGGTTGACCGGTCCGATAAAGCCCTTGTGCAGACCGTAGGTCAGGAGCTCCTCGTCGGTCATCATGCGATAGCCCTTGCCAAAGACGTGCTCGGCCTTGCAGTCGTTGAGCTCATGATCGCCCGGAACGATGGCCACAACCGGCTTACCCTCGGAGTCGATGAGAGCCAGGGACTTGCGCGTACCGTTCTCGGGGAAGCCGAAGAACTTGGCAACAGCCTCGATGGTGCCCATGCCCGGAGTCTCGACCTTGGTGAGTGTGCCGTCGCCGGGGCCCTCGGTCACAACGACCTTGGTGCTTGCAGCCTCGTCATCGGCAGCAAAGCCGCAATCGTCGCAGTAGACCAGCGAAGCCTCACCGGCGTCGGCCAGCGCCATGTACTCGACGGAGGTATCGCCGCCGATCTCACCGGAGTCGGCAACAACGGGCAGGGCCTTGATATAGCAGCGCTCGCAGATGTTGGCGTAGGCCTGCTTCATCTTGTCGTACTCCTCCTGCAGACTCTCCTGCGTGGCAGAGAAGCTGTAGGCGTCCTTCATGATGAACTCGCGGCCGCGCATCAGGCCAAAGCGGGGACGGAACTCGTCGCGGAATTTATCCTGGATGTGATAGAGATTCACCGGCAGCTGCTTGTAGGAACGCAGCTCGTTGCGCACCAGAGCAGTCACGGTCTCCTCGTGCGTGGGACCAAGCACGAACTCGCGTCCGTGGCGGTCATCAAAGCGCACGAGCTCCTTGCCATAGGCATCGATACGGCCGGACTCGCGCCACAGCTCGGCATCGACCATGATGGGCATCATGAGCTCCTGGGCGCCGGCAGCGTCCATCTCGTCGCGCACGATGTTCTCGATCTTGCGAATCGAGCGCCAAGCAAGCGGCAGATAGGAATAGAGACCGGCGGCCTCCTTGCGAATCATGCCGGCACGAAGCAGCAGGCGATGGCTCGCAAGCTCGGCGTCGGCCGGATCCTCTTTGAGCGTCGGAGCATAAAGCTTAGACATATACATTGCTCGAGTCATTTATTTCTCCTCAATAAGCTTGTCGACCTCGGCCATGAGCGCGTCGACAATTTGGTCCTCAGCTACTTTACCAATGATCTGGCCGTGCGAAAAGAGCAGGCCCTGACCTCGTCCGCAGGCAACACCCAAGTCGGCGTCAGAGGCCTCGCCGGGGCCATTGACTGCACAGCCCATCACGGCAATCGAAAGCGGCGCGGAGTAGTTCTTAAGCCGCTCGGTGACCTCCTCGGCGATAGGAATGAGGTTAACCTGGCAGCGAGCGCACGTGGGGCACGAGACGATCTCGGGACCACGGCGGCGAAGGCCGAGCGACTGCAGAATACCCCAGGCGACCGGCGGTTCCTCGACCGGATCGGCCGTGAGCGAGACGCGCATGGTGTCGCCAATGCCCTCGGAAAGCAAAATTCCCAGGCCCACAGAGCTCTTAATGGTGCCCTGGAGCTTGGTTCCGGCCTCAGTCACGCCCAAATGAAGCGGAACATGGGGGATTTCGCGCGACAGGGCACGATAGGTGTCAAGCGTCGTGGACACGCTATGAGCCTTGGCGGAAAGCACGATATTGGTAAAGCCGCGATCCTCAAAATGTTTGACGAAACGCTCGCTCGACATCACAAGCTTTTCGGGCTGCGTAAGGTCATCGCGCTCGGCGATATCCTGCTCAAGCGAGCCGGCGTTCACGCCAATGCGAATCGCGCACCCAGCGGCGCCTGCGGCATCGATCACGGCATCGACCTTAGCCCAATCGCCAATGTTGCCGGGATTGATGCGGAGCTTAGCGGCACCGGCCTCCACGGCGCCAATGGCGAGTTTATGGTTAAAGTGGATATCGGCAACGATCGGCACCGGAGACTCCGCACAAATCGTGCGAAAGCCCTCGAGCGCAGCCTCAGTGGGCACGCTCACGCGCACAACATCACAACCCGCCTGGGCGAGTGCACGAACTTGTGCAAGCGTTGCCTGCGCGTCGGCGGTATCGGTGCAGGTCATGGATTGGACCACCACCGGTGCGCCGCCACCGATCTGAACGCCGCCCACATGCACGGGGCGCGTCAGCTCGCGCGGCAAAGGATGGGATAAAGACAATCCAAACACTCCCCTACAAAATAAATCGAAGGACGTCGGAACGAAGCATATAGACAAACAGCAGCGCAAAGAGCACGATGCCGACATAGCTGACGATCGTCTGCACCTTCAGCGGCAGCTCGCGACCGGCGACCTTTTGGATGATCTCGATAACCAGCTTTCCCCCGTCGAGCGGCGGAATGGGCAGCAGGTTCATAAAGCCCAGCGAGAACGAGATGAGCGCGGCAAATGTCAAGAAGGTCGCGGGGCCGGCTGCCGCCGCCTGAGAAGACATGACGCTGATGCCAACAATCGAGCTGGACTGATCGAGTATCTCCATCGTATGCTGCGGCTGCAGCAGACGCATAACGCCCTCAGCAGTCTGCTGAACATAGGAGAACGACAGGCGCGCCGAGGTGATAGGGTCCAAATGGACCACCTGCGTAGAAGCATAAACACCCAAACGCTCGTCCTCCTTGAGCGCGACCGAGGTCGAAAGTTTCTTACCGTCGCGCTGGTACTCAATGGCGATATCGTCCTGACCGGCAGCCTTGCCGATGGCATCATACACATCCATCCAGCTGGAGCAGGACACGCCATCGACACTAAGAATCGTGTCGCCGGCCTCGATGCCCGCCTTGGCGGCTATCGAGCCTTCTTCGACCTGACCGATCACATTGCTATCGACCGGCACCGATACGCCGGCGATAGAGTAGATGCTCATAAGCAGCAAAAAACCCGTCAGGATATTGACGAGAATGCCCGCGAGCAGCATAAAGGCACGCTTGACAAAGCCTTGGCCCAGATAGGTATGCGAACGCTCCTGCTCGAAGAACTCCGAAGCAGTGACCGGCAGCTCCCACACATCGCCCTCGGCAGTCGCATGCTCTCGATCGAACTTGCGGCCGTCAAAAGTGGTATATCCTGCAGCATCGCGCGGCAGCGTCTGGTACCTAACCGGATAATAGCTGGGTGAAGGCTTCTCCCCTTCCTCGTACAAAGGCGCAATGGAACCCCAGCCCAAAAGCAGGGCACAAGCCTCGAGAACATCCTCCTCGGACAGCTCCAGCTCGACGGAAAGGTCTGCAACCGAAACGCGACCATGACGATAGATCGCCGCAAGCACACAGTCGGCGCACGAGACATCGGTCGGGTCCATACCGCAGATTGCGGCATAACCACCTAGCAGCAGCGGCGTCACGCCAAACTTAGTACCGATGCGACGCGACGTATGATGAATATCGAAGCGGCACGGCAGGCCCAAGAAAAACTCGGTGACACGCACGCCGCACGCACGGGCCGCCAAAAAGTGGCCGCCCTCATGCAGAAACACGAGGACGGATAGCATCAAAAGGCCCCAAAAGACTGAGGAGAGAACGCTCAGAACAGTATCCATAAAACGAAAAGCAATCCTTACGATTAAGAGCGGGTTGCAGCGAGCACCTCGGCGGCCTTGGCACGAGCCCACGTATCGATATCGCGAAGCTGCTCAAAGGATGCGACCGCCTGCGTATCGTGTGAATCCATGCACGACTCGACGATACGGTCGATATCGGTAAAGGTACAGGCATCGTGCAGGAAGGCATCGACGGCAACTTCGTTGGCGGCATTCAGCACGCACGGCATGGTGCCGCCCGTTCTGCCGGCACGCTCGGCCAGCGCCAGGCAGCGGAATGTGTCCATATCGGCAGCATCAAACGTAAGCTGCCCGAGCTCGCGGAAATCGATTCGAGGCGCTGGGGTATCCCACCGCTCGGGATACGAGAACGCGAACTGGATGGGAATGCGCATGTCGGACGCACCGAGATGTGCCATCACAGAGCCGTCCGCATACTCGACCATCGAGTGGATCTTTGACTGGCGCTGAACGACCACGTTGATAAAGTCGAGATCGCACCCGAACAGGTGCATCGCCTCGATACGCTCCAAGCCCTTATTCATGAGGGTCGCAGAGTCGATGGTGATCTTAGCACCCATGGCCCACGTGGGGTGTGACAGCGCATCGGAGCGTGTCACGCAATTGAGCTCGTCGCGCGTACGGCCAAAGAACGGACCACCCGAGCAAGTGAGCCAAATGCAGTGAGCCTCGCGCGGATTCTCCCCCAGATAGCACTGGTAGATGGCGGAGTGCTCGGAGTCGACTGGAATAAGCTGACCGGGCTGCGCCAACGGCATCAGCAGGTCACCGCCGACAACGAGGGACTCCTTGTTAGCAAGTGCAAGACGCTTGTTCGAGGTCAGGGCTGCATGGCTCGCTTCGAGCCCGGCAGCGCCCACAATGGCAACAAGCACACAGTCGACGTCATCGCGACGCGCGAGCTCACAAACCGCCTGCGCACCAACACCGAGCTCGGTGCCCTCGGGCAGCTCCTGCAGCACAGCGTCCGTACCGTGGGTGGTGTCGGCCACGGCAACGGCCGGAACCGAAAACTCACGGGCAAGCGCAACAAGCTCAGCGGTACTGGAATTAACGGAAAGCGCCGTCACCTGCAGACGGTCGGCATGCTGACGGCAAACATCGAGCGCCTGGGTGCCAATAGAGCCCGTACAGCCCAAAATTGCAACCCGCAGACGGCCATCGGGGCTGTACGTCGTCTGAAAGGCCATTACAGCACGCCTCCGATCATCAAAAGCAGCTGCGCGGTAATGCAGCCAAAGATAAGCGAGTCGCTACGGTCGAGCATGCCGCCATGGCCCGGAATCAGATTGCCGGAATCCTTGACGCCCACGCCACGCTTGATGCGTGACTCGATGAGGTCGCCGATAACGCCCAGGATGGACACAACCACGCCGCAAAGCAGCGCATAGGGCAAGCTCAGCTTATAGAAATGGGTCGCCCACAAAATAAGCCAGATGAGAACCGAGCCCAAGATGCCGCCGAAAAAGCCCTCCCAGCTCTTTTTGGGAGAAATCTTGGGGACCATCTTGTGCTTGCCGATACGGCTACCCACGATATAGGCGAACGAATCGGAGACCCAGAGAGACGCGCAAACACCCACCGAAAGCAGGGCGCCGGCAAAACCGGGCACGGCATCGCGCAGCAGCACGATGGCCGACAGCATAAAACCGGTGTAGATGGGGCCCATGAGCGTCACGGCTACATCGGATATACGGGTACGCGACGACCAGACATACCAAATACCCACCGCAAGCATCAGTGCAAAAAGCAGGGCATTCAAAAGCAGCGAGTCGCCCAGCGCCGAGAGCGGAAAGAGCACGGCGGCAGCGATACCCAGGCGCTCGTTGGCCACCTTGCCATCGAGCTTCGTCATGCGGAAAAACTCATAGCAGCACAGGCCGCTCATGACGGAGACGAAGATGGCAGTGGGAACGATACCCAAAACCAAGCAGAGAATAAACACGACGGCGTAGACGATACCTGCGGCGGCGCGGGTAATAAAGCCGGCCAACCACGAAGTCGTAGCCGCGCCGCTCTTGGCGGAAGGCGCCTTGGGAGTTGACGTCTTGGGAGCAGACGCCTTGGGACGATCGGACACGATTAAGCCTCCTCGGTCTTGCTCAGTCCACCAAACCTACGGTCGCGGCCCTGGTAGGCCAAAATGGCGTCGACAAGGCCCCAGCGATCAAAGTCGGGCCAATAGGTATCGGTGACATAAAACTCGGAATAGGCAACCTGCCACAGCAGATAGTTCGAAAGGCGTAGCTCGCCGGAAGTGCGAATCACAAGCTCCGGATCGGGCAGCCCAGCGGTGTAGAGATGGGAGGCAACCATATCATCGTCGATGGCGGCAGGGTCGATCTTGCCGGCAGCGGCGTCGAGCGCAATCTGACGGACGGCACGGGTGATCTCGGCACGGGCGCCGTAATTGACGGCAAGCGCCAGCGTCATGCCGGTGTGGTCGGCACACTCGGCAAGACCGCGCTCAAAGACATCGCGGGTCTTCTTGGGCAGTGCGGAAATATCGCCCAAAAAGACAACGCGCACGTTTTCGCGCTTAAGCAGCGGCAACTCATCGATAAACGTCTTGGCAAACAGATGCATCAAAACGTTGACCTCGTGCTGTGGGCGATTCCAGTTTTCGGTGGAAAACGCATAGGCCGAAAGGACGTCGACTCCCAAGCGCACACATGCGGTAATAATCTCGCGCAGGGAGACGATACCGGCCTTGTGGCCCTCGGTGCGGGCAAGACCGCGCGCCGTGGCCCAACGACCGTTACCGTCCATGATGCACGAAATATGATGCGGAATCTTATTGAGGTCAAGGTCGGAAAAACCGACGCCCGCAGGGGCGTCGGCAAAGTACTCGACCAGTTTGTTCTCGTCGTATTGCACCTTAGATCTCCATGACCTCGGCTTCTTTTTCCTTCAGAAGCTCCTCAACCTTGGCAACATACTCATCGGTATGCTTCTGGACCTTGGCCTGCTCGCGACGGACATCGTCCTCGGTGAGCTCTTCATCGCGCTCGAGCTTGTTGTTAAAGTCGCGACGGATGTTGCGAATGGAGACCTTGGCCTGCTCGGCATACTCGCGGCACTCCTTGACGAGCTCGCGACGACGCTCCTCGGTGGGAGCCGAGAACGGCAGGCGCACGACGGTACCGTCAGAGTTGGGAGTAATGCCCAGATCGGAAGCGCTGATAGCCTTCACGATTGCGTTGACGAGCGCCTTGTCCCAGGGCTCGATAAGCAGCATGTGAGCCTCGGGGGTCTTAACGGCGGCAACCTGGGTAACCGGCGTGGGAACACCGTAGTAATCGACCGAAATGTCGGACAGAATGTTAGCGTTGGCGCGGCCCGTGCGAACCTTGGAGAAATTGTGCTTGAGGGACTCGAGCGACTTGTCCATGTGGGCGGTGATGTTCTCTGCCATGCTTAATCCTCCTGATAGACGAGCGTGCCGACGGGCTCACCCGAAAGCGCGCGTTTGACGGTGTCCTCGCCATCGATGTTGAGGACCAAAATCGGCATACGGTTATCCTGGCACAGCGCCGTGGCCGTGGAATCCATAACCTGCAGACCGCGGACGAGAACCTCGTGATAGGTAATCTTGTCAAAACGGACGGCATCGGAACACTTGACCGGATCCTTGTCGTAGATGCCGTCAACCTTGGTGGCCTTAATCAGAATCTCGGCACCGATCTCGCAGGCACGAAGAGCCGCGGCGGTGTCGGTCGTAAAGTACGGATTGCCCGAACCGGCGGCAAAAATAACGACATTACCCTTGGAAAGGTGGTTGATGGCGCGACGGCGAATATAGGGCTCGCAGATCTCGTTCATCTGGATAGCGCTCATCACGCGGCAGGGAACATCGTTGTGCTCAAAGGCATCCTGCAGGGCGAGCGCGTTCATAACGGTTGCCAGCATGCCCATGTAGTCGGCCTGGGCGCGCTCCATGCCACCAGCAGCGCCGGCCATGCCGCGGAAAATGTTGCCGCCGCCGACAACAACGCCGACCTCATGGCCAACGGCGAGCAGCTCCTTGACCTGCTTGGCAAGATGGTCGGTAATCTTGGGGTCGATACCATATTGGCCGTCGCCCATCAGTGCTTCGCCGGAAAGCTTCAGAAGCACGCGTTTATATCGGATGTCGGACAAAGCGATCCTCCTTTAATTAGACTCTCAATATGATAGCAAAGGCTCTGATAAGAGCCATGAAAAAGCAGGCTGTGAGTAAAACCCACAGCCTGCTCATTACCAGCTACAAGAGCTTATTTACTCGCCACGGACCAGACGGTCGAAGGCAACGACGGTAATGGTATCGCCGAGCTCCTTGGAGACCTGCTCAGCGTACTTCTTGATGGTGAGAGAGCTGTCCTTGATGAACTCCTGCTCGGTGAGCACGGACTGCTTGTAGAACTTCTCCAGACGGCCAACAGCCATCTTCTCCTGAATGGCCTCGGGCTTGCCGGACTCGGCGGCCTGAGCCATGTAAATCTGCTTCTCGTGCTCGACGGTCTCAGCCGGAACCTGATCGCGGGTAGCGCAGATCGGGGCGACGGCGGCAACCTGAAGGGCGACGTCGTGAGCGAAGGTCTTGAAGGAGTCGGCCTGAGCGGTCTCGGCCTTCTCGAAAGCGAACTCGACGAGGACGCCGATCTTACCACCCATGTGGATGTAAGAAGCGAGGGCGCCGTTCTCGGCCTTGCGGGCGGCGAAACGAGAGATCTTCATGTTCTCGCCCATGATGTGAATCATCTCGGTGAGCTCGGAGGAAACGGTCTCCTCGCCCATCGGCTTCTCGAGAAGAGCATCGACATCGGCCGGCTCGGTGGTAGCGACAACCTCGGCGACCTTGGAAGCAAAGCCGGTGAACTTGGCGTTGGAGCCGACGAAGTCGGTCTCGCAGGAGAGCTCGAGCAGAGCGCCGGTCTTGCCATCCTCGGAGACGAACGCGGCGACAGCGCCCTCGTTGGTCTCACGGCCAGCCTTCTTGGCAGCCTTGGCGAGGCCGTTCTTGCGCAGAACGTCGACGGCGGCATCCATGTCGCCGTCAGCCTCGACGAGAGCCTTCTTGCACTCCATCATCGGGGAGTCGGTCATCTCGCGGAGCTGCTTGACCATAGCGGCGGTAATCTGGGCCATTGTGGTTCCTTTCAAAGAGATGAAAAAGACTTAAATAGGACTGATTTACTCGGCCTTGGGCTCGGCGGTCATCTCGGCCTCGGAGACCTGCTCCTTGCCGGAGCCAGCGAGGCAGGCGTCGGCCATGAGCTCGCACATAAGGGTGACAGCGGAGATGGCGTCATCGTTGCAGGGGATGCCATACTCGACCTCGTCGGGATCGGAGTTGGTGTCGATCAGAGCGACGACGGGGATGTTCAGGCGCTGGGCCTCCTTGATGGCGTTCTCCTCGCGCTTGGTGTCGATGACGAAGAGAGCCTGGGGCAGACCCTTCATGTCGCGGGCGCCACCGAGGTTGGTCTGGAGCTTAGCGAGCTCCTTGCCGAGCACAGCCTGCTCCTTCTTGGGCAGCACTGCCATGCGGCCGTCCTCGACCATGGCCTCGAGCTCCTCCATGCGGTTGATGCGGGAGCGGATGGTGACGAAGTTGGTCAGCATGCCGCCGAGCCAACGCTGGTTGATGTAAGGCATGTTGGCGCGCTCAGCGGCGTTCTTAACAGCCTCCTGAGCCTGCTTCTTGGTGCCGACGAACAGCACGTTGCCGCCCTTGGCGACGTTCTTGACGAAGGTGTAAGCCTGGTCGGCGTCAAGGATGGTCTGCTTGAGGTCGAGGATGTAGATGCCGTTGCGCTCACCGAAGATGAACGGCTTCATCTTGGGGTTCCAGCGACGGGTCTGGTGACCGAAGTGGCAGCCGGCCTCGAGCAGGGTGCGGATATTAATCTTGGTAGCCATATTAAACCTCCTGTGGTTTGCCTCCGCGCGGGGTCATCCTCCAAAACCAACCCGGACATGTGCTACCAAAGCCCGGGCACCACGGTATGAAGTAGCCGCGCGTGCGTGATAAAAACCTGTTGCCGTGAAGCAACCCGATGAATGATAGCAGGATTGCCTCTTCCTGCCAACCCGCAATCAAAACCACACACCTCGGTGCGCGCGGGAGGCCCTTCTCCTACTCGCCGCGGGGGTGTGCCTGACTCACGGCGCGCTTTAGTCGGTCGGGCGTGAGGTGCGTATAGATCTGCGTCGTGGACAAGCTCGCATGCCCCAGCAGCTCCTGAACCGAGCGCAGATCCGCGCCGCCCTCGAGCAGGTCGGTCGCAAAGGTGTGGCGCATCGCATGCGGGGCGATGTCGGCAGGAATGCCGGCAAGTGCCGCAAGCATGTGGAACCGCCTTCTGAGCATGGCGGCACTCATGCGGTTTCCGCGCGCCGAGATAAACAGCGGATGCACGCCGTTCGCATCGTCGCTGCGCTTTGCCTGCGCAAGGAGCTGTGGCCTCCCCTCCTCAATATAGCGACGAGTCGCCTCGAGAGCGCGCCGATAGAGGGGCACGATACGCTCCTTGCTCCCCTTGCCCCAAAGTCGCAGCGTTCGCTCTGACCAAGCAATGGACTCCACGTTGAGCGCCGCGAGCTCCGAGATTCGCGCGCCGGAGGCATAGAGCAGCTCGAGCATCGCCGCATCACGCAGCCCCGAAGGCGTCGAGGTGTCGGGGGCCTTGAGCAACGCCTCGACTTGCCGGGTCGTCAGCACACCGGGAAGATCGCGCGGCAGTTTGGGCGAGGATATCGCCGAGACCGCATCGCCCTCAACGATTCCCTCGGCAGCCATCCACCGATAGAGCGAGCGAATGGCAGACAGATGCGCCGCAAGGGTCCGAGCCGCCACCTGGCCACGCGACAGCTCGGCCAAATAGGAGCGAACGGTCCGTACGTCGGCGACGCGAGCGTCGATGCCCTCGCGGTCGCACCACGCGGCGAAGCGCTCGAGCCGCGAGGCGTAGGCCGTTACCGTATTGGGAGCGAGCCCCTCGACGCGTGCAATGTAGGCGATGAACGAGTCGACGGCATCGTACAGGTCAAAGGCTATGACCTCTCGCCTCCAAACAGATCGGAGCGCGTTTCCAGATAGGCGTCCAAGGCCTTGAGGGCGCGATCCGCATAGGCCTGGTAACGATCGCGCTTGCTGCGACGCTTACCGTCCTCGAGCGGCGGCACGAGCCCAAAGTTGACGTGCATGGGCTGATAGCCCACCGTAGCTGGATCGGTCGCATAGCCCACGAGTGCGCCTAGGGCGCCCACGCGCGGCAGCTTGACGCCCACGGCACCGATAGCCTCAGCATAGGTGTTGAGCGCGGCGAGCAGACCCGTCGCCACGGCCTCCATGTACCCCTCGGTACCGGTAATCTGGCCGGCAAGACGCACGCTCGTGCCGGGAACGGCAAAGGTGCCGTCGAGCACGTGCGGAGCATCGACAAAGGTGTTGCGGTGCATGACGCCGTAGCGGAAGAACTCGGCGTTCTCCAGGCCGGGAACCATATGGAAGACGCGCTTCTGTTCGCCGAAGGTCAGGTTGGTCTGGAAGCCAACCAGGTTATAGGCGGTCTTCTCCTTGTTCTCGGCGCGCAGCTGAATTGCCGCCCAGGGACGGCGACCGGTGCGCGGGTCGGTGAGCCCGACGGGCTTCATGGCGCCAAAGCGGATGGCATCCTTGCCCGTGCGCGCAACCTCCTCGGCAGGCTGGCAGGCCTGGAACAGGTCCCCGCCCTCAAAATCCTTGAGCACCACGCGATCGGCCGTTGTGAGCGCCTCGATAAAGGCCTCGTACTCTTCCTTGTTGAGCGGGGCGTTGAGATAGTCGCCACTCCCCTGCTCCTCGTAGCGCGACTGCGAGAACAGCACGTCCATATCGAGCGTCGAGGCATCGACGATCGGGGCGGCCGCGTCAAAGAACGCCAGGGCGTCCCCGCCGACGAGCTTCATGACCTCCTCACTCAATGCCGGCGAGCATAGGGGGCCCGCGGCGATAACCACATGACCCTCGGGAATCTGGGTGACCTCACCGTGGACGACCTCGATATTGGGGCGGGCGGCAACCTCAGCCTCGACGAGCTCGGAAAACTTGACGCGGTCGACCGCCAGGGCGCCGCCGGCAGGAACGGCCGCACGATGAGCGCAGTCGAGCAGCACAGAGCCCATGCGCTCGAGCTCGGCCTTCAGCAGACCGGCGGCGGAATCGGGACGGGTCGATTTAAACGAATTGGAGCAGACGAGCTCCGCCAAGTGATCGGTATGGTGGGCAGGAGAGCTTACCTGCGGGCGCATCTCGCACAGCTTTACGGCGAACCCGCGATCTGCCAGCTGAATCGCGCATTCCGATCCCGCCAGACCGCCACCGATAACCGTCACCTGATCAAACAGCATCTGCAAACACCTTTCTAATTGACACGTTTTCCATTGTGACCGAAGGGCGTCTGGGCGTGAAGGGCAAACTTGGAGGGCGCATACCTTCCATCCATCATGCGCTCGATGAGGCCCTCGAGCTCGAGTGAGCCCAGGAGCTTGAGCACACCGACGGCATCGAGCGAGACGAGTGTGGCGATGTCTTCAACCTTGAGCGGGGAGGCGATGAGGGCATGCATCACGGCCCGCTGTGTGGGGTCAAGATCTGCGATACCGGGCGCATCGGGACGCGAGTAGCGCAGGGTGCCGTATATGCGAGAGATAGCCATCTCGATGGACTCCTCGTCGATAATGCAGCAGGCGCCGTTGGCGATTAGATAATTGGTACCGCGAGACTCGGGAGACAAAATCGAACCCGGCACGGCAAGCAGCTCGCGCCCCAAGTCCATAGCGGTCTCGGCGGTAGAAAACGTCCCAGACGGCATGCCGGCTTCCGACACAAAGAGCGCCTGCGAAAGTGCTGCGATCATCCGGTTACGCCGCGGAAAGGCAAACTTACGCGGCCCCATACCCCAAGGCGAGATGGACACGACCGCGCCGCCCGTATCGATCGTGCGCGCGATGAGTCCCGCGCTCGAGCGCGGGTAGATTACATCGGCGCCTGTCCCCAACACCACGACATGTTTGCCGCCGGCATTGACTGCGGCCCAACCCGACGCCTGGTCGCAACCGACCGCACCGCCCGATACCACCGTCACCCCCGCTTCCACCGCGACCTTGGCCGCAAGCTCCGCGACGGCAAGGCCGTAGGGAGAGGCCTTGCGCGCACCGATAATCGAGAGCGCCGGTGTCGAGAGAACCTCAGGGTCGCCACGCACGAACAGCGTCTGTGGCACATCGGAAAGCTCCAGAACAGTAGCGGGGAACAGCCCATCCCCGGGATGCAGTTCGTAGCGAGCCTCATCCATCACTGGTCCCTCCTTCCCTGATACATTGCGGCCTCGAGCACATGATCTTGCGTCACCCGCTCACTTTCGGCGACATCGGCAATCGTGCGCGCGATGCGCACCAGGCGCACGATGCCGCGCCCCGTGAGATGCGTGCGTTTCGACAATCCAAGCACGCACGTTTCCGCCGCCTGATCGAGCGCAAAGGTCGACACAACACCATCGATAGAGCGGGACTCGTCGTCCTCGGCCTCGGCATCCGCATCGTCCATATGGGTCTCGCGCCAGGCACGAAAAGCCCTACCGCGGACAACGTAGTCGCGCAGCTCGGCCGACGACATGCCCTCGGCGCCCTCAATAATCACCTGCGGATCGGGGCGGGTCACGTCGATCATCAGGTCGATACGGTCGGCCAAGGGACCGCGTAGCTTGGACCGGTAGCGCTCGACCATCGATGCCGAGCAGCGACATGGAACCTCGCGATCGCCCAAAAAGCCGCAGGGACAGGGATTGCTCGCCGCAAGCAGCTGAAAGCGCGAGGGAAACGTAAAGGCGCCATCGACGCGCACGATCCTGACATAACCGCGCTCGATAGGCTGCCTGAGCGTCTGCAGCACACCGGTGGGAAACTCGGCAAGCTCGTCCAAAAAGAGCACGCCGCCATGGGCAAGGCTGATCTCGCCCGGATGCACCGGGCGCCCTCCGCCAATAAGGCCCGCTGTCGATATGCTGTGATGGGGGCTTCGAAACGGCCGATGCCCCGCAAGCAGGCCATCGATGTTCTCACCCAAGACCGAATGAATGCACAGCGCCTCCTGCTGGTCCTCGACGGAGAGCTCGGGCAAGATACCCGTCATGCGGCGCGCAAGTATGGTCTTGCCCGATCCCGGAGACCCGATCATGAGCAGGCCCAACTCCCCTGCCGCCGCAAGCGCTATGCCGCGTTTGGCGACTTCCTGCCCCAACACATCGGCATAATCGAGCTCGAGCTCAAAGGTGGCCTCGAGCACTTCAGAATCCAGATAATGCCGAGCTGCCTCGCCCATACCGTGAGCAAGCTGCGACAGATGGTCGATAAAACCGCAGTCGACCCCCGAAAGCGGAACATGCTGGTCGGACCTGCCGGCGATAAAAGACAGCCCCATGTCGCGAGCCAGCAGCTGGAACGCCACCTCGCCCTTGACGGGAAGCACCGTACCATCCAAGCCGAGCTCGCCGGCAATGAGGCAGCGGTCGAGATTGTCGCGTGGAATCTGCCCATCGGCCGCAAGCACCGCAATGGCTATCGGCAGGTCAAAGCCGCTACCGGTCTTTCGGATATCGCCCGGCGCCAGATTGACCGTAATGCCCGAACGCGGGATCTCGAATCCCGCAGAGCGCATCGCGCAGCGAATGCGCCCGCGCGACTCCATGACCTCCATACTCGGGATGCCGAGCATCTGGATGCCCGGGATGCCACCCGCAAGCGATACCTCGACCGTGACGGGAATCGCCTCGACGCCGCGGATACAGGCAGCGTGAACGGCAAAGGTTTCGAACGCCATCACGACACCTGCCAATCGAACGCATTGTACTGGTGCTCGATCTCGGCGATATGCCCGCCGCGAATGGTGACGCCCACGGCATCGAAGCGGATCGCCTTGAGCGGATAATGCTCCATGAGATAGCAACTCGCGATGCGACGATAGCGCCGCTGCTTTTGGGCGTTCACCGCTTCCTCGGGAAACACCCGAGTATCGCAATCCAGCGCAACACGCCTGGTCTTGACCTCGGCCATCACCACCACATCGTCGAGCTCGTCGAGCAGCACCAGGTCGGCCTCGCCCTCCGAGCATCGATAGCCTTGTTCCAGCAATGCATAGCCGCGCTCGTTAAAGTAATCGATTGCGATAAGCTCGCCCAGCATACCGAGCTCGCGAGGACTGAGCCCCTTGATAAACTCAGGGGTGATCGACCCGCAATCGAGCTCCCCCTCTTCCCAACGCTCCTTGAGCTGCTGCGTCTTGCTCATTTTGGCTGCGGCACACATGGGGTCTCCTTTCCCACTCCCTGCATTGCCTCGATAATGAGGGCAGGTTTCATGCGGGTAAGTACCGGAAGCAAACCGAAAACCAACCAAATGCCGACAAATGAGGGGCCGCGCGCAACAATAGCGTTGCACACGGCCCCTACCAGCAGGTTTATAGAACCCTTAAGGTCCCAGTCTCCACAATTGGCCTAAAAAAGGCGCTCAGTCTGCAGAAAGTTTCCGCAAAAGCTCACACGGTGCAGCGGAGAAAGACCATGTTTGCGAATGGCCTCAATGTGT
This sequence comes from uncultured Collinsella sp., assembly GCA_937925735.1. Lineage (GTDB taxonomy): Bacteria > Actinomycetota > Coriobacteriia > Coriobacteriales > Coriobacteriaceae > Collinsella. The sequence continues at coordinate 53,944 of CALAMK010000050.1, read as the reverse complement.
TCGGGGCTCGCATAGCCTTTCGATTCGGCCAAATGGTACTCGGGATACTCGGCGTCGTACTCGACCATCATCTCGTCACGCGTGACCTTTGCCATGATGGATGCCGCGGCGATACAGGCGATCTTGGCATCGCCCTTGACCACGTCGCGCTCATGGGGCACGGCGCCCAGGGGGTTGCCGTCCATAAGCACGCAATCGGGCTCAAGCCCCGTATCGGACACCGCACCCGCGACAGCGGCTCGAATGGCGCGGGCCATGCCCATCTGATCGATATCCGCAGGAGCGATATGGCAAAAGCCGATAGCAGTCGCCACCTCGGCAATCTTCACCGAGAGCAGCTCGCGGCGCGCCGGCGTGAGCTTTTTGGAATCATTGATGCCCCAGATGCGCGGCTCCATCGGAAGACACACGGCACACACGGTCAAGGGACCCGCTACCGAGCCACGGCCCACCTCGTCGACACCCACGACCACGCCATCACCGCCGAGCTCATGCATAAGCTCGTACATGCCGTTGACGCGCTCGCGTTCGGAAAGTTCCTTGGCATGGCGCTTAAGGGCACGTTCGCAAGCCTTGATCACCTGCTGGCGCGGATCCTCGCGATAATGCTCCACGAGGGCGGGAATCTCCTCGAACGTGGCGCTCGCCAGCTCGCCGGCAACCTGCGATGCCGAAACCGAGCTCGTCATGTTGGCCATATCGGGGCCTCCTTGTATGCAAATCAAATAAAAAGAAGGGCCACCCGAAGGTGACCCTTTTGTCCAAACGAGTGGACAGACGCTGCGATCTTCTTAGCGCTTCTCGGGGATGCGAGCAGCCTTGCCCACCTTGTCGCGGAGGTAGTACAGCTTGGCGCGACGGACGCGACCATGACGGACGACCTCGAGCTTGGCGATCTTGGGGCTGTGAAGCGGGAAGGTACGCTCAACACCGACACCGAAGGAAATCTTGCGGACGGTGAAGGTCTCACGGGCACCGGCGCCGGCCATGCGGATGACGTCACCCTGGAAAACCTGGATGCGCTCGCGGTCGCCTTCCTTAATGCGGTAGTGAACCTTGACGTTGTCGGCAACGCGGACCTGCGGGATGTCCTCGCGGATCTGCTGACGCTCGATTGCGCGGATGTAATCCATGTGCAATTCCTTACTCTTCTAGAGGTGCCGTACCACCTTGGCCGGCACGTAGTTGAACAAACGTATTCGAGTATACACGCCACGACCTTGGCTGCAAGAACTATTTTGCCCGTGCGCAAAAAGACAAAAACACGCACTCTTTCTGCACTTATGCGCCGTCCGCAGCATCAGTCGTCGGCGTCGTCACGGTCGTTCCGGGCGCGATATAGCCGTATTCGAGCAGCACCGAAAGCGCATGCTGCTTCCAGGTGGCAAGCTCGTCGTCATTATAGTTGTCATGGACCCATTGACTCATCGCATCTTCGGCGTCTTGGGGCACCAGGTCCTGGCTGTCCGCCATCAGGTACAGGATGCCCAAGATGTCGAAGTCCTGCTTGGTCATCTCTTCCTTGTTTGATGCGCTGATGAGGCCGTGATCGATGCCGTAGCGGCAGATATCGGTCAAAACGGTAACGAGGCCTGTAGGAATCGGCGAGGCATCCTTCGCGGCAGCGGGCGCGGTGTCGTCAGTCAATGCAGCGGCATCGTCGCTCGCCGGAGCAGACTCGGCCGCGTTCGCATCGGAAGCGGCCTGCTCTCCCTGGGCAGGAGCCGTGCTATCCGTCGTTGTCGAAGAATCCCCCTGCGGATGCGGCAGCCGTAACGCTCGCCGGTGTCTCCACGACGGTCGTCATCGGGTCAACGGGCGCGGGGTCGGCGACAACTTCGGCCCAATCGGAATAAACGCCGTCAATAAAGGCGCGAACATGGAAGGTGCCCGGTTGCGAGATGGTCATCGTGCCGTCTGTCGCGACCGAAATGCCCTTGCTCTCGAGCTCCTGGGCCTCCCAGCTGCAGACTCTATCGACTTCCTTGCCCGTCGTGTCATAGACCGTAGCCGTCAGGCCTTCGATGCCGTTGAGATTTTCCTCGACGCCGACGACGGTCCGTGCCGAGCCCTCGAGTTTGATGCTGCCGTTAAACGGCTCGGGCGCCACGTCACTTACCTTATATTTATAGGCCGCGGCGTCGATCTCGTCATTGGTCGAGACATGCCCATTCACGTCCACATAGGTGTCCTCGGGGATAAAGTACTTTACGTAGGCGGTGCCGGCCTTTTTACCCACCACGACCTGCTCGTGGGTGACAGGGTCGGTCTGGATCTCGATTACGTCGGACTTGCATTCCTTGCCCTTTTTATCGACCACGCGCCAGTCGCCCGACGACTTCACAAAGCCGTAGTAATCAACATCGTCCTCGTCCCTTGCACGCACGCGATAGGAAGAGATGGGGTCTTCGTCTCCAACCGTAAGCCTTCGGGTCTTATCGGTCTGCAGCGACACGAGAATCTTGGAGATGGGCTTAACGGGCTGCGGCGTGCCCAACTGCGTATCGACCGTCACCGACTCAAACGACAGATTGGAACCCGTAATGGACATGGGATAGGTCGCGGCCATGTCATTGAGCACGTTGCACGTGCGCGGGGCGCCGCCGTTGCGCGAGGGCACCTCGCGATCGGCCAGGACCGAATTCCAATCGATGGCGCGCACCATGTGGTTGTTGGTGCGATACGACCAGCTCGTCACGTTTCCGGCGGTGGTATCGTACCCGTCGTCGCCACGATGGGCGATTGAGCGCAGGAACAGGTTCTGCACGGCATCGGTCGACTGATCGCCAAAGGTGGTGTAGAACGAGCGCTGGTCATAACCGGCGGTATGGAACTCCTGCACGGCGGCGTTGTCGTCGTAGCACTCGCCGTTCATGTTAAAGATGATCACGTCGAACGTCACGCCCACCGGCTGGTCATAGTCCTCAGACAGCGTCGTGGTAGAACTCGTTTGCTTGCTATTGACCTGCGTGTGCGCCGGGATCGTCATATTGACGGTGACCGACTGATTGTCCGTTGTGGTGATCGGCTGCTCCTCGGTCTTGCTCGCCTCCCACAACTGGGACATCGTGGTTTCGGCCGAAAACGACGTCTCGATCTCCTCGCTCGCTGTTGCGGGCACGCCCAGCGACTCCTTGAGGCTCACCGATGCGCCCCACGAGCCACCTTTGGAATACGATGCGGATTCAGAAGTGCTCGTGCCGACCGTCTCCTCGGTACCGCGGGCGAGCGTGATGCTCTGCGAGGCGTCCTCATAGCCGACGTTAAGAGCCGAGGTAACGAGCTCCTGCTCAGTCTTAGAATCGACAAAGGAATAGCCCGGCGCGTCCTCGGGCGCACAGTTAAGCTTGTTCACGCTGTTGAGCTGCTGAACTCTAAAGTTATAGAACGCGATGCCAAAGCCATTGAAATCGTACTGGTAGGTGCCGCCGAGCTTGTCCACACACGCGATGGTGGCATAAATGACGTCCTGCTCAGTCGTGTCTTTCGACAGTCCGTCGAGCGGCACGTATTTACGGAAATCGGAGCCCACCAGCTTGTGACAGATACAGCCGGCGATATCGTCGGTCAAGCGCTCGTAGACCGCATTGAGGCTTTTTGCAGATGTCAGACCACTCTGCTTCGATTTGTCGGCACCATCGGAATGCTCACCGTTGCCGCCCGAAAGCGCATCATACAGATAGATATAGTGACCCTTACCGAAGTCCTTCTCAAAGCCCTTGCCGGCGTGGTCCCAGTACAAAAAGTCCCCGGAGTCGTCGCCTCCACCATAGCCAAGGATGTTATAGGCTAGCGATGCCCAGTTGGGCAGCACCTTTTTGACGGCGGCCGTGTAGAACGAGACGTTGTCGTACATCGAGGTACGGCCCTCGAGCTTGCCGTCATCGATATCTACAAACGTGCAGTCGCGATCGTTGACCGTAATGGTGAGCGGGTTGACCACGTCGCCATAGAGCTCGTCGCGCGAATCATCCTGAAGGGCAAAACCGGCTGTCGGCATCCCGCAAAGCGCCGTGACCGCAACGATCACCCAGCACAGGGTCATCTGTGCTCCCCGACGCGCTCGTTGCAAATACCTGGTGAGGTTTTTCATCGCAGTCCTCCCGTCAGTTGCCAATGTATTGAACCAACGTAAAACGCCGCCGCGTCCACAGGGGGCGCGACGGCGCGAAGGGGGGCGTAAAAGGCGCAAATGGAACGCGACTCAGTTAAGCGGAACGCTTCGCCTCGAGCTTGGCCTGGGCGGCCGCCAGGCGCGCGAGGGGCACACGATAGGGCGAGCAGGACACGTAGTCCACGTCGGCCACGTTAAACAGGCCCATGATGGACTTGGGGTCGCCGCCGTGCTCGCCGCACACGCCAAAGTGCATGTCGGGGTTGGTGGCGCGACCCTTCTCGACGGCCATGCGCACCAGCTCCAGTACCGCCGTGTCGATGGTCTCGAAGGGGTTGTCCTTCAAGATCTTCTTGTGCATGTACAGCGGGATGAACTTGGCCTCGGCATCGTCACGAGAGAAGCCGAAGGTCGTCTGGGTGAGGTCGTTGGTGCCAAAGCAGAAGAAGTCGGCATGATGGGCGATCTCGTCGGCGACCATGCAGGCGCGTGGCAGCTCGAGCATCGTGCCACGGGAATATTGAGCTCGACGCCCTCCTCGGCGGAAACCTCGGCGATCACGCGCTCGATGACTTCGCGAGTCTGAACGTGCTCGGCCGTAATGGAAACGAGCGGAACCATGATCTCGGGACGCGGATCGACGCCCTCCTTGATGAGGCAAGCGGCAGCCGTGGCGACGGCGCGAACCTGCATGAGCGGCAGATCGCTAAAGACAACGGACAGGCGCACACCGCGCAGGCCGAGCATCGGGTTGGACTCGACCATGCCGTCGATACGACGCAGGCGAGCACGCAGGACGGCAAGCTCTTCCTCGCTGGCGCCGGCGGCTTCCTTCTTGGTGATGGCGACCTCGAGCTCGCGAGGATTATCCAGGAACTCATGAAGCGGCGGATCGAGCAGGCGAACAACTACGTCGCGACCGGACATGGTCTTGAACATTGCCAGGAAGTCCTCGGTCTGAACCTTGAGCAGGTCGGCCAGGGCCTGCTGCTTCACGGCCTCATCATCGGACAGGATGAAGCTCTGGATGATGTTCTTGCGATCGCCCAGGAACATGTGCTCGGTGCGGCACAGGCCGATGGCCTCGGCGCCAAACTCGAGCGCGAGCGCGGCATCCTCGGGGTTGTCGGCGTTGACGCGCACATGGTTGGCGTGGCCGCCGGTCTCGTCCAGGCGAATCTCGTCGGCCCAGGACAGGATGGTGTCCAGGTCGCCGGTGAGCTCGGCCGAAACCAGATCAACGGCGCCGTCGACGACGATACCCTGGGTGCCGTCGATGGAGATGACATCGCCCTCATGCAGCACGCGGTCGCTGCCCTCGATGCGCACGACCTTCTCGGCGGCGTCGATGTGGAAGCGCTCGACGCCGCAGACGCAGGGCGTGCCCATACCGCGAGCGATAACGGCGGCATGGCTCGTCTTGCCACCATGGCTCGTCAAGATACCCTCGGCGGCAACCATGCCCTTCAGGTCGTCGGGGTTCGTCTCCCAGCGAACCAGAATGACCTTGTGGCCCTCGTTGGCGCGCGCGACGGCATCATCGCTCGAAAACACGATCTCGCCCACGGCTGCACCAGGGCTGGCGTTCAGACCGCTGGCCAGGGCCTCGTACTTTTTGCAGGCATCGAACTGCGGATGCAGGAGCTGGTCGAGCTGCGCGGGATCGATACGGCTCACGGCCTCCCCGCGGGTAATCAGGCCCTCCTCGACCATTTCGATGGCGATGCGCAGGGCGGCGGTGGCAGTGCGCTTACCCACGCGGGTCTGGAGCATCCAGAGCTTGCCCTGCTCGATGGTAAACTCGATATCGCACATATCGCGGTAATGATCCTCGAGCGTCAGGAACACGCGCTCGAGCTCTTCGCCAGCGGACTCGAGGCCCGGGGTGGCCTTGAGGTCGGCGATGGGCTCGGTGTTGCGGATGCCGGCGACAACGTCCTCGCCCTGGGCGTTGACCAGAAAGTCGCCGTAGAATTCCTTGGTGCCATCGGCCGGGTTGCGCGTGAAGGCGACGCCAGTCGCAGAGGTCTCGCCCTTGTTACCAAATGCCATGGCCTGAACGTTGACCGCGGTGCCGAGCTCGTCGGAAATGCCGTGCTGCTTGCGATAGATGCAAGCGCGCTCGTTCATCCAGCTGCCAAAGACAGCCTGAATGGCAAGGCGCAGCTGGAGCTCCGGGTCGCGCGGGAAGACGGGCTTGCCATCGACGACCTCGAGCTCGGGATACAGGGCGGCCTCGACGTTCTCGGAGAAGATGCCCTTGAAGGTCTCCACGAGCTCCTGAAGGTCCTCGGCCGAAAGCTCGGAATCGACGCGAACACCGGCGACCAGGCGTGCCTGGGTCAGGGCGTTCTCGAACAGGTCTGCGTCAACACCCATAACGACGTTGGAGAACATCTGGATAAAGCGTCGGTAGCTGTCCCAGGCAAAACGCGGATTTTGCGTCTGGGCGATGAGACCCTGAACGGAGTCGTCGTTGAGGCCCAAGTTGAGGACCGTGTCCATCATACCGGGCATGGAGAACGGAGCGCCAGAGCGAACCGAGACGAGCAGCGGATCGGAGGCGTCGCCGAGCTTCTTGCCGCAGCGGGTCTCGAGGTCGGCCTCGGCAGCAACGATCTCATCGAGTGCGCCTTCGGGCCAGACGTTGCCGGCACCGGAGTACTCAACGCAGGTCTGGCAGGTAATGGTAAAGCCGCCGGGAACCGGCAGGCCGATACGGCTCATCTCGGCAAGGTTCGCGCCCTTGCCGCCAAGCACAAAGTTCATGGACTTGTCGCCCTCAGTGACACAGGTGCCCTGGGCGTCGGTACCAAAACGGTAAACCCTCTTGCAATCGCTCACGATACTTCCCCTTCCATGCACTTACGCGCACGACCGTGGTGACGAATCGACCCGCCGGTTGCGAGCCGTGAGGGTACTATACGGCGGGCATTGAGCGGGCATGCGTAGAGGGCGCGGGGTTTGGTAAACGTGATAAATGTTACGGTAAACGGTAGGTAAAGGTGGTTACCTTATGAAGATACCACTGTAAGAGAGTTGCAGGTCAAATGCAAGTTCTTTGCTAAATCGCTTTACCAATATCGTGCATTATTTTTGGTAGTCTTTAAAAGACGGTGCATTTTTAGCTACCCCAATGAGTTAGCTTTGCTGGGCTCGGCGGGCGGCGCGACGGGCACGGGCTTCTTGGACTTCCCCCAAGCGACCGATGATCTCGGAGGCGCTCTCCTCGATCGCCTTACCGTCGGTACGCACCACAAAGCAGCCCAGGCGCTTCATGAGGGCACGAGCTTCCTCGAGCTCGCTGCGCACGCTCTCGGGCTCGGCATAGGAGCCGGCGACGGCGCGGGCGTAGTCATCGCCCAAGCGGCTATCGCGAATCCCGGAGATCACATCAACAGTCGAAATCAGACCAAACAACCGCATCGGGTCGACCTCGTAAATTGACTTCGGCGGCTCCACGCCATGGGCCAACGGAACATTGGCAACCTTGTAACCCTGATAGGCCAAATACATCGACAGCGGCGTCTTGGACGTGCGCGATACGCCCAGCAGCACGATATCGGCACCCGACAGGTCGTCGCAGCCGCGCCCGTCATCGTGCTCAACGAAATACTCCATAGCCTCGATACGATGGAAATAGCGGTCATCGGTCTTGTGAATCACGCCCGCGACGCCCTTGGGCGACACACCGATAAGCGACGACAGCACGGCGAGCGTCGGGCCGATCAGGTCAACCGAACGAATATGCAGCATGCTCAGGTAGTCGAGCACGCGAGCGCGCAGCGCCGGGTCGACGATGGTGTGGAACACAGCGATATCGCGATGGTCGGCATCGACGCGCGGTCCCACAAACGACTTGACCTGCTCCACCGAGGTCACCTTAGGCAGGCGCAAAACACGAAAAGCCCCTTCATCAAATTGCCCGGACGCCGCAAGCACCACCTCACAAGCGGTATCACCGAGCGAGTCGGAGATAACGATAACGGTGGGACGAGCGGTGACCGGGCAATCCATGCGGGGCTCCTTTTGCGCTTACGCGCAGGCTGGCTTACTTTTTGCGGGCAAGCTCACCGATGTTGGCGATGCCGGAGAAAACGGCTTCGAAGCGGTTGAGCAGCTTAAGGCGATTATCGCGGAGCTGCTCGTCCTTGTCCATGACCATAACCTCGTCGAAGAAACGGTCGATGGGAGCACGCAGAGCTGCAAGAGCGGCGAATGCGGCCGGGTAATCCTCGGCAGCAAGGGCGGCATCGACAGCGGTCTGAGCAGCCTCGGAGGCTTCGGCGAGCGCGAGCTCGGCCTCGCCCATCAGGCTGCGGTCGTACTCCGCACCCAGCTCGGGCTTGGAGATGTGCGCGGCGCGGGCATAGGCGGTAGCCAGGTTGTCGAAGGTCTCGGCATCGTTCTTGCGGGCCTCGTCGAGCGCGGCGCAGCGGGCGAAGAAGACAGACGGAGCGATGATGTGCACCGCAGAGACGGCGGCGACGGTATCGGCCGGAATCTTCTCGTCGCGGGCCATGCTCACCAGGCGGCCGTGGAAGAAGTCACAGACCTGCTGGGCGACCTCGGCGGCGTCGAACTCGATGCCCTGCTCGCTATAGAGCTCAAGGGCAAAGTCGATGAGCGTCGTGGGGTCGATCGGCAGGCGATCGCGCAGGATGTTGATGATGCCGATGGCGGCGCGACGCAGCGCATACGGGTCGGAAGAGCCGGTCGGGGGCTCATCGATGGCAAAAATACCGGCGATGGTATCGAGCTTGTCGGCACAGGCCACGATGCAGCCAGCGGTGCCCTCGGGCAGCTCATCGCCGGCAAAGCGGGGGCGATAGTGATCGCGAATGGCATGGGCGACCTCGTCGTTCTCCCCCATCGCGGAGGCGTAGTAACCACCCATCACGCCCTGCTGGCTCGTGAACTCGACGACGGCGTTGGATACCAGGTCGGCCTTGCACAGGTGCGCGGCGCGGGCGGCATCGGCGGCCAGGTGGGCGCCCAGATGGGCCTCGCGAGCGATGGCGAGCGCGAGCTGCTCAATACGCTCGGACTTGGCGAGCACGCTACCGAGCTTCTCCTGGAAGGCGACCTTGGCCAGACGCTCACGGAACTCGTCGAGGGAAATCTTCAGGTCCTCCTCGTAGAAGAACTTGGCATCGTCCAGACGGGCACGCACGACGCGCTCGTTGCCGTCGATCACGCGCTCGGCGTTCTCGGGCTTGCTGTTGGAGACGACCACGAACTCACGCGTGAGCTTGCCCTCGCCGTCATAGATCGGGAAGTAGCGCTGGTTGGTGAGCATGGACTCGCAGATGATCTCGTGCGGGACCTTGAGGAACTCCTCATCGAAGGTACCGACGAGCACCGTCGGCCACTCGCAGAGGTTAATGACCTCCTCAAAGACCTTCTTGGGCGTATCGACATGGCAGCCGGGACGGGCAGCCTCGACCTCGGCGATACCGGCAAGGATGGCCTCACGACGACGCTCGGCAGAGAGCACGCCGGCGTCCTCGAGCACCCGCTCGTAGACGGCGGGGCTGGCAACCACATGGTCACCGGGGCCCAGAACGCGATGTCCACGCGTGGTGTTGCCACTCGTCACGTCGGCAAACGACACGGGCACAACGTCCTCACCCAAAAGGCAGCAGATCCAACGGACCGGACGAACAAACGTCGCGTGCTCGTGGCCCCAGCGCTGGCTGCGATAGTTGGGCCACTGCAGCCCGGCGATCGTCTTCTCGCACAGAGCCGTCAGGATCGGGGTAGCCGGTGCAGAGGGAATGTTCTTCTCGGCGAACACATACTCGCGACCGTCGGTGTCCTCGCGACGGACCAGGTCCTCGGCAGCCACACCGCACTTGCGGGCAAAGCCCTGGGCGGCCTTGGTGGCGTTACCGTCGGCATCAAAGGCAATGTTTGCCGCGGGACCGCGCTTGACCTCATGGACCTCATCGGTCGCGGTGGCGACGTTGGCCACGAGCGCAGCCAGACGACGCGGGCTCGAGATCACGCGGACCTCGCCATGGGCCAGACCGGCCTCGTCGAGGCCCTTGGCGATCATGGTGCCGAGCTGCTTGACGGCATTGTTCAACGGTGCGGAGGGCATTTCCTCCGTACCGATCTCAAACAGGAAATCCTTAGCGTCTGCCATGGCTTACGCCACCTCGCCTTCCTGGTCGGCATTCTCGTTGACTCCGGCGACCTCGGCCATATAGGCCTCGCAGCACGCCTTGGCGACGGCGCGGACGCGGAGGATGTAGTTGGCACGCTCGACCGCGGACAGCGCACCGCGGGCATCGAGCAGGTTGAAGGCATGGCTGCACTTCATGACGCAGTCGTATGCGGGCAGCGGCAGCTTGCGCTCCAGGCAGGAGTGGCACTCGGACTCGTAGTCGTCAAACTTCTGACGCATCATCTCGACGTTGGCGACCTCAAAGTTGTAAGCGCTAAACTCGCGCTCGTTCTCCAGGAACACGTCACCATAGGTCATAGGTGTGCCGTCAGGCAGATAGCTCCACACCAGGTCGTAGACGGAGTTGACGCCCTGGGCGTACATGGCGATGCGCTCCAGGCCGTAGGTGATCTCGACGGGCACGGGGTCGACCTCGATGCCGCCCACCTGCTGGAAGTACGTGAACTGCGTGACCTCCATGCCGTTGAGCCAGACCTCCCAGCCAAGGCCCCAGGCGCCCAGGGTCGGACTCTCCCAGTCGTCCTCGACAAAACGGACGTCATGGTCGTTGGGGTCCAGACCGATAGCGGCAAGAGACCCCAGGTAGAGCTCCTGGGCGTTGACCGGCGAGGGCTTGATGAGCACCTGGAACTGATAGTAGTGCTGCATGCGGTTGGGATTCTCGCCGTAGCGGCCGTCGGCGGGACGGCGGCAAGGCTGCGCATAGCAGGTGCGCCACTCGGAGGGACCGAGCGAGCGCAGCGTGGTCGCGGTATGGAAGGTACCGGCACCGACCTCGGAGTCATAGGGCTGCATAATGACGCAGCCCTGCTCGCCCCAGTACTGCTGGAGGCGCAGGATGATGTCTTGGAAGGAAAGCGATGAAGCGTTCATGCCTCTAATATCCCCTCGTCGAAACGATTACACGGTTAGGTACTGTACTATAGCGGTTTTTAGTCGATAGCGCCGATGCGGTTGAGCGGCCAGTAGCGCACAAGCGCCACGGCAATCAAATCAGAGCGATCGACGGGACCAAAGTAACGTGAGTCGGCAGAGTTTTCGCGGTTGTCGCCCATCACCCACACGCACCCGTCGGGAACGGTGTAGGGATAGCTAACCTGAGCGCCGGGAGCCTGGGCCGAAAGCGGCCAGCTCATGCCGGTCGTGTAGTCCTCGTCGAGTGCCTGGCCGTCAACGACCACCTGGCCGTCCTGAAGGTCGACCGTCTGACCGGCCGTGGCAATAACACGCTTGACGAGAACATCATGCTCGGAGGTGCCATCGGGGTTGTGAAACACCACGATATCGCCCTGGGTGACAGGCTGGCCGAGCTCGAGGCTCACCTTTTGCGCCAGGATCTGGTCGCCAATCTCGATCGTGGACTCCATGGAGCCGGTGGGCACCACAAAGGGTTCGATCACAAAGGTGCGGATCAGGAAGGTGGCGGCGAGCGCGATGACGACGACCGCAATCCACTCAAAGGCGCCCCTCAGGGCAGAATGCTGCGATGGAACCATTCTCACTCCTCGCTCTGCGAATACGAAGCGTCCAGAATCTCCTGCGCGTACGCGCGCTCCTGTGGCGTAAGGCGCGCCGTCTCGATCAGATCGGGACGCCAACGGCAGGTGCGCTCGATGGCGTTCTTGCGACGCCAGGCATCGACCTTAGCGTGATCGCCGCTCACGAGCACCGGAGGAACACCTTCTCCATTGAACTCGGCGGGGCGGGTGTACTGCGCGTACTCGAGCAGGCCACCGTCCTCGGCGGTCGAGAACGACTCGTCAACGTTGCTCATCTCATCGCCCAGGGCGCCGGGAATGAGGCGTACGACAGCATCGGCAACGACCATGGCGGGTAGCTCGCCACCCGTAAGCACGTAGTCGCCGATCGACAGACGCTCGTCGGCATACGCATACGCGCGCTCGTCGACGCCTTCGTAGCGGCTGCAGACAAACAGCAGGCGCTCGCTTTTGAGCAGGCGCTCGGCCACATGCTGCGTAAAGGGCTCGCCACAGGGGGTGAAGAACACCACGGTGGGCTTGGGACCCTCGGAGCTAATAGCCTCGATGGCCTCGGCAATAGGCTCGACCTTCATGAGCATGCCCTGCCCGCCGCCGTACGGCTCGTCATCGACGGTGCGATGACGGTCGTGCGTCCAGTCGCGCAGGTTATAGGCCTTAAAATCAAAAAGGCCGGCCTTGCGGGCACGGCCCAAAATCGACGTGGACATAACGGGCTCAAACATCTCGGGAAAGACCGAAAGGGTCTCGATTAGCATGTTGACCTCCCTACTTGTCCATATCGATCAAGCCGTCCATAACGTGGACGGAAATTGTTCCTGTGTCGGGAAGATCGAGCACAACCTGCTCGATCACGGGAATCAGTACCTCGCCGTACCGATCGCCCTCGACAACCCAAACATCGTTGGCAGGCGTCGACATAATCTCGACAACCGTGCCGAGCGAGCCAAAGCGCTCGTCGACCACCTCGCGACCCATAAGGTCGGTATAGGCGGCGTCGAGCGAATCGAGCTCAAAGTCGTCACGATTTGCCAGCACGTAGCATCCGGTGATGCCCTCGGCGGCCGTCAAGTCATCAATGCCCTCAAACGAGACCAGATCGCCATCGCCCGTATCGGTGACGGATGTGACCGTGCAAAAACGGTCACGTTTGAGCGCCGGCGGCGTCAAGGCGACGCGCATACCCGGCGTCAATACAGAAGGAAGCCCCCGCAGCGGCTGCGCGAGGACCTCCCCCTTCCTTCCGTGCGGCTTAACCACACGGGCGATGTTTTTGTACTGGGACCTCAAGGTCCTAGCCCAGAACCTCTACCTCGACTGCAGTGTCGAGGCGAGCGGCCAGTGCACGGGCGAGCGTGCGAATGGCCTTGATGGTACGGCCACGACGGCCGATGACCTTAGCGACGTCATCCTCGGCAACAGAAACCTCAATCGTGGAGGCGTCGTCACCATCGATGACCTCAAGGCTCACGGAATCCGGGTCGTCGACGATCTGAACAACGAGATATTCGACGAGATCGGCGATGCGATCTGAGAGCATTGCCTCACCCTCGAGCTGTGCAGCGTCAACCTCAGGCACGATTTACTCCTCGGCGCCCTCAGCGGCCTCAGCGGCAGCCTTAGCGGCCTCGGCCTCTTTGGCGAGCTGCTTCTTGGACTTCTTGACGACGGTCTCGGTCTTCTCGCCCTCGTTGGCGGCCTTGACCAGAGCAGCGACAGCGTCGGTGAGCTGAGCGCCCTTGGACTGCCAGTCAGCGATCTTCTCGAGATCGAGGTTGATGGTCTTGGGGGCGGTCATCGGGTTGTAGCGGCCAACCTCCTCGATGATACGACCGTCACGCGGGGCGCGGGAATCGGCGACGACGACACGGTAGTACGGACGCTTCTTAGCGCCGTGACGAGCAAGGCGAATCTTGACTGCCAAAGGAAACTCCTCCAACCAAGCAGCTTTAGGCTGCAACTACAAACAAACAGTTGAATATAATACGCCATCGACGCGGGCAGGTGAAGTCCGTGAGACCAACTTCTTCGGTGTAGTCGAAGGCAAATCCATATCTTAGACAAGAATTCGCGATTTGCAAGCACATCCACGCACCCCACATGAGCTGCGCGGTATACTCATGACATGAAAAGACGCGAACATACATACGGTTATGAAGATGCTGCGGGCGTCACGCCGCCACCCTGGACGGGAACGGCGGTGGGCCTCATGGATCTCGATGCGTTTTTTGCGAGCGTGGAGATGCTCGATCATCCCGAGTGGCGCGGCAAGCCGCTCATCGTGGGTGGCGATGCCGATTCCCGCGGCGTTGTGTCCACCTGCTCATACGAGGCACGTCGCTTTGGCGTGCACTCCGCCATGCCCTCGGCCGAGGCACGACGTCTCTGTCCGCAGGCCATTTGGACGCATGGGCATTTCGATCGCTACCACGAGGTCAGCGCGCAGGTCATGGCGATTCTCGCCGACGAGACCCCGCGCGTTGAGCGCGTATCCATCGACGAGGCCTTTATCGACATCACACCGGGTCGCTTTGCACCCGAAGACCCGCTACTGGTTGCACGGCGCATAAGCGACCGCGTGGCAGCGTTGGGAGTGACCTGCTCCATTGGCGTGGGCTGCAACAAGACGGTCGCAAAGATCGCAAGCGAGCGGGACAAGCCGTTTGGGCTGACCATCGTGCGCCCCGGAACCGAGCAGCGCTTTTTGGCTGCGCTGCCGGTATCTGCCATGAGCGGCATCGGGCGCTCGGCCGAGGAGCGACTGCGTCGTATGCGCATCTACACGCTCGGCGAGCTATCACGCGCACCGGAATCAACCTTGGCCACTATTTTTGGCGTCAACGGCGAACGCATGCGCCAGCGCGCGCTGGGACTCGAAATCTCCGAAGTCACGAGCCTCGATGAAGAGCGCGAGGTCAAGTCGGTCAGCAATGAACGCACCTTTGCGAACGATTTAACTGAGCGTGGGGACATCGAAGCGGCGATTGCGCTGTTGGGAGAGTCAGTGGGACGCCGTCTGCGACGTCAGGGACTAACGGGCGCCACGGTGACGCTCAAACTCAAGTATTCGTATGGAAGCGGTCGCTCGGCACAGCGCCGGCTGCCCCATCCGACCGACGATGAGAACATCTTCGTGGCAGTGGCGCTCGAACTGCTCGACAACATCTGGCAGGAAGGGATGCATGTGCGCCTGGCGGGCGTCGGCATGAGCGACTTCGACCATCAGGGCGGTATCCAGACCGACCTGTTCTGCGAAATCGACGACCGCGGAGCCCAATCCAGCGACCGTCGCGACCTCTCGGTCGCCATCGACGCCGTCCGAGACAAGTTCGGCGACACCGCCCTATCCTTCGGCCGTCAATCCCGCTTCAACGATTAGTCCCTTAGACAAAAAGAAAGCCGGGCAGCTGCGAATGATGCAGCTGCCCGGCGAACGGTAAAGGGTAGCTAAAAACCCCGTCCCAAATGAGCTACTAGAGGAGGTCGAGTGGAAGCTGGGGGGCGTCACCCCAGAGCTTTTCGAGGCGGTAGAACTCGCGCGCCTCGGGAGTGAAGACGTGGACGACAACCGAACCGTAGTCCATGAGCATCCAGGTCTTCTGCTCGCGGCCCTCGATGGAGAACGGATGCTCGCCGCAAGCCTCGGCGACCTTCTCCTCGATCTCGTCAACGATGGAATCGACCTGGCGGTTGTTGATGCCGGTAGCGAGGACAAAGTAGTCACACACATCGGAAAGCTCAGTCAGGTCGAGCACCTGAACGTCCTCGCCTTTCTTGTCGTAGGCGGCCTGCGCGGCGGCGCGGGCGACATCCTCGGCGGCGACACCGCTCGCGGAAAGCGTTGCGGCAGTGCGGTCGGACGTGGCAACGAAGCTCTTGTGCTCCACACCTTCAAGAATCTGCTCGTCGGTCATGGTCTCGTCGGCCATGGAATACCTCTTTCTAGACAGCCCGAGCTAGCGCAGCTGGGCGTAATGGTTGTAAATCGTAATAGCCGTGGGATAAAGATAACGCCCGGTCTGGATCACATAGACCAGACCCTGCGCAAAACAGGAGAAGAACAACTCGTCGAGCGAGGACTTCCCCACCATCTTGCGCAGCGCATGGGCATAATCGCCGTGGCGGTTGGGTTCGATGGCATCGGCCACAAAGACCACCATATCGAGCGGCGTCATGTCGCAAGCGCCCACGGTGTGACGGTCGACAGCCTGAAAGACCGCCGGCGACAGCTCGGGAAAAAGCTGCGGAAGCTCATAGGCGGCAACCGGGCCATGCAAAAGCGGCGTCGCGGCAGACGGAGAGCCGGCAATCTTAATGCCGTAATGCAGAGCGCGCGTGACCAGCTCGTCGTCGGAGAGCACCTTGTCCCAGTCATGGATCAGGCCGGCGGCAGCGGCATCAAAGCGGTCGACACCGTACACCTCGGCTAGGTGCAACGCAGTCTCGGCAACCCCGAGCGAATGCACGTAGCGCTTACGCTTATCCTTCATGCGCACATCGAGCAACTCGTGGATACGCGTCAAGAGCGCGCGCTCGTCGCCCTCAAACTGATCTTCTACCGACAACGTTCTCCCCCATCAATCAAAATCGTCTTGCCCAAGATCGGCATACAGGCCGCGTTTACGGATATAGCCGAGCACGGACTCGCTCGTAAGATAGCGCACGCTCATGCCGCGAGCAACCCGCTTGCGAATGTTGGTCGAGCTAATCGCCAGCGCCGGAATCTGGATATAGCGCACGTCGAATGGCAATCCCGATTCCTTAATCCGCGCCCGGGCCGTATCGATGTCAAAGCCGGGACGCGTCGCAGCAATAAAGGTTGCCAGTTCGGCAATCTCATCTGCATTGTGCCAGGTCACAATATCGATAATCGCATCGGCACCCGTAATAAAGTAAAGCTTCACCCGTGGCGGGTAAAACTCGCGAAGGGCGCGCAGCGTATCGGCTGTGTAGGTGACACCGGCACGATCGATCTCGAAGCGGCTTGCCAAAAAGGCCGGGTTCGCGGCGGTCGCGAGGACCGTCATGGCATAACGGTCCTCAGCAGGCGTCACCGGCTTGTCGAGCTTAAAGGCGGGAGAGCCGGCCGGCATAAAGAGCACGGCGTCCAAGTCGAGGGACTCACGTGCCTGCTCGGCGGTCACCAGGTGACCGTAATGGATGGGGTCAAAGGTACCGCCCATAATGCCGAGCCTAAACTCCTGCCCGTCCTCTATGGGAAGCTCGGGCAGACCGATTCCACCGCGCAGCGACATGGCTTACTCGCCCTCCGGGGTCTCGACGTCTTCCGCAGCAACAGCGTCATCGGTACCGTCAATGGCATCCACCGCGTCGACAGCCTCCAAGCTATCGTCCGCGACATCCTCGACATCAACGACCTCAACGGCGACGTCCTCGCTACCGTCCTCAAGCTCGTCCTCGAACTCCGAGAAGTCCTCGGCGCCCTCAAAGTCAAAGGCGCGCTGGCAAATGCGAACCTCGTCGCCGGCACGGCAACCGGCCTTTTCGAGCGCATCGTCAACACCCATGCGGGAAAACTTATGCTGCAGATAGATGACGGCCTCCTCATTTTCCCAGTCGGTCTGGATAACCAAGCGCTCGATGGCGCGACCGACCACGCGGAAGGCACCGGGCTCCTCCTGGACAATACGGAACCGCTTCTCGCGCTGCAGGCGGCGACGCTCCCACTCCTCGTCGCGCAAATCGACCGGCTCATCAGAGACCGCCAGCTCAGCGCGGAGCTTGGCCACCTGCTCGCCCACGGCAAGCATCAACGTGTTGAGACCGGCACCCGTCACAGCGGACACGGCAAAGAACATATGCCCGTCGTCGAGCGCCGCACGCTTAAGGTCGGCAATCTTGTCGGCCGTGCCCGGCGCATCGCACTTGTTGGCGACGACGATCTGCGGACGCTCCGAAAGCTCAGCGCCATACTGCTCAAGCTCACGGTTAATAATGCGATAGTCCTCAACCGGATCGCGATCCTCAAACCCGCCCGTCATGTCAACGACATGCATGATCAAGGCCGTGCGCTCAATGTGGCGCAGGAACTGATGGCCCAGGCCACGACCCTCGCTCGCGCCCTCGATGAGACCGGGAACGTCGGCAACGACGTAAGAATATTCGCCGGCACGCACCATGCCCAGATTGGGCACAAGCGTGGTAAACGGGTAGTCGGCAATCTTGGGACGGGCAGCGCTCATACGCGCGATGAGCGAGGACTTGCCGACCGAGGGAAAGCCCACAAGCGCGGCATCGGCCATGAGCTTCATCTCGAGCTCGATCCAGTGCTCCTCAGCCGGCTCGCCGAGCTGGGCAAACGCGGGCGCGCGACGCACCGACGTCACAAAGTGAGTGTTGCCCAGACCGCCAGCACCACCGGGCGCCACGACAACGCGCTCGCCGTCGTGCACCAGGTCGGCAATCTCGAACATCGGGGTCTGCGTCTCGGGATCGAGCTCGCGGACTACGGTGCCCATGGGGACTTTCAAAATCAGGTCCTCACCGCTTTTGCCGTTGCGGCGGGCACCCTGGCCATGCGTTCCGCGCTCGGCACGGAAGTGATGCTTAAAGCGGTAATCGATCAGCGAGGACAGCTGAGCGTCGGCCTGAATGACGACGTTGCCGCCACGACCGCCGTCGCCGCCATCGGGGCCGCCCTTGGGAACAAATGCCTCGCGCCTAAACGACATGCATCCGGCTCCGCCGTCGCCGCCGCAAACGTTAATTCGGCTGATATCGGTGAACTGTGACAACAGAATCGCCTCCTCCAAAAAAGAGGGAGACCCTTGAATCCTAAAACTCAAGTGCCTCCCACATATGTGCTCTATGAAGGGTGAATTACGCGTTCGCGAGCGGGCGTACGCTGACCCTGTGCTTGATACCCTTGTGGAACTCAACGGTACCGTCGACCAGCGCGAACAGCGTGTCGTCCTTGCCACGGCCAACGTTCTCACCCGGGTGGATGTGCGTGCCGTGCTGACGGACGAGAATCGTGCCCGTGGTTACCGTCTGGCCGGCATAGCGCTTCGTGCCAAGGCGCTGACCGCGGGAGTCACGGCCATTACGGGAGGAACCGAGTCCTTTTTTGTGTGCCATTGTGTATACCTACTCTTTCGTTACGAGTGTAATCTACTCGGCGACGGGAGCCTCGGCAACAGCCTCAGCCTCTGCCTTGACAGCCTTCTTGGCGCGGGAGGTAGCCTGAACCTTCACGATCTTCAGCTTGGTGAGCTGCTGACGGTGACCCTTCAGACGACGATAGCGCTTGCGCTTGTGGAACTTGAAGACCAGCTGCTTCTCGCCCTTGAACTGCTCAACGATCTGAGCGGTAACCTTGGCCTTGGCCAGCTTGTCGGGATCGGTGACGATCTTCTTACCATCGTTGAGGAAGATAACCGGCAGGGTGATCTTATCGCCCTCATTGCCCTCGATCTTCTCGACGGTGATGACATCGTCGGTGGCGACCTTGTACTGCTTGCCGCCCGTGTTAACGATTGCGTACATGTTTACTTGCCCTTCATGCATCAGTTAGTGCAACAGCCGAATATAGTAGCAGGCGATAATACCCCCGTCAACGAGTATGTGGAGCAAATCCACAAGTTCGCACAGGTATGGGGCTGACGAGTCGGCCCTCGTCGTCCTCGCATGCTTGATTCTGACGCTCGACATCGTAGGAGCAGATGGTCACGAGGTCTTGCATACCGGTGAAAACGATAGGTGCATCGACGCCCGGGGTCAAGCCCTGCAACAAAACATCAGCGGCAGAAAGCAAAATTTCCGGACGCATGGAGCCCTCGTTGTCGGCATGGGTGTCGAGCATGAGCACCAGATGGTCCGGGCGCTCCCCTGCCGTGAGCTCATAGCCCACGAGCGTGTGGTCAAGGTCTAGGCGTTTGCTCTTCTTACCACGCGCGTAGTCGATGCCGTGGCCCGCGCGCAGCGTATCGATAGCACGACGCACCTCGTCGGCGGAGGCCGGTGCCTCAGGGTCAAGATGCAGGTCGATACGATAGGACAGACGCGTGAGCTGCGCCGTCAGCGCCGGTGTGCGCACGTCGATGTATGCCGCCTCGATGGGGGCCAGATCGGCCGGAGATGCCGCCGCCAGGCGCTCAAACGCCTCGTCGAGCGCGACGAACTCGGTCATAAACAGGTCATACCACTCGCAAGTCGACGACGTGCCCACCGGCAGCGCCGACGAAAAGCCCACGCGCATGTGCGGAGAGAAGCCCTGCGTCACGGCATAGGGCAGCCCCGCGCGACGCACGATGCGCTCAATGGTATGAATCACTTCGAGATGACCCAGGTACTTAAGGCGGTCGCGCTTGCCATAGCGAACGCGAAGCCTAAAGAGCGTGGGGTTGTCGGTCAGGCGCTCACTCATGCGCGATCACCCACCAATACGTTCTTGGCATGGAGCGTGGGGCAGATTCCGCAACCGGTGCACGACGTGCGGGTGCAGTCGGGCGTCGTGACGCCCTCCAGCGAGCGGCGGTATTCGCGCTCGAGGAAGCCGCGCGAGCAGCCGGGGCTCACGTGCTCCCAGGGCAGGCGCCAGTCCAGCCCATAGGGCAGGTGCACGAGCTCGTTGAGATCGATGCCGTTTTTGGCGGCGGCTGACTTCCAGTTGTCGAGCGAAAAATGCTCCACCCAGGCGTCAAAACGCGAGCCCGCACGCCAGGCGTCCATGATGACCGGCGTCATATCGCGACCGGCGCGGGACAGCGCGGCCTCGACGAGCGAGGTCTCGGCATCGTGGTAGTGCACGCGGACCGCACGGTTGCGAACGCTCGTGATGAGCAGCTTTTGGCGACGCTTGACGTCGTCGTAATCGAGCTGCGGGCACCATTGGAAGGGTGTAGCGGCCTTGGGGATAAACACCGACACCGAGATGGACACCGAGATGGAGCCGCGGCGCGCCTTGGGAACCACGGAGCGGCCGAGCTCGAGCACATGGTCGGCCAGGTTGGCGATGGCCACGATATCCTCATCGCGCTCGCCGGGAAGGCCCATCATGAAGTAGAGCTTCATGCGGTTCCAACCAGCCTCGAAGGCCGCCTTGGCCGCACGGTCCAAGTCCTCCTCGGTCACATTCTTGTTGATGATGTCGCGCATGCGCTGACTGCCGGCTTCGGGGGCAAACGTCAGGCCGCCCTTCTTTTCGCCAGCGACCGACTCGGCCATATCCACGCCAAACGAATCCAGGCGCTGTGAGGGAATGGACACGCGAATACCCGTATCTTCCAGACGGCGGTTGAGCCTGCCGAGCACATCGCGGATGCATGAGTGGTCGGTGGTCGAGAGCGAGGTGAGCGACACCTCGTCATAGCCGGTCTTCTGCAGGCCCTGGATCACCGAGGACACAATCTGGTCGGCCGAGCGCTCGCGCACCGGACGATAGGTCATGCCGGCCTGGCAAAAACGGCAGCCGCGGGCACAGCCGCGCAGAATCTCGATAGACAGGCGATCGTGGACGAGCTGCGCGTAGGGCACGCACGACTGCGACAGCGGATTGGTAGCGCCAAAGTCCTCAACGACGCGCTTATAGACTACCGGCGGGACGTCCTTGCCTTCGCGCGGCACGGTGTAGCCATGCGGCGAGCAGGGCTCGTCATAGCGCACCTCATACAGAGACGGCACATAGGTACCGGCGACCGTCGCGAGCTGCTCGACAATCTGAGCGCGCGAGACGCCCTCATCGCGCAGGCAACGATGCAGCTGGCAAACCTCGAGCAGCGACTCCTCGCCCTCACCGATCAGGATGGCATCGAAGAAGGCCGCATACGGCTCGGGGTTATAGACCGAGGGGCCACCGGCGACGATGATGGGATCGTCCTCGGTACGGTCGGCCGCGAGCAGCGGAATGCCGGCGAGGTCGAGCGCCTCGAGGAAGTTGGTGACGGCCATCTCGTGCGGCACATGCATGCCGACGATATCGAACGAGGCCACAGGCGCCGCGCCCTCGAGCGACAGCAGCGGAATCCCCGCCTCGCGCATGGCATCGCCCATATCGGGCCACGGCACATAGCCGCGCTCGCAGGAAATGCCCTCGGCCTGATTGAGGATGTTATAGAGAATGGCGATGCCCTGGTTGGGCAGACCGACCTCATACACGTCAGGGTAGATCATGCAGCAGCGGTAATCGGCATCGGCCTTGGAGAGCGTGCCCCACTCATGGTCGATATAGCGACTCGGCTTCTCGACCTTTGCGAGCAGGGGCTCAATCAAATGAAAACAGTCTTGGTACACAGCGCGCAAAAGAAACCCCTAAGCAGCGAGATCAGATGCGTCCTCAAAGGGACCCATGGGACGAGTAGCGCCGGCAACCGTGGTCACCAGGTCGCGGACGCGCGAGAACGTGGCGGCAGCCACCTCGTTGGCACGGCTGTAGTCGATGTCGCGTTCATACAACGACACGAGCGCACGGCCCATGCCATAGGTTCCCGCGGCGGCGGTCAGCGCCTTGACGGCAAACCCAATATGCGGCGTCTGCTTTACCAGGGCGCGGGTGACGGCGCGGAGCACCAAGCCGCCGGCAAGCACGCCCGCGACCTCATAACCGCGCTCGGGCTTAATACCGCGTCCAAAGATGGCCGCGAGCTCAAAGAGCATGCCCACCTGCGCCAGCGCCATAACGGGATAATCGGCCCCCGGCAAAAACACCAGCGCGCCCGTCGCCATATTGGTAAGCGCGCACGAGGTGATGATGCGGTTAGCGGCAGCGATACGCATGAAGGCGAAGTTTGCCGCAAAGGCCGTCTCCTTGTCCGTGCGATCGAGAATCCAGCGGGCAAGCGTCTCGAGCAGATACGTCTTATCGGTGGCCGCCACCGCGCCGAGCATGGGCGTGGACTCCTGGATAAAAGGCACCTCGACAGCAGACTCGGCCAGCACGCACACGGGGGCGCCGGCAATCACAAGCTCCTGTACAGCGCTCTCCAGACGGTCGGATCCGCACGAAAGGACCAGCACCACGTCGGTATCGGTCTTGGGGACGATACGGTCCTCACCCAGGCGCTCAACGCGCACAATGCCAGACGTCGTCTGCGGCACGAAGGCATCGCGCACCGTCTCGACCAAAAAACGCGAGGCAGACGAATCGAGGTAGACGGACACGCGAACCGGCGTGTCGGAATCCTTCTTGGTGGTCGCGCCCATCTTAAAGACGCGGGTCAGCTTGTCCACGGGAATCTTCATAGCAAACCCCTCCAGCGGTTACGCGGCGCCCGAACGATGCCGCCATATGGATTGTACGATACCTACCGTCAGCAACTGGATCATCATCGAGGACGAACCGAAGCTAATGAACGGCAACGGAATACCGGTAATCGGCATCATGCCGATGCACATGCCGATGTTCTCGAAGGTCTGAAATGCCCACATGCCGACGATACCTACGCATGACAAGCGTAGGAACAGAGACTCGCACTTAAAGGCCACGCGAATCGTCGAGAACATGAGCAGCACGTACAGGCACAGCAGCAAAAAGGAGCCGCAGAAGCCAAAGGTCTCGGACAAAAAGGCAAAGACGAAGTCGGTGTGGAACTCGGGCAGAAAGCCACCGGCAGACTGCGTCGCATGGCCCAGACCTTTACCGAAAAAGCCACCCGATCCAACCGCGATGAGCGATTGCTGCAAGTTGTAGGCATCGTCCGAATCGGCATTATCGGGGTCGATAAAGACGGTCAGTCGGTTCATCTGGTACTGCTTGATCAAAACGTCATGGCCCAAAAGAGAATCGAGCACCGAATCGAGCGCCAGGATGAGCGCCACCAAACCCACGAGCAGAGCCAAGGTCGACAGGACCCATTCGCGGCGCGCACCGCTCATGCAGATCACAACGGCACCCGACACCAACACGACCAGGCCCGAACCCAGGTCGCCCATGGCGACGACGGCCAAAAACGGAACGGAAAGCATGCCGCAGAGCTTAATGTAGTCGCGGGCGGTATCGATGCGGCCGTTGTACTGCGAACCAAGCGTGGCGATAAAGAAGATAGTGATGAGCTTGGCGAGCTCGACCGGCTGGAAGGTAAGACCGATACCGGGAATCTTGATCCAGCCCGTCATGCCCAGACCGCCCGTATAGGACAGCCCCGGAATCTTGGGCGAGAAAATCACAATGAGGTCGATGACGAGCAGCGCCGTCGAGAAGTTAGAGATGCCGCGCAGATCGGTACGCCAGACGAGCACCGCAAGCACCGCACCGATGCCGATGCCCAACAGGTGGCGCGAAAATGAGGCGTCGGCCTTAAACTGCGATGCCGACCAAATGATGATGGCACCATAGGCAACGAGTGCCAAGGTTGCCAGCAGCACGCCGATGTGCACCTTCTGGCGAAACGTGCCGCGCGAGGCCGAAAGCTGCTTGTTGACACGGTCCAGGCTGCTGCGGGAACCGGTTTTAGTTGAGCGGAACAGGTCCGCCGGCGAAAAATCCATCGCAACCTCCTATCGAACCGAAGAATCGCCCGTGGCAGAAGATGTGTCGGGCTCGTCATAAATGGCACCGAGGACATCGCGCACGACGTGCAGCGCGGTATCGGAGCCACCACCGCCCTGTTCCAAGACAGTGACAATCACGTACTTGGGCTCATCGGCCGGCGCGTAGGCGCAAAACCACGCGTAATCGTCCTCGCCGCTCTTCTCGCCCGTGCCGGACTTGCCGTAGACCGTGGGGGTCAAGGAGTTAAAGTGTGCGGCGGTCGAAGTCGACGCCGAGTAAATCACATCGTGCATGCCGTTGCGGACCAGCGCAAGATCAGCATCGTTGTTAATTTGAGCCTCAAGGCGCTTCTTTTTGCCCTTGCCGTTGTACTTGTAGGCATCGCCGTCGCCATCACGCGAGACAGCAGACAAGAACACATGCGGCACATACTGTTTGCCGCCGTTGGCAAGGCCCATGTAGGCACACGCCATCTGCAGCGGCGTCACCAAAATGTCGCCCTGGCCGATAGCGATGTTAGTCATATCGCCGGCATTCCACTTGCGGTCCTCGGCCGAGGCGTCGGTAAAGTAGGACTCTTTCCACTTGGCGTCAGGAATGCGACCGGTGCCCTCACTTGGCAGATCGATGCCGCAGGTCTTGCCCAGGCCCCAACGGCGAAAGACCTCTTGCAGACCCTCGGGATGCTGGTCGTTGTAGAAAAACGCCTTACCCATATCGTAAAACACGGGGTCGCACGAGTTGGCGATACCGGATTGCAGCGTCATAGTGCCGTGACCGGAATGCAGCCAGCAGTACTTACCCCATGACTTGCCCAGGCCCGTCCAATAGCCCGTGCAGTTCGTGGTCTGGCCTGAGGTATAGGTTCCAAACTCAAGACCGGCCAGAGCCGAGAGCGGCTTGATGGTCGAAGCCGACATATACTGGCCGCTAATGGCGCGGTTGAGCAGCGGATGCGAACCCTTGTCGTCGTTGAGCTCGGTCCACACGTCGTTGGAAACGCCGCCGATGAACACCGACGGATCAAACTTGGGCTCGCTCGCCATACCCAGAATCTCACCATTGTTGGGATCGAGGCACACCACGGCGCCGTTGCCGGCATCGCTATGACCCGTGGTCTTGGCAAGCTCAATGGCATTCGCCAGAGCCGTCTCGCAGGCCTGTTGAATCTTAAGATCGAGCGTAAGCTTAATGTCAGAACCGGCCTTGGCGGGAACGGCGCCGGCTTGACCGGTCACGTTACCCGAGGCGTCAACTTTCACGGTCTGCTCACCACGAATGCCCTGCAGCAGATTTTCGTAGTAAATCTCTACGCCCGCCTGGCCCACAATATCGCCCGATTGATACGAGATCTGGCCAGCCGCGCTATCGCTGCCGTCCGACGACTTCTTGTTCTGCGCCTCGAGCTGCTCGGAGGTAATGGTGCCGGTATAGCCCAAGATATGGCAGGCGGTCTCGCCATACGGGTATTGGCGCTCGGTGCGCTCGGCGATCTTCACGCCGGGAAACTCACCGGCGTGCTCCTGAATGTAGGCGACAGTGGAGCGGCGCACGTCAGTCGCGATCGTATGCAGGCTCTGCGCGCCTTCGGAATTGTCCTGGATGTTGCGCAGCACCGCGATATACGGCATGCCGAGCACGTTGGCAAGATGACGCACCAGTACCTTGTCGTCGGCAAGGTCGCGATAGGCGACGACGGCGAGCGAGGGGCGGTTTTGCACCAGCGCGACGCCGTTGCGGTCCAAGATGCGGCCACGAACGGCAGGCGTGGTAACGATACGGGTCTGATTGCTCTTGGCCTGCTTGTCGTAGTAGTCCGACGAGACCATCTGCATGCCCCACAGCTTAACGGCAAGCGCGGCAAACATCGCACCCACGCCCGCGGTGAGGATGGAAAAGCGGCCCTTGAAGGCCGTAGCGGCCGTATTGCCCTCGCCCTCGGTGGCGCGCGGGGCCGTTCCGTGCTGCGTGTCGTAGGTAAAGCGGGAGTCGCCGCGGCGCATGATGACCAGCGCGACCACAATGGCCACGACCAGCACGATGCCAGCGACAACAACCGTCAACTGGGAAGACATCTACAGACCTCCCCTATTTGAGCTTACGGGTCTTGGGCTTAAAGCGCATACCCGTCTGACGCCCACCGCGCGCGGAGAACCCATAGCCAGACTGTGGCGCGACGCCGGACATCAAAAACGGAACGGCGACCAGACCGGTCAGAATCGAGGACGGCAGGGCGTGTCCAAAGATCGCCACGACAAAACTCGATTCCAGTCCCATAAATAGCAAGATAATGCTGTAGATCACGTTAATGGCAAGCGCAAAGGCGCCCACCGTGATGCCGCGAGCGCTCGGGGTGCCGCCCGTCTGACCGGCGGCACTGTGTGTCAGGGCAAAGCTGCCCACTGTCAGCAACAGCGACATCACGCCCACCGGCACGGCTGCCGACAGGTCGTAGAACAGGCCACTGCAAAAACCGCAGATGACAGCCCGCGTGGGATCGCCCGAAAACACACTCAGGCACACCAGGATAATCATAAAGTTGACGCGACCGCCCGCGATGGAGATCTGCGGCGCCAAGCCCGCCTGCAGCAGGACGCAGACAATGGCGGCAATCGCAAAAGTGCGGGAGCCAGTCCCCTGTTCGTGTAGACCCATGGACATGCCTCCCTATTCGCTCGAGCCCGAGTCAGTCGTGTCGGACGCATCGGAGCTTTCATCCGAGCTTTCGTCTTTGGACTTGGTGGCCACATCGCGCGAGGTGCCCTGCGGCGTACTGTTGGCGCTGCTCACATCCTCGTCCGAAGCCGACTGCTCATCGGTCAGCGACGTAATGACCAGCACTTCCTCGTTGTTTTCGGCCGTTGTCTGGGCGCGCACGACGATGGTGTAGTACACATCGTTGGCAGACTTCTCCACCGACGAGACCGTACCGAGCGGCAGGCCCTTGGGGAATACGCCGCCGATGCCCGAGGTCACGATGATGTCGCCCACCTTCACGTCGGAATCGACACTCACGTGCTCCAGGCGCAGGGTACCGTCGGGCTGCCCCTGCAGCATACCCTGAGCGCGCGTATCCTGCACCATGGCGGACACGCCCGAGTTCTCATCACTAATCAGGCGGACGGTGGAGGTCTTGGCCGAAACCTCGATAATCTGACCGATGACACCGGCAGAACTCGTCACGGGCATGTTGATGGTAAGACCGTCGGCAGAGCCTTTGTCGATGGTAACGGTCGAGGTCCAGGCATCGCCCGACGCGCCGACAATGCGAGCCGCGGTGGACTTGAGGTTGTAGGTCGACTGCAGACCGACCAGGCTCTCGAGTCGCTCGGCGGTCTTTTGAGCCTCGGAGAGCTCAGCAACCTTTGACGTCAGGACCTCGTTTTGCTTCTTAAGCTCGTCGAGGGTGTCTTGCGAAGCCGTAAGGTTTGAGAACACGTTTCCGATTGCGTTAAAGGGCGCGGCCACAGCCGAGCCCACAAAACGCACCGGCGAGGTAATCGTCGTCACGCCCGAACGCACGGCATGAATCGGTCCCGCCTCGCCCTCGCGAATGTAAAACGTAAGCAGCAGCACCGAAATTACGCTGAAAACAATCAACGGGCGCATACCCGTTGATTGTCGCTTGGTATTCAGATTTGAAGAGAAACCCGAAGATCGTGCCAAATGGAATCCACCTTTTGGAAATTAAGCATTGGTCTGGACGAAGCCACCGTCAAACGCGTTGGCCTCGAGCACGCGGGCGCAGCCGTTGACGACGTTGTCGAGCGCCGTAGGGCTGACGTTGACCGAAACGCCGGTCTCGTCGCGCAGACGCACGTCGAGGCCGCGCAGCAGCGCACCGCCGCCGGTCAACAGGATGCCGTAGTACATAAGATCCGAGGCAAGATCGGGCGGCGTGGCGTCGAGGGCGTCCTTGACGGCCTTGGCCATCTCGTCGAGCGGCTTGTTGAGCGCGCGACGAATCTCCTCGCTCTCGATGCGCACGGTCTTGGGCAGGCCCGTGATCACGTCGCGGCCGTTGACCTCGACGTCGAGCTCGTCCTTGAGCGGCACGGCAGAACCGACCTTGATCTTGATGTCCTCGGCCGTGCGCTCGCCGATAGCCAGGTTATAGGCATCGCGAACGTGGGTAAGGATGGCCTGATCAAACTCGTCACCGGCAATGCGGATGGACTGCGACACGACGATACCGCCCATGGCGATAACGGCGACCTCGGTGGTACCGCCACCGATATCGATGACCATGGAGCCAGTGGGCTCCTCGACAGGCAAGTCGGCGCCGATGGCAGCGGCCATGGGCTCCTCGATCAGGTATGCCTGGCGGGCACCGGCCTGGATCGTAGCCTCAAAAACGGCGCGCTTCTCGACCGACGTGACACCGGAGGGGACGCAGACGACAACGCGCGGACGCGGGGTCCACGGATAGCGCTTCTCGGACGCCTTGTCGATAAAATAGCGAAGCATGGCCTCGGTAACGTCGAAGTCGGCGATAACGCCGTCCTTAAGGGGACGCACAGCCACAATGTTACCGGGCGTACGGCCGAGCATGCGCTTTGCCTCGATACCGACAGCCAGGATGCGTTCATCGTTCTTGTCGATGGCGACAACGGAGGGCTCGCGAATGACGATGCCCTTGCCGCGCACGGAGACAAGCGTGTTGGCGGTGCCGAGGTCGATGGCAAGATCGCCCGCATAGCTACCGAAAAACATATCCATCAAAGAAAACAACGCAACTCCTGATGTGTTGGATGATTGCTGGAAAACTACTAGCCCATCATACTAGCGCAAGCCCGGCACTTCACTTGCGGTGAAGCACCGGGCAGCGCCAAATCTCATAAGGTCACTACTGGTTGTCAGCAGCCGAGAGATCGATGTCGAGCGAGGAGACGGCCCAACCGATATGGTTGTCGGAGCGCACGAACTTGACGGTGTACTCCTGCTCGCCGCCCTTGGACAGCGACGCCTTGACCTTGGCGGTGGTCTCGGTCATAGACTTGTCCATGCCCTCAATGGAGACGGTGGCGCCCTGCGGAATCGAGGAAATGATCATCGACTTGGCGTCCTCGGACAGGCTGGAGGCCAGGCAGGACTCGGCCTTGGCGGTATCGCCGTCACCGGCAGCCTGGAACAGGTCGGTGACAACAGACTCCTGCGAGGGAAAGCCCAGGCCGCGCGTGTAGGCAAAGCCAAGACCGCCTGCGGCAATGACGATCAGCAGGAGCAGCACCAAGAAAACCTTGAGGCCCGTGTGGCGATGGCGACGACGGACCTTGGCCTCCTTGCGGTCCTGCTGAACCATCTCGGACTCGGACAGGGTGAAGAAGCCGGTGTCCGAGGGGTCGGGCATAAATTGACCGGTAGCACCCGTGGGGTCGAGCGGGTCGACGGCGGGAGCATCCATCGCGGGAGCCGGCGCCGTGGCCATGGCCGTCTGGGCCGAAAGCGCGGCGAGGGAATCGTGCACGCGGGCAAGCTCGTCGGCCTGCTCGGGCGTGAGCTGGTAGATGCCATCGGCGGTGGCGGCGTTAAAGGCATCGAGCGCGTCAGAGGGGCGACCGGCGGCAGAGAGCGCCTCGCCCATACCGGCGTTAAGCGCACGTGTGTCGTCGCGCGGACCGGCAAAGTCAATGGCCGTGCGGTAGGTCTCTACGGCGTCTGCCGGACGGCCGAGCTTAATGAAGCAGCGGCCAAGATCGCCGAGGGCGGCGGCGGGAGCCGGGTTGGCGCCATCGATGGCGGCCTGGCGGAAGGCGGTGCCGGCATTGGCATAATCGCCCGACTGGAACAGGGCGTTGCCCAGACCCAGATAGGCCTTAAACGGCGTGGCATAGGATGCATCCTGCGTTGCAGCGGAGAAAGCCTGGGCTGCGGTCACATAGTCACCCACGGCAGCAAGCGCCTTGCCGCGGTTGGTAAGCAGCGCGCCGCGCTTACCATAGGTACCGTCGTTGAGGGCGGCGGCGTAGGCCTCGGCGGCCTCGGCATACATGCCCAGGTGCATCAAGGCGTTGCCGCGCAGATGGTCGGCCTCGCCTATAATCTCGCTGGGGGTCTTTGCCGCACCGAGCATCTGGGCGGCAGCGGAATAATCACCCGCGCGATAAGCGGCGCGGCCCTGTTGGATCAGCTGGCTATTCAAGGAAGTCCCCTTTACTCGTGAACGATCTCGACGTGGACGATCTCGTCGCCGGCACGCAGCTGCGAGATGACGTCGAGGCCCTCGACCGTGGTGCCAAAGACGGTGTAGCCGGAGTCGAGGTTATGCTGAGCGCCCAGGCAGAAGTAGAACTGCGAACCCGCGGAATCGGGATCCATGGAACGTGCCATGGCAAGCGCGCCGTCGACGTGGCTGTTACGCGGGTTGGTAGCGAACTCGCCCTTGATGCAGTAGCCGGGGCCGCCGGTACCGGGCATGCCGTCGGGGCCCTCAAGACCGGCGGCGACATCGGCGCCGGACATATCGCGGGTATTGGGGTCGCCGCCCTGGATCACAAAACCGGGCACATAGCGATGGAACTTAAGGCCGTCGTAAAAACCCATCGTGGAAAGCTCGCAGAAGTTCGCCACGTGGATGGGGGCGCCCTCGCCGTCAAACTTGACCTTGATGGTGCCCTTCGACGTCTCGATCACCGCGCACTCATCGCCGGCAAGCTGATACTCGGGCGTGTAGAGCTCTTTCTTAAAACCAAACATGTGGTTCCTTCCTCGTGCGTTTAAAGCATATTTGGTCAAATTGTAGCAATAAGCACGGGCTTCCATCAATTGCGCACGCAGGTTATGCCGCCGGAGGGCAACAAATTACGAACGTTGCTGCGGTCTCCATGCGCTCACGTTGGCGTCGTACTGGTTAAGCGCGCTGTTGCCGCCTTGTGCGATGGGCGCCAGGATCTCGCTCTGACGGGCGCTCAGCGACTCGCCGTCGGGAATGGACAGCGAGATATCCCAGCTCTGGCAGATCACGTCGACACGCTCGTACATCCACTGGGCAAGCTGCTTTAGATGATCGATGTCCTCCGCATAGACGGTGTCGTCCTGAACCTTGAGGTTATTGAGCTCATCCTGGGTCTTTTTAATCTGATCGCGCAGGGCGTAAGCGCTCTGCGACAGCTCCTGGCGGGTGGAGAGCGGCGTACGCAGATAGCCGTTATTAAACGAATCGATGACCTCGCCGATCTGATCATCGTCGCTGTACGACACGATGGTCTGGTACAGGCCGTCGAGCCTGGTGTAGAGCTGGTCGTCGGTTAAGACGGTCTCCTCCTGAACGACCTCGGACGCATCCTCTTGCTTGGACTCTTTCTCGGTGGCCTCGCCCTTTTGGCGCGACGGGAAGGTGGTCTTGGCGGCCTGGCCAAACTGGTCGTAGAAGCCGGGCATGACGCCCATAGGATCGGCAGTCACAAACCAATACGCACCACCGCACACGGCGGCGAGCACCGCGATGACGATAAGCGGTTTGGGGATATGGCGCTTGTGCTTGTGATAGGCATCCTCGTCGGGATGGACCTTGCGCTTGGCCTTTTGCTTTTTGGGCTGGACATCATCGCGCAGGGACACCGGTGTGGGGATATCGACCTTGGGGATGCCAAAGTCCTTATCGAAGGCAGGCAGCACGCAGGTCTCGTTGGGGTCGGCGGCATCCGAGAGCACCGCGGCGGCAGAGGCCGGCGCATGGGGCACCTCGGTATCGATCTGCTCCTGCGTCAAGCGCGGAAAGCCGGCCGTGCGGCCTGCTGCCAGATCGGATGCAGCCGCGTCTTTGGAAAGGATGCCCGGGGCGGGGCGCCCGCACTTGGGACAGGTGCGATCATGCGGGGACAGGCGTGCGCCACAACCATCGCAGAATACGAACTCGGTATGCTCGGGACCGTCGCCCGGACCAACGTATGCGTTGCAATAGGGGCAGAACGAGGCGCCGTCCTCTATGGTCTTAAGGCAATGCGGGCAGATCACGGCTTCCTCTTTTCGGAGCAATTCATACAGTCGAGGTTAGAGCATAACATCGCCACGCCCCCACAGGAGCAAGGCACCAATTCAACATCCCCGATCACCCCTAAGTTGCGGTGAAATAGGGACTAAATAGGAGGTTAAAACGCTTAAACAGTCCCTATTTCACCGCAACTTAGGGAGGCGTTGGGGCTAGGCTTTCTTTACAGGCTTTTTCTTCTTGCTTGGCATCGAGACCTTAATGCCCTGGGCGGACTTGGTCACACGCGAGCGAGTGACGCCCGTGCCCTTCTTTTTCTTGGGCTGGGCCTTTTCCACACCCTCGAGCGCGCGAACCTCGGCCTCGCGAGCGGTGCGCTCCTCACGGCGCTGCGCCATATCGGCGGCGACGCGCTTGGCAAAACGCTGGGCAGTTGAGCCCGTCGAGCTCACCTTGCCGCCACCACGACCCAGACGGACGCGAACGCCACGGCCAAAGCCGGTGGCAGCATGGCGACGACGCGGCTTAAGCGAATCCATCATCGTGGCGAGCTTAAAGAACACCGTGCAGGTAAAGACGACGATCGCCAGCAAGATAACGGCCTCGCCCATCGACAGGTTGGCGATGGACAGCAGCTGCGGGAATCCGATAACACCCGCCAGGATGCCGACGACGACAAACACAAAAAGCACCACACGCAAGGGCGTAAGCGGCTGCGAGATACGCCAGATCAGACTCACGCTCGCCGCACACGACGTAAGCAGGCACATGGTCGAAAGCGTGAGCTGGTTAAAGCCGAACACGCGCGCCACAAAGATATCGAGGGCAGCAGCCATTATGACCGCCAGCGACGCCGGCAGAGCACGCTTGAGCACGTTGGTCAAAAATGACCCCTTCACGCGGGCGTTGTTGGGCTCCAAACCCAGCACAAAGCCCGGCGCGCCGATGCAGAAGAAGTTGATGAGTGTCATCTGAATCGGCTCGAAGGGATACGGCGGAAACGCGATGCACAGCGCCGCCAGGCCCATCGAGAACAGCGTCTTAGTCAAGAACAGCGCCGCAGAGCGCTGCAGGTTGTTGATGGAGCGACGGCCCTCAGCCACCACGGCGGGCATCGAGGCAAAATCGTTGTCGACCAGCACGATCTCGGCCACGTTGCGCGCAGCATCGGAACCGGCGGCCATGGCCACGGAGCAGTCGGCCTCCTTGAGCGCCAGCACGTCGTTGACGCCGTCGCCCGTCATGGCAACGGTATGGTCGCGACGCTTGAGCGCCTGCACGAGTTCGCGCTTTTGCTGCGGCGTCACGCGACCAAAGACGTGATAGCGGTCCACCGCCGCATCAATCTTGGACGGCGTATCAAGCGTCGTGGCGTCGACGTAGGCATCGGCCCCCGGAACGCCCACCACGCGCGCGATCGATGACACCGTGCGTGGGTCGTCGCCGCTGATCACGTTGAGGGTCACACCCTGCTCGTTAAAGTAGCCGATGGTCTCGGCAGCCGAGGTACGGATCTCGTCGCGAATGGTCACAAAGCCCACGGGCTCGGCCTCGCCCACCATATCGCCGTCGGGCGTAAAGCCGTCCACACGGGCCACAACAAGCACGCGGCAGGTGTCGGCGAGCTCGGCCACACGGTTCTCGACCTGCGCAAAGACGCGCTCCGAAAGCACAAATTGCGCTGCGCCCATCACATAGGAGCCCTGCGCAAACGAGGCGCCGCTCCACTTTTTGGACGAAGAGAACGGAATGACCGCCAGCGGCTCGGAAACCTCGACCGGGCGGTCAGCGTAATAGTTGAGCAGCGCCTGACAGGTCTCGTTGGCGTCTGCCGAGGTGGCACGCGCCACGTTGGCGAGCGCAAAATCGAGGACCGTGGTCTCGACGGGGACAGCTGCCTCGTCCGAGTCCGCGCCAAAGCCAACGCCCTCAACAGGCAGCGGGTAGGTACCCTCGACCTCCATACGGCCCGAGGTAATGGTGCCCGTCTTGTCCAAGCACAGCACGTCGACGCGCGCGAGCGTCTCGATACAGTAGAGCTGCTGCGCGAGTACCTTGCGGCGCGCCAGACGCACCGTGGCGATGGCAAGCACCGACGAAGTCAGCAGCACCAGGCCCTGCGGAATCATGCCCAAAAGAGCGCCCACCGTAGACAGCAGCGCCGACGAAGGCACGCGACCGGCAAGCAGCTCGGAAAAACACCACGAAAGCGCGCTATCGCCCGGCGTACCGGCGGCATCCCACAGCTCGCTCACGCTCGAGGCAAAGAGCGCCAGGCCGAGCGGAATCATAATGAGGCTCGCAAAGCGCACGATGGCGTTGAGCGCATTCATGATCTCGGAATTGACCTTTTTGACGTACTTGGCCTCGTTGTTGATCTTGGCCACGTAGTTGTCGGCGCCAACATGGATCACGCGGGCGCGCAGCAGGCCCGAGTCGATAAAGCTGCCGCTCATGAGCTCGGAGCCGGGCTGCTTTTTGATGAGATCGCTCTCGCCCGTCAGCAGGCTCTCGTTCACGAGTGCCTCACCCGAAACCACCACGGCGTCGGCCGGAATCTGGTCACCGCGCCCCAAGCGGATGATGTCATCGAGCACGATCTGGTCCAAGTCGAGCTCCACCTCGGCACCGTCGCGCACCGCGATGGCCTTCTTAGAGGTCAGCAGCGTAAGCTTATCGACCATCTTCTTGGAGCGCATGGACTGAATGACGCCGATGGCGGTATTCAAAAACACCACGAACAGGAACGTGAGGTTCTTGAACGATCCGGTCAGCAACACCAAAATCGCCAAGACAGCGTTGATCAAGTTAAACAGCGTGCAGAGGTTCTCGATGATGAGCTCTTTGACCGATTTGGTCTTAAGCTCCATGTTGCGGTTGATCTTACCGGCGGCGATGCGCTCCTCGACCTCGGCGGTCGAAAGCCCGCGCTCGATATCCGTTGCTGCCATACCACGTCCCATCACGTCGCGTCGGTATAAGAAAACCGCCCGGACCATGCGAGGTTCGGACGGTCTTACGTTCGATGGTGCCCCATGTTGGATTCGAACCAACGGCCTTCTGCTCCGGAGGCAGACGCTCTAATCCCCTGAGCTAATAGGGCGAACGGTTGGCATTATACCCAAGTGCGCCACGGGCTAACAAAAGAATAGAAAAAGCTTTGCAATTACGTAGGAGACACGGCGCAGAGGCTCACTTTAGAACGCAAAAGTGAAACAATTAGTATAAACTCTCATGCACATATATAACGGCTCGCGATGCGGGCCGTTTTTGCAAAAGTTATCCATCGAGGTGAGAGGCACGCCATGATTGCAATTTTAAAGCAGAGCGCCAGCGACGAGGCCGTCGGCCATATCGTCAGCTGGATTGAGAAGAAGGGTCTCAAGACCGACGTCTCGCGCGGCGAGAACGAGACCATCATCGGCCTGGTGGGCGATACGACCAAGATCGACCCGTTCCTGCTCGAGTCCATGGATGTCGTCGAGCGCGTGCAGCGCGTCTCCGAGCCCTTTAAGCGTGCCAACCGCAAGTTCCACCCTGAGGACTCCGTCATCGACTGCGGCCACGGCGTCAAGATCGGCGGCGACCAGTTCCAGGTCATCGCCGGACCCTGCTCCGTCGAGGGCGAAAACCTCATTCGCATCGCACGCCGCGTAAAGGCCGCCGGCGCCACGATGCTGCGCGGTGGCGCCTACAAGCCCCGCACCTCCCCTTACGCCTACCAGGGCATGGGTCCCGCCGGCCTGGACCTGCTATGCGAGGCATCCGCCGAGCTCGACATGCCGATCGTCACCGAGATCATGGACCCGCGCGACGTGCAGGTCTTCTTGGATAAGAAGATCGACGTCATGCAGATCGGCGCCCGCAACGCGCAGAACTTCCCCCTGCTCAAGGAGGTCGGCAAGACCAAGACCCCGGTCCTGCTCAAGCGCGGCATGTCCGGCACCGTCGACGAGTTGCTCATGGCTGCCGAGTACATCATGAGCGAGGGCAACGACAACGTCATCCTGTGCGAGCGCGGCATTCGCACCTTCGAGACCCGCACCCGCAACACCTTCGACCTCAACGCCGTGCCGGTGCTGCACCACCTATCGCACCTGCCCGTCGTCGCCGACCCCAGCCACGCCACCGGCTACACCCGCTATGTCGAGCCCATGGCGCTCGCCGCGACTGCCTGCGGCGCCAACGGTCTGGAGATCGAGGTCCACGACGACCCGAGCCACGCTTGGTCCGACGGTGCTCAGGCCCTCACCCCCGACCAGTTCGACGACACCATGCGCCGCATCCGCGCCATCCGCGAGGTCGTCTGCCAAGAGACCGTTCAGGAGTAACCCATGGGTACGGTGAGAAACGCACGCGTCAACCAGGGTGGACCCAAGTGCGCCGGCATCGTGGGCCTGGGCCTCATCGGCGGCAGCTTTGCCCGCGGCTATGCGCAGGCGGGCGTTCGCGTGCTTGCCTGGGACCCCGACGATGACGTGATGACGGCCGCCAGCATGGGTACCGTCGCCGGCGAGCTCAACGACGAGACGCTCGGCGAGTGCGACATCATCGTCCTTGCCTGCTATCCCGAGGCATGCATCGAGTGGCTCGAGGCCCACGCTCAGGCGCTCGCCGACGCCACCGACACCGATGCCATCATGGGCCCCGTGGTGATCGACACCGTGGGTGTGAAGGGCATCGTGTGTGAGCGGGCCTTTGAGCTCGCACGAGAGCACGGCTTTTACTTTGTGGGCGCACACCCCATGGCGGGCACCCAGTTCTCGGGCTACGCCCATTCCAGCGCCGACCTGTTCCAGGGCGCACCGCTCGTGCTCGTTCCGCCTGCGGTAGACGATGCTCTTAAGCTGGAGCTCTTGGGCCAGGTTCGCGAGATGGTGCGTCCCTTGGGGTTTGGCAAGTTCAGCGTGACCACCGCCACCGAGCACGACCGCGTGATCGCCTTTACGAGCCAGCTCGCGCACGTGGTGTCCAACGCCTACGTAAAGAGCCCCACCGCCCAGGTCCACCACGGCTTCTCTGCCGGTAGCTACCGCGACCTCACGCGCGTGGCCCACCTCAACCCGCAGATGTGGTCCGAGCTCATGATTGACGACGCCGACGCTCTCGCCTTCGAGATCGACCATCTGATCGATTCGCTCGGCGCCTACAGCCGTGCGCTCAAGAACCGCGACCAGCGTTATCTTGAGAATCTCCTTGCCGAGGGCGATCGCATCAAGCGCGCACTCGACGACGAGAGCGCCCACTAGACCACCCATCACGCCAGGTCGAAAGGACCATAGCTTATGGCGATTACCATCGATATCGACACCGCACGCCCCTACCAGGTACACGTGGGCACGTTTTTGCTGGAGCAGGCAGGGCCACTCGTTCGCGCCACCGCCGGAGGCGCCCGCGCCGTCATCGTGACGGACACCAACGTGGGTCCTCTCTACCAGATGCCCGTTAAGCAGAGCCTGGAGGCGTCAGGCTATGAGGTAAGCGTTTGCACCTTCGAGGCCGGCGAGGTACACAAGCGCGCCGAGACCTACGTTGCCATTCTTGAGTTTGTAGCCGAGCACGAGCTTTCGCGCTCCGACGTGATCGTGGCACTCGGCGGCGGCGTCGTGGGCGACGTGGCTGGCTTTGTGGCCGCCACCTACATGCGCGGCTGCAAGTTTGTGCAGATCCCCACGAGTCTGCTCGCTATGGTGGACTCGTCGGTGGGCGGCAAGACGGCCATCGACCTGGCTGCCGGCAAGAACCTAGCTGGCGCCTTTTGGCAGCCAAGTGTTGTCATCGCTGACGTGGGATGCCTTGCCACCCTCACGCCCGAGCAGTTCGCCGACGGCTGCGGCGAGGTCGTCAAGCACGCCGTGATCGCCGACCCCGAGCTCTTCGCCGAGATGGAGAAGACCCCGCTCACGCTTGAGCTGCTGAACCGCGACGTGGCCCGCGTGGCGCTCATAATCGCCCGCAATATCGACATTAAGCGCGCCGTGGTCGTTGCCGACGAACGCGAGACCAACCAGCGCAAGCTCCTCAACTTTGGACACAGCGCCGGACATGCCGTCGAGGCCTGCGAGCACTTTGAGCTGGGACACGGCAACTGCGTGTCGATCGGCATGGGCATCATCACGCGTGCCGCAGCCCTGCACGGCATTTGCGATGCCGAGCTGCCCGGTCGCATCGAGGAGCTCTGCGCCCGTCATGGCCTCAAGACCCGCTGTGAGCTTTCGGCCGACGCCATCTTTGCCGAGGCGCTGCACGACAAAAAACGCGCCGGTGACACCATCGATCTGGTGATTCCGCACGGTATTGGCCGCTGCAGCATCGACCGCACGCCGCTTTCCACCTTCCATGATTTAATTGCCGAGGGCCTCGGCCAGAAGGGAGACGCATCCGTATGCTAGCCCGCATCACCCCCTCCCCGCTCAAGGGCACCGTTCCCGCCATCGCGTCCAAGTCGATGGCGCACCGCCTCATCATCTGTGCCGCACTCGCCAACGGCGAGACGCACGTCACTTGCAACACCACCTGCGCCGATATCGAAGCCACGGTGCGCTGCCTCACGGCCCTGGGTGCCCGCATCGAGACCGTCGAGGACGGGTTCCAAGTCCATCCCACCATGAAGAGTATTGAGTTTGGCCTGCTCAAGGCACTTGCGGGCGGCACGCTCGACTGCGGCGAGAGCGGCTCCACGCTCCGCTTTATGCTGCCCGTCGCCTGCGCGCTGGGGGCAGAGGCCACCTTTGTGGGCCAGGGCCGCCTGGGCGCACGCCCCCTCTCCCCGCTCTCCGACGAGATCATTGCCGCCGGCTGCGACCTGCAGGGTCTGGGCGGCTTCCCGCTCAAGACAAGCGGCCGCATGCGCCCGGGCACCTTTATCCTGCCGGGCAATGTGAGCTCGCAGTACATCTCCGGCTTGCTGCTGGCAGCCCCGCTTTTGGCCCAGCCCTCCTGCGTGCAGGTAACCGGCCTTATCGAGAGCCGCCCCTATATCAACCTGACCATCCAGGCCATGAAGGCCTTTGGTGTCGAGGTCAACGTCGAGCGCATTCCAGCCAAGGACGGCCAACCCGAGATCACGAACTTCCGCGTGAGCAGTGGCTCGTACCGCACGCCTGGCAGCGTGGCCGTCGAGGGCGATTGGTCCAACGCCGCCTTTTGGCTGTGCGCCGGCGCTATCGGCTCCGACCCCATCACCGTCGAGGGCGTTTCGCTCAGCTCCGCGCAAGGTGATCGCAACGTGCTTGCCGCGCTCTCGCGCTTTGGCGCCCGCATCGTGCGCTCCACCAACGCCGCCACCGTGCAGTCCGACAAGCTCGCCGGCTTTGAGATGAGCGCGCACGACATCCCCGACTTGGTGCCCGTAATCTCGGCCGTGGCATCGCTGGCGCAGGGCCGCACGTTCATCCGCGATTGCGCCCGCCTGCGCATCAAGGAATCCGACCGCCTGGCCACCACCACCCATGAGCTCACCGCACTGGGCGCGCAGGTGCGCATAGCCGGTGACGACCTCATCATCAAGGGTGTCGATGCCTTTACCGGCGGCGAGGTCGATTCGCACAACGACCACCGCATCGCCATGATGGCCGCCATCGCCGCGAGCCGTGCCACCGGCGAGGTCGTGATCCACGGCGCCGAGGCCGTCAACAAGTCCTATCCCGATTTCTTCGACCACTACCGCCTGCTGGGCGGCAAGGTCACGCTCGAGGAGGAATAGCATGTCCTCGACCTTTGGCAACGTTTTACATCTGAGCATTTTCGGTCAGTCGCACTCCCCTGCTATCGGCTGCTCGCTCGACGGTGTCCCCGCGGGCATCGCTGTGGACCAGGAGACACTGCAGGCCTTTTTGGACCGTCGCGCCCCCGGCCGCGACGAGACCGCAACCAAGCGCCGTGAGGCCGACGCCGCGCATATCATTGCCGGTGTGGTCGACGGACACACCACTGGCGCACCCATCGCAGCAATTATCGAAAACACCAACACGCGCTCCAAGGACTATTCCGAGCTGCGCCGCAAGCCCCGCCCCGGGCATGCAGACTTTCCTGCGCGCGTGAAGTACCACAACATGCACGACGTCGCCGGCGGCGGACACTTCTCCGGCCGCCTGACGGCCCCCTTGTGCATCGCTGGCGGCATCGCGCTGCAGGCACTCGAGGCCCGCGGCATCAAGGTCATGGCGCACGTCGCGCAGATCGGCGGCATCTCCGACCTGCCCATGGACGACATGGTCTATCGCGAGGCCGACCGCAAGGCGATCCTCACGAACGATCTGCCCTGCATTGACGCCGCCGCAGCCGACCGCATGCGCGAGGAGATCCTAGCCGCGCGCGACGAGCTCGACAGTATCGGCGGCATCGTGGAGTGCGGCATCTACGGGCTTCCCGCGGGCATCGGCGACCCCATGTTCGACGGTATCGAGAACCGCATAGCGCAGATCGCGTTTGGCATTCCCGCCGTAAAGGGTGTGGAGTTTGGCATGGGCTTTGCCGTGGCCGCCATGCGCGGCAGCGAGAACAACGATCCGTATCGCGTTGATGCCGAGACCGGCGAGATTGCGGTCGAGTCCAATAACGCCGGCGGCATCCTGGGCGGCATTTCCACGGGCGCACCCGTCATGTGGCGGATGGCCGTAAAGCCGACGCCCTCCATCGGTCGCGAGCAACAGACCGTGGACATGGACGCCATGGAAAATACCGAGCTCTCGGTCCACGGCCGCCACGATCCCTGCATCGTCCCGCGCGCCGTCCCCGTAGCCGAAGCAGCCGCCGCCCTCGCCATCTGGGACGCCCTCCTCGAGGACGCCGCCCAGCATTAGTCCACCCACCCCAAGGGTAGTTAATTTGGGACGGGGCTATTTTAGCTACCCCCATATGCCAGTTGATATTTGCCCTGGCTCTCATCGATTCGTCGACAGTCAAAGGGTAGCTAAAATAGCCCCGTCCCAAATTAACTACCCCAGGCAACCATTCACGAAAGGGGCCTCCATGGACCTTGCCGATATTCGCCAGGCCATCGATGGCATCGACACCACACTGCTCAACAGCTTTGTCGAGCGTATGGACATTGCCACCGAAGTCGCCAAATCCAAGATCGAGATGGGCAAGGCCGTCTTTGACCCCGCCCGCGAACGCTCCAAGCTCAACAATCTCGCCAGCCGCGCACCCGAGCGCTATGAGGCCCAGACCATCACTCTGTTCCGCCTCCTCATGAGCATGAGCAAGGCCGAGCAGCAGCGCTACATCAACGAGCTCAAGGGCATCACGGTGTCGCAAAAGGCCCGCGCCACGGCTGCAGCCTTTGACACGCCCTTCCCCCAGACGGCCACCGTCGCCTGCCAGGGCGTCGAAGGCGCCTACAGCCAGATCGCCGCGTGCAAGCTCTTCGACGTGCCCGATATCGCCTTCTTTGAGACCTTCGAGGGCGTTATGCGCGCCATACGCGACGGCTTCTGCGAGTTTGGCGTGTTGCCCATCGAAAACTCAACTGCCGGATCGGTCAACGCCGTCTACGACCTGCTTGCACAGTTCGACTTCCATATCGTGCGCTCGCTGCGCCTCAAAATCGACCACAACTTACTCGTCAAACCCGGCACCAAGCTCGCCGACGTGCGCGAGGTCTACAGCCA
The DNA here is from genome assembly GCA_937925735.1 of uncultured Collinsella sp. Lineage (GTDB taxonomy): Bacteria > Actinomycetota > Coriobacteriia > Coriobacteriales > Coriobacteriaceae > Collinsella. The sequence goes on along the minus strand of CALAMK010000050.1, from coordinate 12,149 downwards.
CGGCCAAGCCATTGCCCAGTGCGCCGGCTTTATCGAGGACCACGGACTGCATGCCACCAAGTACCCCAACACCGCTATGTCGGCCGAGATGGTCGCCAACTCCGAGCGCACCGATGTCGCCGCCATCGCCTCGCGCAGCTGTGCCGAGCTGTATGGCCTCGAGGTGCTGGAGCCCAACATCCAGGACTCGGACAACAACTACACGCGCTTCGTCGTCATCAGTCGCGAACCGCGCGTCTATCCCGGTGCCAACCGTACCTCGCTTATGATCACCACGGCCAATGAGCCGGGCGCGCTTTATCGCGTACTCGAGCGCTTCTACGCCCTCAACATCAACCTCATCAAGCTCGAGAGCCGCCCCATCCCCGGGCACGACTTTGAGTTTATGTTCTACTTTGACCTGGACTGCCCCTTTGGCAGCAAGGCCCTCGACGACTTGCTCGACTCAATCGACGACGTGTGCGAGAGCTTCACCTACTTTGGCAGCTATACGGAGGTGCTCTAGATGACCGATACCGTCGCAACCCGCCCCTACGGCGTGCTGGGCCGCGTGCTGGGCCACAGCTACACCCCGACCATCTACAAAGAGCTCGCTGGGCTCAAGTACGTGCGTTTTGAGCGCGAGCCCGAGGATCTCGAGGCTTTTATGACGGGCAACGAGTGGGAGGGCACCAACGTGACCATCCCCTACAAACGCGCCGTCATGGAATACCTAGACGAGCTGAGCCCGCTCGCCGAGCGCATGGGCAACGTCAACACCATCACGCGCCTGCCCGATGGCCGCCTGCGCGGCGACAACACCGACTACTTTGGTTTTCGGTGCCTGGTCGAAGAGCTGGGCGTAGAAGTTGCCGGTAAGAAGGCCCTCGTGCTCGGCGCCACCGGCGGTGCCGGCACTACAGCGAGCATGGTACTCGGCGACCTAGGCGCCGTCGTGGTGCCCGTGGGCCGCACGAGCGACGTCAACTACGGTAACATCGCGCAGCAATCCGATGCCGCGTTGCTCGTCAACTGCACGCCTGCCGGCATGTTCCCCCACTGCCCCGACGCCCCCTGCATGCTCGAGGGACTTGACGCGCTCGAGGGCGTCATCGACATTGTCTACAATCCCGCCCGCACGGGCTTGATGCTCGAGGCCGAGCGCCGCGGCATCCCCTGCATCGGCGGCCTGCTCATGCTTGTTGCACAGGCGGCACAGGCTGTCGAGCGCTACACCGGCAAAGCCACCCCGCGCGAGCGCATCCTGGACGTAACGGAGCGCCTGTCCCGCCGCGAGCAGAACATCGCGCTCATCGGCATGCCGGGCTCGGGCAAGACCCGCGTGGGCGAGCAGATCGCCCAGCTCACGGGCTGCGAGCACATCGACCTCGATCGCGCCCTCGAGGAGCGCCTGGGCACGCCCTGCGCCGACTATATCGTCGAGCGCGGCGAGGCGGCCTTCCGCGAGCAGGAGACGGCGGCGCTAGCCGACATCTCCAAGCGCAGTGGCCTGGTGCTCTCCACCGGCGGCGGCGTGGTCACGCGCGATGAGAACTATCCGCTGCTGCATCAGAACAGCCAGATTGTGATGCTCAACCGCAAGCTCGACGAACTCGCTCATAAGGGACGCCCCATCACCGCCCGCGATGGCATCGAAAAGCTCGCCGAGCAGCGCATGCCGCGCTACCGCGCCTGGGCCGACCACATCATCGACTCGCGCGACTGCGCAGCCAACACCGCCCGAGCCGTCCTCGACACGCTCCCACCCGCTCTCTAACCAAAACCACCACAAAGGGGACAGGCACCTTTGTGGTGGTTTTTCATTCCGCCTCACCGCCCGACCAACCGCAAAGGAAGCAACCATGAAAGCACTCGTCATCAACGGTCCCAACCTCAACATGCTCGGCATTCGCGAGCCGGGCATCTACGGCAGCGACAACTACGACCGCCTGGTCCAGATCTGTCAGGAGGCAGGCGCTGCACAGGGTTTTGACGAGGTCGAGGTCTTCCAGTCCAACCACGAGGGCAGCATCGTCGACAAGATTCAGGAGGCCTACGGCAAGGTCGACGGCATCGTCATCAACCCGGCTGCCTACACGCACACCAGCGTGGCGATCCTCGACGCCCTCAAAGCCGTCGCCATCCCTGCAGTGGAAGTCCACATCAGCGCCGTCGAGACGCGCGAAGACTTCCGCCAGGTAAGCTATGCGCGCCTAGCCTGCTTCGCCACCATCACCGGCGAGGGCCTGCAAGGCTACGCCCATGCGCTGGAGCTGCTGAAGGAGCACCTCGAAAAGTAAAATGCCAATCCCAACGAACAGTAGCGGCTTGCTCGCGCTCGACTCCAGCAGCATACAAGAAGAAAAAAGCCCAGACCACCAAGGGGTCCGGGCTTAATAAACGATGGTGCTCCATGGCGGATTCGAACCGTCGACCTTGGGATTAGAAGTCCCCTGCTCTATCCAACTGAGCTAATGGAGCAAATAACCGCACGCCCAAGCAAGCGCAATCCTGTCAGGCGCAAGTAATTATAACCTAGTTGAACTGCTCGCGGTACGCCTTGCAGACCTTGTCGACCGGGCCGTCCATGCGAAGGTCACCCTTCTCAATCCAAACGGCACGCTGGCAGATGCGCTCAACCTGCTCCATGGAGTGCGAAACGAACAGAACTGTCACGTCACCGCTCTGGATAAAGTGCTGGATGCGGGCCTCGCACTTCTGCTGGAAGAACACATCACCGACGGACAGCGTCTCGTCAACGATCAGGATATCGGGCTCGGTGATCGTCGCGATTGCAAAGGCGATACGCGCAACCATGCCCGAAGAGAAATTTTTGAGCGGCATATCAACAAAGTTCTGCAGCTCGGCAAACTCGATAATGCCATCAAAATTAGCGTCGATGAACTCCTTGGTATAGCCGAGCAGGGCGCCGTTCAGATAGATGTTCTCGCGGGCGGTCAGCTCGGGGTCAAAGCCGGCACCAAGCTCAATCAACGGCGCGATGTTACCGTGCACCTTAACGCTGCCCTCGCTAGGCTCAAGCACGCCAGCGATAATCTTGAGCATCGTGGATTTGCCGGAGCCGTTGGTGCCGACCAGGCCCACGACCTCGCCACGGTGAATATCAAACGAGATATGCTTGAGCGCCCTAAACTCCTCAAAGAACAGTTCGTGCTTGGCAAGCTTGATGAAGTACTCCTTGAGGTTGGTCAGCGACTCGGACGCCATGTTAAAGATCATGGTGACGTCGTCGACCTCGACAGCCAGAGGCTGCTCGCTGTAATCAACAACAGATTCAGTCATCACAGCACTCCTTAGATATAGAGGATGAACTTGCGCTCGGACTTATGGAACACGGTGTAACCAATAACAAGCGCAAGGACCGCCCAAGCGACGCACATGCCAAGCGTCATGAGCGAGGGCGTCGTCTGGAACAGGAAGATATCGCGCATAAACTGCAGGTAGTTGTACATGGGGTTCGCATAGACCAGAATGCGCACGAGATGCGGCATTTGCGCAACGAAGTCGGTCGTCCAGAAAATAGGCGTGATGTAAGTCCACGCCGTAATGACGACGCTCCACAGATGCATAACGTCGCGGAAAAAGACCGTAAGGGCAGAGAGCATCATGCCCAGGCCCATGCAGAAGCACATAAGCAGCAGCAGGCAAACCGGCAGCAGAATCAGGTGCCAAGAAGGCATAACGCGGAACCACAGCATAACGATGGCGACGGCGACCAGCGAGAAGGCAAAGTTGACCAGCGAGAAGAGCACCTTCTGCACCGGGAAGACCCAGCGGTGCACCTTAACCTTCTTGAGCAGCGGGGCAGCACCCACGATCGACGTCAGGGCCTGGTTCGTAGACTCGGACATGACGGCAAAGGTGACGTTACCCACGATCAAATACAGCGGGTACATCTCGGGCGTAATCGAGCCATTGCGGCCCTGGGCAAAAATCGTCGAGAACACAATAGCCATGACGATCATCATCAGCAGCGGGTTGAGCACCGACCATGCGACGCCCAGAACGCTACGGCGATACTTGATCTTAAAATCCTTGGTAACCAGCTGACGAAGGATAAACGCGTCCTTCTCAAATTCGTTCTTAGCAAACGTCGCAGGCAGACTGCGAGTTTCTTGTTGCTTTGTCTGATCCGACACGGATGCAACTCCTTTACTCGTAATCGTTGACAAACGAACAGTATAGACCCGCCCTCAACGCCATAAGGCGGCGTTGCGAAACTGGAAAACTATCCCACAACATCGTTTTCGGAACGTCTTCCATCAGACAGCATGCCGCGAGCGACCACCACAATCACAGCAGGGAGACCAAATTGAGCAGCCACGATATAACGAGGCCAATACCAAATAGGACTGGCAATAAAGAGCGTTCCGTACAACAACAAAAAGGGCAAAAGCGGCAAAACAAGTCTTGCGCGACCACATGACACCAACAGTGCTGCCGAAAACATGAGCAACCAAAAGACAACGGCGCCAGAAATAGACCAAGCGCTCAGCCCAATCGCCACATCGACACCATCGCCAAAGGGTGCAAGCAAGTTGCGAAATGTAACTCCCGTAGAAGCCTTTGCGTCGGCCACAAGGTTATACGGAACACCCATGAGAAAGTTTTCGGGAAGGCCGTCGGCACCCTTTACGTTTGGGGCCCAAAAACCAAACGTCTGCAGCTCCCACGCTTCAAAGTATATCGAAGGATTACGCAAGAGCATCGAGGCCCAATGAGCCCAGAATCCATCCTTTAAATGGTCCGAATTAAAGTCATCGTTCCATTTAAGCGGATCGATAATACTGGGGTGGTAAACCTCTTTGTAACGATCAAGCGGGAGCAGCTCGTTCATATAAGAACGGTCGGACTCGGACATTCCGCCATCGAGCGCGGCAACGCGAGCCATCTGAGCAAGCGGAATACCCACTGACTCAACATCCTCCGATGGAACAACGCCCATAGCCGAGTACACGGGCCCCGTAATAGCCAAACATGCAGCAATTGCAATTCCAAGAGGAATAGCCAAACGGGAACCCGACCCCATCGGGCTTATACGGCCGAATCGGCCCAAAACTGCAATTATCGCAAGCACTACGAATAGCGCGGCGCAAATATACAAACCGTTATTCCGCAGAAGCATAACGCCCAACGCCAGGGCACCAAAAACGAGCAAACGCAACGTGCTCGACCAGGAACCCTTGCCCATGACGGCATCGGCAAGCATGGTCACCATCAAGACAAGACAGCAGGAAAACAACGGGTCTTTCCAAAGCGCCACAGAATAAAGAGCGCAATACCGTGACAAGCCAAAATAGACTACGAGCAGCCAAGACCAGCGAGAGGAGACCCCCAAGCGGGAAGTCACCCAAATTGAAAGATAGCCAAACGTGCTGGCAACACAGGCCATCTGAAGCACCGTTAGCAAGGCAACGCCCACCGAAGGGCTCATCCCCATGAGGCCTGCAATTTTGATACAAGCAGCCATCATCATGGTGAATGCAACCGGATGATGGTTGCTCAAAGGGTTCCACCCCATAATCTGAGCAAACGACGAGAAGGTGTCCCCAAAAAAACAGACCGGGACAATACCTCAGGAAGAACGGGAGATACAAAAGAAATATCACTAGAGCACGGACCGCAACAGATAGGAGTCGAATGGACGAGTCGCCATCATTAGCCCGCAGCGAATCTTTGCAGAAAACACAGCAGCGGTAACGACAAGACAGCTGAACAAGCACTGACAAGACCCAAAAGACCAGCGCCGACATCACCCAAAAAGCAACAAAATCAATCGCGGAATACGGCTCAATATAGTTCTCGTAAATCCCGCCGGCAATTACCGGGTCAGTCACGCGAATATGCGCTCCCAGCACAAGAACAAACGAAAATACAAGGGAAATCACTAAGCAGCAAGCTCTACCAACAACAGACGGAAATGCAAAATCCCTGCACGCAAACTTATTGAAATAAACCAATGATGCGATTATCGCAACACATGCCAAGACAGATGGAAACAGGTCGAAGGAACCACTACAATACGTCACCGTAGCGATGCTTGCTGCAAACAGCAAAACAGCACGTGTCACATCTAATAACCTGAACTCTCGAATCAATGCGCCCATCCTAACCACGAAACAAACGATTCGATTGTACGCGACCAAAGGAACCTTCATGGCCGAGCAAACGATTGCCGTTATTATCCCCTGTTACAACGAGGCAGTCACCATCGGAAAAGTCATCGACGACTTTCACCGCGAACTTCCGCAAGCGACGGTCTACGTATACGACAACAACTCGTCAGATAACACCTCTCACATTGCTGCAGAGCACGGTGCCACGGTGCGTTTTGAGCCGCGTCAGGGAAAAGGCAACGTCTGCCGTCAGATGTTTCGCGACATCGACGCCGATTGTTACCTGATGGTCGACGGCGACGACACCTACCCTGCCGAAGCGGCAAAGGCCCTCTGCGAGCCCATCCTTAACGGCACGGCCGACATGACCGTAGGCGACCGCCTTTCCAATGGAACCTATGCCGAGGAAAACAAGCGAGCCTTCCATGGTTTTGGCAACAACCTAGTTCGCGCCATGATTAAGTGGATCTATGGCTTCAGCTTCGATGACGTTATGACGGGCTATCGCGCAATGAGTCGCCCGTTTGTCAAAACGTTCCCCGTACTTTCCGAGGGATTTCAAATCGAAACCGAGCTCTCCATCCATGCCGTCGATCACCGCTGGCGCATCAAGGACGTGCCCATTGAGTACCGCGATCGCCCCGAAGGATCCGAGTCTAAGCTCAATACCGTCAGTGACGGCATCAAGGTCGTCGCTATGATCGGCACGCTGTTCAAGGACTACCGTCCGCTCAAATTCTTCAGCCTGGTCGCGCTTCTGTTTGCGATTATCGGCCTCGCCCTGGGCATCCCCATCGTCGTCGAATATTTCCAGACCGGCCTCGTCCCCCGCTTTCCCACCGCAATGCTCGCCGCATCTTTCATGTTCCTTTGTGGCCTGAGTCTCGCGACGGGGCTTATCCTTGATTCCGTTGCAAAGGTTGAGCGTAAGCAGTGGGAGGTCAACGTGTATAACACATATAGCTGCAGCATTCCCTCCAGCGCAAATAAAAACGAGAGGTAAGTCGCATGCCGCTCATTTCCATTGTCGTGCCGTGCTACAACGAGCAAGAATCACTTCCGATCTTTCTCAAAGAGCTCGATGGCGTCGTTCGCATCATGGCTCAGCAAGACCCCAGCATCTCCTTTGAAGCCGTCCTCATCGACGATGGCTCAGCGGACAAAACGCTCACCGTCATGAAGGCGGAAGCCGCGGCGGCGCATCCATACGTCATCCACTGGCACTCTTTCTCACGCAACTTTGGCAAGGAGGCGGCACTGTTTGCCGGACTCCAGCATGCAAAGGGTGACTATGTCACCACCATGGACGCCGACATGCAGGACCCGCCCTCGCTGCTGCCGCAGATGTACGAGGTCTTGCAAACCGAAGGCTACGACAACGTCGCTACGCGCAGGACCACCCGCAAAGGCGAGCCTCCAATCAGGTCGTTCTTCGCCCGCATGTTCTACAAGATCATCAACCGCATTTCCAACGCGGACATCGTCGACGGTGCACGCGACTTTAGGCTCATGAAGCGCCCCATGGTCAACGCTATCGTCTCCATGGGCGAATATAACCGATTCTCCAAGGGCATTTACGGCTGGGTGGGCTTCAAGACCAAATGGCTCCCCTATGTAAACGTCAACCGCGTGGCCGGCGAGACCAAGTGGAGCTTTTGGTCGCTGCTCCTCTATTCCATCGACGGCATCGTCGCTTTTTCCACGGCGCCGCTCTCCCTCGCCGCCCTCACGGGTATCGTCTTCTGTCTCATCGCCATTCTGGGATTCGTCATCATCCTGGTCAAAACACTCGTTTGGGGTGACCCCGTCGGCGGATGGCCGTCGCTCGCCTGCCTCATAACGCTGTTTGGCGGCATGCAGCTTCTGTGCCTTGGAATCATCGGTGAATACTTGGCAAAGGCCTACTTGGAAACCAAGCAACGTCCTATCTATATCATTCGAGAATCCAGCGAGGAATCTGATGACACGGATCAATAAATGCACGTTCAAGAATGTAGCATTCTACGCTGCCTGCTTTGCGTTTACCGTCACGCTCTTTGTCGCACTTGCCGTGACAGGACACGTCTACCCCTTTGGGGACAACTCGTTTCTCGCTGGCGACCTCAAGTACCAGTACATCGACTTCTTCGCTTGGTTCCGACGCGTCCTTTTGGACGAGGAGAATCTTCGCTACTCCTTTTCTCAGGGTCTGGGCATGAACACGTGGGGGCTCTATAGCTACTATCTCGCCAGCCCCTTTAACCTGCTCTGCGTACTGTTTCCCCAAGACAAGCTGACGCTCTTTGTGTTTGTTATCGCCGCGCTCAAGCTCGGCTGCATCCACATCAGCAGCGCCTGGTACTTGCAAAAGCGCTTTGGCCTACCCAAGCCCGCAGCATTCCTACTTTCCCTCTCGTTCACATTTTGCAGCTGGACCATCAGCAACCTGCGCAACCCGCTCTGGATCGATTGCCTCATCCTGCTGCCCATCTGCGCGTACGGATGCTACGAGCTCATCCGCAAGCAGCGCATGATCCGCCTCGTCATCGCAACGGCGCTCAATGTCATGTTCTGCTGGTATACGGCCTACATCAGCATCCTGTTCCTCTGCATCTTCGTACTCGTCGAATTTGTCGACTACGTCTCTGCGGAAGGATATAGCTGGAAGCTCGTGCTCGATCGGGCCCTACGATTCGCCGGGGCTATCGCGCTTGGACTGCTTCTGTCCGCCTGGACCTTTTTGCCGATCATCCTTGCCATGTCCAAGGGCGGTCCCGTTCTGACACTCGGCCCCCTACTTAAAACCAGCCTCAAATCGCTCATCAGGGGCTTTCTTCCCTGCATGTGGGTAAACAACGAAAGCACACCGCAGTTCTATTGCGGCATCATCATGATGCTGCTCGCGGTGAGTCTGCTGGTTAACCGCACGATTTCGATCAAGACGCGCATCGCAACACTCGTCGTCACGATAATCCTGGTCGCCAGCTCCGTTTTAAGCCCGCTCGAGTACATCTGGTGCGGCATGCGCGTTCCTAACGGCTTCTACTCGCGCACGGCTTTTTTGCTGAGCTTCTTTGCGCTGTGGGCCGCAGGATACGCGTTGCAGAAACTCAATGAGCGGCCAACATTACGTCGAGCCCATCGTCCGGCCATCATCATGCCGCTCTTGGCACTCACGGCAATTGAACTATTTGCCAACGCCCATGTTATGTGGAACCAGCTGTACACAGGCTATTCCGAAGAAGCCAACAGCACCTATGTCGCCACCGCAACCAATACGATCACAGCCATTCGAGGCCAGGATTCGGCGTCTTTCTGCCGCATCGACCGTACGACTACGCGCGCCGATAGCGCCGCCCTCAACGAAGGCCTGGCACTTGGATACAACCAACTGTCTTCATATTCGTCGGCAAACAACCCGCAGGCAATTGCACTGCTCAACTCCCTTGGATACAGCAGTGTCGGCGAATTTTCAACCCGTTATGCCGAGCCCATTCTTGCCGTCGATGCCCTACTGGGAGTCAAGTATGCCATTCCCGAGAACGCACCTGCGGGATACGTTTCGGCCAAGACGAATCAGGCGGACTCCACAAGCGCGGTGTACGAGAACCCCTATGCGCTCAGCATTGGCGTCGCAGCCTCAAGCGATATCCAAAACAGCACGCTGAAGATCGGGAACCCATTCGAAAAGCAGAACGACCTCTACAGCAAAATCCTAGGCCGCGAGGTAAAGCTCTATACCAAAATCAAGGCCACGAACACGGAAAATGACGAGAACTTAAAGCAGTGGAACGTCACCGTGCCGTCGGGTTCCATCGGATATCTCTACATCAACAAAGATGCGATCGCCGGCAGCTATTGGCCCGTCGCCCTTACCATCGACCAGCGAACGATCGAAAACGAGGCCTGGAGATTCGACAATAATATCCGCCAGATTGCGGATGCATCGGACGCCCCGAACCAGCATACGGTGTCAATCGGAGTCGCAGAGGGCTATACAGACATGCCGCAAGACAATGAGCCGGTCTTTTACGCCCTCAATCTGGACGTTTTCAAACAGATTATGAACGAGCTTAAGACGAGCGAGTTTATTCCGACGGTTTTTGAGGACGGAAGGATCGAAGGCGAGTATACAGCCAAGGATGACGGCAACCTGCTGCTGAGCGTTCCGTACGATGAGGGCTGGAACGTAACGGTAAATGGCACCGCCGCAGAGCTGGCGCCCGCCGCCGATAAGGGCTTGTCATGCTTGAGCGTGCAGAAAGGCGCGAATAGGATCGTGATGACCTACAAAACTCCGGGCGCCCTTGCGGGGCTTGCAGTGAGTCTGGCGACCGCCGCCGCCCTTGTTGCAGCAGGGCTATACGCCAGGTATAAGAAAAGCCGCCGTTAACAAGCGGCGGCTTTTACTCTCGAAAAGCTAATAGCGGCTAGAGCGTCTTGAGGTACTCCCCCAGCTCTTCCTCCCAGTCGGGCATGCGGAAGCCGGCGGACTCCAGCTTGGACAGGTCGAGCGCGGAGTGGACCGGGCGCGGGGCGACGGGGCCCGCGGCGCTGGCGTAGTAGTCGGCGGTGCTGACCGGCACGACCCTGTCGCCGTTGCCGTTGGCTGCCTCGAAGACGGCGCGTGCGATGCCGGCCCAGGACTTCACCGCGCCGGAGCCGGTGCAGTCGTAGGTGCCGTAGGGGGCCTTGTTCTCCAGCACGTGGAAGATGGCCGCGGCCATGTCGCGCGTGAAGGTCAGGCGGCCCAGCTGGTCGTCCACGACCGTGATCTGGGTGAGTTCATCCTCCGGGTCGGCGACGCGGTCGGACAGCGCCTTCATCGTCTTGACGAAGTTGTGCCCCTCGCCGATGACCCAGGAGCTGCGCATGATGTAGTGGCGCGGGCAGCCGGCCACGGCGATGTCCCCTGCCGCCTTGGTCTGGCCGTAGACGGACAGCGGGGAGAAGGGCTCCCCCTCGTCATGCACCTCGGCGGTGCCGTCGAAGACGTAGTCGGAGGACACGTGCACGAGCGTGATCCCGTGCTCGGCGCAGGTGCGGGCGAGAAGGGCGGGGCCCGTCGCGTTGGCCTTCCAGGCGGTCACGCGGCCCTCGGGGGTCTCGGCCTTATCGACCGCGGTGTAGGCGCCGCAGTTGATGACCGTGCCGTAGAGCGACCAGTCGTACTTGCCGTAGGCCGCCGGGTCGGACATGTCGAATGTGTCGATGTCGCAGAAGTCGAAGGTATCGGTCAGCCCGCGCTCCTCGGCGAGCGCGCGGACCGCATGGCCCAGCTGGCCGTTGCAGCCGGTGACCAGGGTGCGCCTGGGCGCCATGGGCACGACGTCGGCCAGCAGCGGGTGGTGGAGGTCGGCCTCGGACACGGTGGCCTCGTCCAGCGGGATCGGCCACTCGATGGCGAGCTCCGGGTCGGCGAGGTTCACGAAGGTGTAGGTCCTCTTGAGCTCGGCCGACCAGTGGGCGTCCACCAGGTAGGTGTAGGCGGTGCCGTCCTCGAGCGCCTGGAAGGAGTTGCCCACGCCGCGCGGGACGTAGATGGCCTTGGAGGGGTCCAGCGTGCAGGTGTAGACCCTGCCGTAGGTGGCGCTGCCCTCGCGCAGGTCCACCCATGCGCCGAAGACGCTGCCGCGCGCCACGGAGATGAACTTGTCCCAGGGCTCGGCGTGGATGCCGCGGGTGACGCCCTTCCTGTCGTTGTAGGAGATGTTGTTCTGGACGACCTTGAGGTCCGGGATGCCCAGAGCGGTCATCTTGGCGCGCTGCCAGTTCTCCTTGAACCAGCCGCGCGAGTCGCCGTGGACGGCCAGGTCGACGACCCTCAGGCCCTCGATGCCGGTCTCGGTGACGGAGAGGTCCTTCTCGAATGCGATGTCTGCCATGTGGGAAAAGCTCCTATCGAAGAGGTTGGGTAACCGGGGGCGCCCGCGCGGGGACGCAGGGTCATCCCCATGCCCTGCGGCCCCGCGCGGGCGCCCCGCGGCGTGGTTCGCCGGGCGCGGCCTACTGCCCCTGCGCGCGGTAGCGGGCCTCGGTGGCCTCCTTGGCCGG
>CALAMK010000049.1:0-69076 GCA_937925735.1 uncultured Collinsella sp. | reverse complement strand
AGGCATGGGTCGAGGCCGGACTTCCGCTCGATTGGGACAGGCAGGCCTTCGAGGCCGAGCGCAAAATGGATTCTAAAAAACACCTTGCCAAATAGGAGCGTCAGGACGCAAAGAGGCTCCGCAGCGCGAAGCGCGATGCGGAGCCTCTTTGCATGTCCGAGGACGTTCCGGAGAGAAGCCCCGTCACGCCCCCGGATTCCCGGTGGGAGTTCTAGACCTTGTCGGCCTTAGTACATACCGCCACCCTGCTGACCAGCGGTGGCAGCAGCGATAGCGTCCTCAAGCTGAGTATTCTTGGGCACATCGGAGACAGTAGCCTCGGTGATGAGGATCAGGCTGGCGACGGAAGCAGCGTTCTGCAGGGTGACGCGGCTGACCTTGACGGGGTCGAGGACACCCATCTCGATCATGTCGCCCCACTCGCCGTTGGCAGAGTTGAGACCCTGGCCGGCGGGCAGTTCGGCAACCTTGTCGACCACGACAGCGCCCTCAAAGCCAGCGTTCTTGGCGATGGTGGCGACCGGAGCGGTCAGAGCCTTCTTGACGATGTCGACGCCGATCTTCTCCTCGGGGTCGTCAATCTCGACAGCGTCGAGCGCAGGAGCAGCGTCCATGAAGGCGACGCCGCCGCCAGCGACAATGCCCTCCTCGACAGCAGCGCGGGTAGCCTGCAGGGCGTCCTCGACGCGATGCTTGATCTCCTTGAGCTCGGACTCGGTAGCAGCGCCGACCTTGATGACGGCAACGCCACCGGAGAGCTTGGCCAGGCGCTCCTGGAGCTTCTCGCGGTCGAAGTCAGAGGTGGTGTTCTCCATCTCGCCCTTGATCTGAGCGATGCGGGCGTCGATGGCCTCCTTGGAACCAGCGCCGCCAACGACGACGGTGTTGTCCTTGGAGATGGTGACGGACTTAGCGGTACCGAGCATATCGGCGGTGATGTCAGCGACCTTCACGCCCAGCTCGTCCAGAGCGGCCTGGCCACCGGTGAGGACGGCGATGTCCTCGAGGATGCGCTTGCGGCGATCGCCGTAGCCCGGAGCCTTGACGGCGCAGACGTTGAGGGCGCCACGGATCTTGTTGAGGACGAGGGTGGGCAGGGCCTCGCCGTCGATGTCCTCAGCGATGATGAGCAGGCCACGGCCGGCGCGCTGGACAGCCTCGAGAACGGGCATGATGTCCTGGACGCTGGAGATCTTCTGGTCGGTGATGAGGATGTACGGATCCTTCATCACGGCCTCCATGCGGTCGTTGTCCGTGACGAAGTAAGCGGAGACGTAGCCCTTGTCGAACTGCATGCCCTCGACGGTGTCGATGGTGATGTCGAACGTCTGGGAATCCTCGACGGTGATGACGCCGTCCTTGCCCACGACCTCCATGGCCTCGGCGATCTTCTCGCCGACCTCGGGGTCACCGGCGGAGATGGTACCGACGGAAGCAATCTGCTCCTTGGTCTCGACCGGCTTGGCCTGCTTCTTCATCTCGGCGACGGCGGCGTTGACGGCCTTGTCGATGCCGCGACGGATGGCCAGCGGGTTGGCGCCAGCGGCGACGTTGCGCAGACCGTCGTTGACGATGGCCTGAGCGAGCAGGGTTGCGGTGGTGGTGCCGTCACCCACGGTGTCGTTGGTCTTGGTGGCGACCTCCTTCACCAGCTGGGCGCCCATGTTCTCGATGTTGTCCTCGAGCTCGATCTCCTTAGCGACGGAAACGCCGTCGTTGGTGATGGTCGGGGCACCGAACGTGCGCTGCAGCGCAACGTAGCGGCCCTTGGGGCCCATGGTGACGGTAACGGCGTCGGCCAGGGTGTTGACGCCCTTGGCGAGCTTAGCGCGGGCATCGGTATTGAACGTAATGTTCTTTGCCATGGTAGGTAATCCTCCAAAAGAAATGTGACTCGCGTCGCCGCTTCCGAGTCCTATGCGGCGATCGCGTTCAAAGACGAATCAGAGATTCTGACGAGACTAGGCCTCGACGACAGCGTAGATGTCGTCGGCGCGCATCAGCAGATACTTCTCGCCGTCGACCTTGACCTCGTTGCCACCGAACTTGCCGTAGATGACAACGTCGCCGACCTGAACGTCCATGGGGATGCGCTCACCCTTGTCGTTGACCTTGCCGGCGCCAACGGCAACGATGGTGCCGCGCTGCGGCTTCTCCTGAGCGTTGCTGGCGATATACAGACCAGAAGCGGTCTTCTGCTCGGCCTCGTCGGGCTTGACCAGAACACGATCTGCAAGCGGCTTCAAAGACGACATGCTTGTCTCCTCCTTTTTGGGCCGCGTGGTTATGCCACGCGAATTAACCCTTTTTGTTTGCGTACGCGTTGAATGGTACCCACGAATGGCGGGTTATACAACACAGAGTCAAAAAATCTTATTTTTTGACACTTAGATTTTCTGAATGCCGGGGGATAACTTAGCGGTGGCTCCCGGGGCGGACCGGAGGGCATGAAGTTTACTGCTCTACAGTCCTGCGCAAGACGGAAAGCACATTAAGTGCTTTCCTTTGCGTGCGGAACTCGCGACAAACTTCATGCCCTCCGGTCCGCCCTGGGAGCCAGGTTGACTAACTAGGGCCCGGCATTCAGAAAAGTCAGTGCAGCAAAATGGCGATGCGGATGGAATGCACAAGATAGGGGGCACGTTGTTGGGACGCGCTCTTTTAAGTTGCGGTGGAATAGTTCCTGTTTTTGGGCTTGAAGGCCGATTTTAGGGACTATTTCACCGCAACTGAGGGGCGGGATGTGGGGTTAGCGCTCGTAAATCAAGTTGCCTGCCAGGTAGGTGGCCTGAACCTTGGTGGCTTGGAGCTCTTGGGGGTCAACGGTGAGCGGGTTTTGGTCCAGGACTACCAGGTCGGCGTACTTGCCGGGCTCCAAGCTGCCGAGGTTTTGCTCGTCGCCCGCTGCATAGGCGCTGCCCAGGGTGTAGTTGCGCAGAGCCGTTGCTGCATCGATGCGCTCGCTCGGCAACCAGCCGCCCTCGGGCCAGTGGCTGCGAGGGTCCTGGCGCGTGATAGCCGTGTAGAGCACGTTCATGCTGGTAACGGGCGTGATAGGGCTGTCGGTACCGAAGGCTTGGCGAATGCCGCGCTGCTTATAGGTTGCGAACGGCCACATGATGCGGCTGCGCTCCAGGCCCAGATCGCGCTCCGGGCCACCCGGGTCGAGCGTGATGTGGCAAGGCTGGCTCGAGGCAATGACGTTGAGCTTGCGCAGACGATCGATGTCCTGAGGCAGCAAATTCTCCAGATGCTCGAGCGTGTTATGGCCGTGCTGGGACAGGCCGTACAGGTCGGCTGCCTCCTCGAAGATATCCAGCGCGGCATGAATCGCACCGTCGCCGATAACGTGGATGCGCACGGTGTGGCCACGCTCGGCTGCCGCCAGAACCAACTTGCGCATGCGCTCGGCCGGGACCGTCAGACGGCCCTGGTCGCCCGGGAAGCGCGGATTGGTATAGGGCTCAGTGAGATATGCCGTGTGTTCGCTCGACACGCCGTCGAAGAACTGCTTAAAACCTGGCGCCGAAAGCAGCGCGTTGTTCGCGTAACGTACCTGGAGCTCTTCTAGACGCGACTGGTCATCCAGCAGCGTGGGGAACAGATGGGCACGAATGCCCAGCTTGCCGGCCGTCTGCAGTTTGTCGTAGACATCGTCGCGGATAAAATCGCAGCCCGGCATGGGCATGAGCGACATATCGCAGATCGAAGTAATACCCTGCTCGGCCATGCGCCTCATTTGATCGGCGTAAGCGCTTGCGATGCGACCTTCGTCCAGCCACTCAAGGCAGCGCGGCAGCAGCTGCATGGCAGCCGCTTCGTGCGCAATGCCCGTGAGCTCGCCGCTTGCGTCCTTGTCGTAACTGCCGCCCGCTGGCGGCTCGCTGTCGCGCGTGACGCCGAGCGCCTCGAGTGCGCGGCTGTTGAGCCAAAGCGTGTGCCCGTCGCCCGAATACATAACGCAGGGACGATCGGGGAATGCTGCATCGAGCGACGCCTTGGTAGGATGCTCGGGCGGGTCCCAACGGTAGTCGCGCCAGCCCTGCGTCACAACCCAGGCGTCGTCGGGCAGGTCCTGGGAAAACTCGAGCGCGTGCTGCACCAGTGCCGCCTCGGACGTGCCCATATCCATGAGCATGTACGGCGAGGAACCGACCGAGGTATGGAAGAAGTGCAGATGAGCGTCATGGAAACCGGGGCAGACAAACTGCTCGCCGTAGTCGAGAACCGGCGTGGCGGCAGGCGCGGCGGCGATCACGTCATCGGGCGCACCGACTGCGACGATACGGTCGCCTGCGATGGCAATCGCCAGCTCGCGGGCGGTATCGATGCCGTCTTGCGCGGTAAAGACGTTCTTGGAGCGGATAATCCGATCGATATGTTGCATGGGCATCCCCATCTCTGGCAGGAAATTCAACACCCCCGAGTGTACTCCCCCGCCTCGGTTACAAAATGCCAAGCGGCAAACGGCAGCTTTGCCAGGCCAAGTGGCAGGTGGCATACTGGAAAGAGCCTGTACGATTTTGCGATAAACCAGTAAGGAGCAAATCGACCATGACGAAGACCAAGGCACAGCAGATTATGGCGGCGACCGAGGCTCGCGCGGCTGACGACGTCACCGCAGCCATCCAAGATATCGCCGCCGAGTTTGAACCCTACATCATTAAGCAGCGTCGGCACTTCCATAAGCACCCGGAGCTGAGCCTCGCCGAAGAGCGCACGACTTCTGACATCGCCAACCAGCTCGACGCCATGAATATCCCCTACGAGCGTCCCCTTAAGACGGGCCTGGTGGCGACCCTTCGCGGCACCGCGCCCGACGCCTATCGCGAGGACGGCACGCCGCGCCGCCGCATCCTGCTGCGTGCGGATATCGACGCCCTGCCCGTCACCGAGCAGACCGGCGAGGATTTCTCCAGCGTCAACGAGGGCTGCATGCACGCCTGCGGCCACGACTGCCACATCGCCATGATGCTCGGCACGCTGCAGATCCTGCGCCATATGACAGACGACATCCACGGCGAGGTCCGCATCGTCTTCCAGCCCAGTGAGGAAAACGGCCAAGGCGCCAAACTCATGATCGGCACGGGCGTGCTCGACGGCGTCGATGGTGCCTACGCCGCGCACATCTGGAGCGAGGTCGACGCCGGCACCGTAAGCTGCGAGCCCGGCCCGCGCATGGCCAATACCGACTGGTTCCGCATCGATGTCCGCGGTACCTCGTGCCACGGCGCCATGCCCCAGCGCGGCCACGACGCCGTTATGGTTGCCGCCGAGATTGTCAACGCCCTGCAGACCATCGTCTCGCGCGAGATCAGCCCCTACGAGCCGGCCGTCATCACCGTCGGCGAGCTGCACGGCGGCACCGCGCGCAACGTTATCGCCGGCACGGCCTACCTCGCCGGCACAGTACGCACCTACGGCGATTCAACCCACGAGGAAATGCCGGAGCTTATGCGCCGCATCGTGGAGCATACCGCGGCGGCCTTGGGCGCCGAGGCAGAGCTCACCGACTACACCATCGCCAACTACAAGGTCGAAAACGACGCGGCCTCGAGCGAGCGCTGCCGTCAGGCCGTAATTAAGTGTCTGGGTCCCGCCGGCCAAGGCCATTATCGCGGCACACTTTCGGGCGAGGATTTTTCGGAGTACCTGCGCCGTGTGCCGGGAGTGCTCGCCTTTGTAGGTACGCGTAACCCCAAAATTGGCGCCACGTACGCCCAACATTCCTGCTTCTACAAGATCGACGAGACCGTGCTGGCAAAGGGCTCCATGGTGGCCGCCCAGTATGCTATCGACTTTTTGGCCGAGCCCACGCAAGAGGAGCTCGACGGCCCCGCGATCACCGCGGTCGCCGAAACCAACCCCGATCTGGCCGCCAAGTTGCGCTCTGCCAAGGCGACGACCGCCGAGGCTCGTGACGCCATCCACGACGCCCGCACGGCTCGCCATGCCGCAATCAAGGGCATCCACGAAGCCCGCGCCGCCGCTCGCCGCGAGGAGAAGCACGACGAGTAGTCGTCACACCCATTCATAACAGCCTGGCTGGAGCAAAGCGGGGGCGGATGTGTCGAAACGTCCGCCCCCGCTCATCTGTCAAGCGTTATTTCTACCATTTCTACCCCGTCCCCAAATGGTAGGCGGCAGGGCTACTCGTCCTGAGGGTCCTCGTCGGAGCTTGACTCGGATGCCGGCTCAGGTGCAGGTGCCGGCTCAGGCTCAGGCACAGGTGTTGACTCAGGCTCAGGCACCTGCTCGGGTGCAGGCGCCGGCTCGGGCGCGGGCTCGGGTGCAGGCTCAGGCACGGGCGCCGGCTCGGGCGCGGGCTTGGGCTCAGGCGCGACATCCGGAGCACTGTAACCCGAGGGAGTGGGCTTCTTCTCGAAGGGCAATACAAAGGTCAGGACGTCATCCTTGTCCTCGTCGGCCCACTCGCTTGCATAACGCGCGACCCAATAGCCAACGGCACGGTGCTTGAGCATCTTGCCAAAGACTGTAAGAAACACGGTGACAAAAGCGACCAGCACCAGGAACAGCACGAGTGTGATGCCACCGCCGGCAACAATCGCCTCAATACCCGTAGGACGATAGTAGTAGCTATACATACCGACAGAGGCAACGGCGCCAAAGACGACCGTCAAGATCCATGTGACAACGTTGGCGACCAGGCCCGTCAAAAACTCGGGAAGGAACGAAGCGCAGAACAGCTTGGTCTTATTGTTCTTAAAGGCTGCCCAAACCTTATCGAGCGAAAACGCGCTCTCAACGCGACCGGTCACCGCAAAGTGCATCACGGCAATGTCGGCGAACATCTTAAAGAAGACCCCCAGGACCGCCGTGGCAATCATAGCCAGGACAAGCAGGCCAAGCGAGCCAAACAGCGCAGCCTCGAGCGCATAAGAGCCGTAATAAGAATACGAGCCCGCGGCGCCAATTACCACGCCCTCCACCAGCGAAAGCACTACACCGATAATGGGAATGGCAGCGATAAACTCGAGCGCGACCGAAATAACGCTCGAAAAGATTCCGAGACCAAACGACGTGGAACGCATCAACGGACGATCCATGCCATCATCGATCTTAAGCGACAGGTCGCGACCCCACTCGATGCCAAAGCCCGAACCGCACACGCTCGCCACGTAGGCGGCCAAAAAGCCGATGGCAGCTGCAATACCGCCGATAACGGGGATGAACAGAACGAGTACCGACACGACACAGATAAGCGCCGGCAAAAAAGCGATCTGGCACACGCGCTGCAGCACGCCCGGAGTCTTGGTCATATCCTCAAACGCCTGAGCCACACAGCCCTTGGACGCGTTCATGGGAGGCTGAGGGACAAATTGCTGAGGCTGACCCTGAGGGGTGGAAGCTGCAGCACCAGCATTAGGAGCACCACACACGCCGCAGAACTTGTCGTTATCGCCCATGGGGGCGCCACACTGCGAACAGAACATCGAAATCATCCCTTCGTATCTTGAGCGAATCACCTGGATCGCAAACGATGTCATTGGCATCATTATCGCCCAATGTGGGGACAAATACTCTTAGATGGCGTATTTGCAACGCGCGAGGCGCTTTTCGATTGTTTGATGAGTGTGTCCGCATTAGTTCGTGCCGCGGAAACCCTTGCCGACGATCTCGGAGCTGTCGACAATCGTAATAAAGGCACCCGGATCGACCTCGCGCGCATAGCGGCGCAGTTGCACGGCCTCGCGACGGCTCAGCACGCTCATGATCACCGTCACGCACTTGCCCGAGAAGGCACCGTAGCCGCGACTAATGGTCGCCGTGCGGTTGAGATGCTTGACGATAAACTCCTCGACCTTAAGGGGCTCGGAACAAATGACCGTGCAGACCTTACGAAGGTGAATGCTCTCGATGGCCTTGTCGACCACGAGCGTCTTGGCAAACAGGCCAAGTACGCAATACAGACCGACACGCGGACCATACAAAAAGGCCGCGATGGCCACGATGCCGATATCGACCAGCAGCAGCGCGCGACCAATCTCGAGCGTGGTGCGGCGCTTGAGGATCATGGCGAGGATGTCCGTGCCGCCCGTCGAGGCGCCGATATCAAAGACGATAGCGCTGCCGAGCGCCGGCAGAATCACGGCAAAGCACAGGTCGAGCCACATATCGCCCGTCATCGAGACATCGGTCGGAATAAAGAGCTCAAACAGCGAAACATAGGCGGACAGCGCAAACGAGGCGAAGACGCTCCACAGGATTGCCTTGCGCTCCAAAAAGATAAAGCCCAAAACGACGAGAACCGCGTTGATAATCCACATAAAGACGCCGACGGGCAGGGTCGGGAACAGCGTGGACAGAATAACCGACACGCCCGAGGTGCCGCCAAAAGCAAAGTGATTAGGGGTTTTAAACGCAACGATGGCAAAGGCCGTAAGAATCAGACCCAGATTGAGCTCGGCGAAAAAGCGCGGGAAGCCTGGCTCCTGGCTGCGCTTTTGGCCGGCACGCTCGCCGCGCTCGATATCGGTGCGATCGACCACGCGCTCCATCGGCACCACGGGAGGACGATGTAGCTCCTCGGCAGCTCGCGATGCCGCCTCTGCCGCGGCGGCCTCAATCGCCCATGCCTTGCTTTCTGTTTCGCGCTCGTCAGCCATTACGGCAACCCCTCGTTAACAATTTGGAAACAATGCGCCCATTAGGGTAACGCGGAACGCGACGATTGCAACCCCTAGTTAGACGAGTGGTATGCCTACATCGGGGGCATACAAATAACGGCCGGCCGCACATACATCCGTGCGACCGGCCGTTTGACGTTTTCGCAGATAAAACCTGCCAAAATAAACATCCCTTTTTGGTAGGTTACTCGTGCTGGTTGGTGCGGTGCTCATACTCCTCGGGGGTGATGACGTCCTCGATGCGCAGGTTGACGCCTGCCACCTCAAGACCGGTCATCGCAGCCAGACGCTCGGTCACGCGCGCCTTAACGTCGTCGAAAATCGCGGGCGCGTAGGCGCCGTACTCGATAATGACGGAAATGTTGACGACCACGCGGTTGTCATCGGTGACCTCGACTGTCACGCCCTTGGTCAGATTCTCGGCACCGAACTGCTCCTGCACAAAGTGCATGAGGTTGCCCTTCATGCCCAGGACGTGCGGCACCTCGCGGGTGGCCATGGCGACGATCTTCTCGATCACACCGTTGGAATAGGTCAGCGAGTCCTCGGACTCGTCCGCTTCCCCATCATCCTCATCCGCATCGTCGGCGGGTTCGGCCTCGACGAGCGCCTCGTCCTCGAGCGTTACGTCCTCGGCCTCGGCGGTGACGGTCTCGTCTACCTCGAGCTCGGGCTCGGCCACATCGACCTTCGTGTTAAAAGCCATGGTTCCTCCTTATGCCCACCGCACACGCGGCGGTCGAATACATGCTAGCGGCCGCTAAACAGACGACCGAAGAAGTTGACGATCCCATTCTCACCGTCACGGATCTGGCCAATCACGGCGCCGATCAGCACAAAGAATGCGATGACGAGCGTATCCCACAGGCCGAGCGTGAGCACCAGCACGGCGAGCACAAAACCAGCGACGGCTCCAAGCGTGGTGTTGGGATGACGGACGGCATAGCTCCAGATGGCTGCCCCCGTACCCTTGATGAGACCCATGGCCTCATCAAAATCATCGGCGACCGCGTCATGTGACTCGGCACCCTCTACCTTGGAATCGACGACCTCGCCTGCCGGCGCAGCACTCTGATCGATGGTCAGGCGCGGGGTGCGAACGGTCTTGTCTTGATTGGTATCACTCACCGGAAACCTCCACGGTCTGGACGGTAGTCTTGGACGGCAAAAAACGAACGCGTGCGGTCGTGCCCGGCGTGCCGAGCATGGTGTCGCAGGCCTCCTCGATACGTTGCTGCATCGCGGCTGCAAGGGAGGCCACATCCCGGTCGTCGAGCGCGATGGCGTCGACCTTAAAACGGACGCGCGATTCGTCGGAGCCCTGCACGCGTGCCTCGACATGCTCGACCATCACGCGGTCGTCGTGCTCTGCCGCAGTGCGAGCGCACGAGGAGAGGGCCGCGAGTGTGACCTCGATATTACGCTCCCCCGCCGGATGCACGCAGGACGGCTCGCGACGAGCAAACATCAGGCGGAAGAAACCCACGAGTACGCCGAGCGCCACGACACCGCCGCACGCCGTAACAACGATGCGAGGCAGCGGATCGCGCATCAGCAGCATAAAGCGATAGGTATATGGTCCCCAAAACTGGCAGACTAATGTGCCCAGCGCCACGACGGCGGCGGCAAGATACACGATCGCAAGGGCTCGTTTGAGCACGCGCATGCGGCGCTCCCTTCAAATCTCGATCCACAGAATGCAAAACGATTCGCATCATTATAAAAGAGCCGGGTCCGGTGCCTCATGCACGCGGATCCGGCTCATCTATTCCACGAGGCTTGCATGCTCGCTTCATTATGCCCAGATATGCACGGCTCAATCCGTGCGGGCGCTACTCCTCCTCGAGGGCAGCGATAACCTCGTCGGTCATGTCCATGGTGCTGTAGACGTCCTGGACGTCGTCGAGCTCCTCAAGACGGTCGATGAGGCGCTGAACCTTCTTGGCGTCGGCACCGGAAACCTCGGTCGGGGTGGTCGGGACCATGGTGGTCTCGGAGCCCTTGACCTGGATGCCCTGCTCCTCGAGTGCCTTGGAAACAGCCATGACGTCGTTGGCAGCGGTCCAGACGATCCACTCCTCGCCGGCGTCCTCGTAGTCCTCGCCACCGGCCTCGGCGATCGCCATCATAAACTCATCCTCGTCACCGGCAGCACCGTTGGCGATCATGGTCTCCTTCTTGGCGTTCTCGTCCAGGACCTCCTTGGCAACGACGATCTGGCCCTTGCGCTCAAACTGGAAGGCGACGGAACCGGAGGTGCCCAGGTTGCCACCAGCGTGGGAGAAGGCGGAACGGACGTCGGCAGCAGTGCGGTTGCGGTTGTCGGTCAGGCAGTCGACGTAGACGGCGACACCGGCGGGACCGTAGCCCTCGTACACGATGTTCTCGTAGACGGCGGCATCGGCACCCGAACCAAAAGCCTTATCGATAGCGGACTTGATCTTGTCCTTAGGCATGGACTGAGCCTTGGCCTTGGCAACAGCAGCGGCGAGGCTGGCGTTGTTCTCGGGCAGCGGGTCACCGCCGAGACGGGCAGCAACGGTAATGTTGCGGCTGAGCTTGGAGAAGAGGGCGGAACGCTTGGCGTCCTGCGCGCCCTTACGATGCTTGGTTGTGGCCCACTTAGAGTGTCCGGACATACGTGTCTCCTATCGGTTTCGACCTAAAGCCCAGCGCAGATGCTCGGGCAATATAAACAAACGTCGTTATGATATACCTACTGGCCTGCGAGATAAACCCCAAAATGAAGGCGTCGTGATGATGCAGCCCCTTGGCACAAAGCAGCCTGACCCCAATGTGTCAATCTTTGGTTAGGCCCAGAGGAGGTCGCTGCGGGTGATCGTGGCACCGATGGCAAAAGGCATGCAGGCGATGACCGGGTACAGGTAGCGCATGTAGGTCGATCCGTTGCATGGACCGATCAGGCACACGGCGAGCACGCCTAGCAGCGGTATCCAGATGGCCAGTGCGCGCCACGAATGGCGGCGCAACAGGTAGACCACCACGACGATCATGATCCAAACGTAGGTGGCCGAGCTCATGGTGAGCGAGATAAACGGAATGCGCTGCACCGCCACGCGGTACAGGTTAATCAGGTGGTCGCACCAGCGCACGGCTTTGCTGTCGACCGGATGGAAGTCAAAGTACTTGAGGTTATCGGGCTTCGCCATGATCTCGGCACTGCGCGCCGTGCTGTAGACCCACGCATCGCGAGCGCTCGGATAGAAGTACCCGTAGTAGTTATTGACGAGCGCCGAGATATAGCACTCGGGGTCCTTTTTGAACATCTGGGCCCACACCTCAAAATAGGCCTTGATGTCCTCCTGCGAGGCGTACTCATTAAAGCAGTTTTTGACGGCGTCCGACTTATCCGGGTTGTAACGGCGGCCCAGATTCTCGTACTTGAGCACACGGTCGATCACGGTACGCTCTTCGTCGGTCACCAAGCCGTCGCAAGGAGCCTCCACGATGGTGCCGTCCTCCTTAACCGTGGGGTTGACGCCCGAGTTGAGGCCGTCGTGCTTTTGGACAAAACGAGCCGTCTGCTGGAACGGAATCGAGAGGATTTCGCGCTTGGAACCAGGCGTGATGTCATGTGCCGGCATAAAGACCTTGGTGAAGTACATATTAGAGGCAAGGCAGAGTGCAAGCACCGCAAGAACTCCCACCCAGCGGAAGCGCGGCGTGGCGTACAAGGGCGCGATGCCAGACTGTTTGGTCACGCGACGGGCCACATGCGCGTCCCAAGCGCAAAACGCCGCCGCAATCACGCAGGCCGCCAGGGGAAACACCAAACCGCCGTTGCGCAGAAACGTGGAACCCATGGCGCCCAGAGCGAGCAGCAGCCAGTCATGGCGCGCAAAGAACACGGGCCTCTGTTCGCCCGCACGCTCGGCATCGGCATCGCGACGGGGCAGGCCGCATGCCACAAGCTTCACGGTCTGCACCAACAGCACCAAAAACGCGTCGGCAAACAGCACATCTTTGGTAAGCAGGGCCGCGTAGTTGGAGAACATGGGCATAAACACAAAGAACAGCAAGATCACGCCGCGGACCGGCAGGCTCACGCCTAGCTTGCGCAGCGACGAGATGGAATAGGCCATACAGGCGGCCGTAATGACGAACTGAGCGCAGGTGTAGATGGCAAGACCTGCGTTGGCGCTGTTGAACAGTGAAAGCCCCAGCTGGACGCACGAACCGATGATAGCCGTGTGCACCACGGGGTGATGTCCGTTGAGCAACACATTGGGATTGAGCAGACGCAGGTAGTCACTCGTGCCGTTGGGGTAGTTGAACCACTGGCGAATCTGCGCACCCGTATCTCCCATAAAAAGGCCGGGCAGCGAGGCGATAAGCGTGGGCGCCCAGACAATCATGAGCACAAGAAACGGCCCGACAAAGGGATGGACCGAGAGCACGGCGTGGGCAACACGCCACACGCGACCAAAGTGGGTCTCCGAAAACGGAATGCGGCGGGAGCTCAACCAATCCAAAAACTCAAAAGCCAGATAGAAGGCCACAATCGCCAGAAGCATCCAGCCCGCGCCGCCAATCCAGGCGCAGATAACGCGTGCCTTGTCGCCCAGCACAATCTCTGCCGAATCGGTAAGGTCATAGCTACGGCCGAACACCATGCAAACGGCAAAGAACAGCGATGGCAGCACGACCGACGGGCGCCAAGCGTCACCGCGGCCAAAGAACACATAGCGAAACGGCAGCGTGAGCAAGCAGGCAAGCGCGAGCAGCATCACTGCGTCGGTATGGCCGGCAAACGAG
Organism: uncultured Collinsella sp.; assembly: GCA_937925735.1. GTDB lineage: Bacteria > Actinomycetota > Coriobacteriia > Coriobacteriales > Coriobacteriaceae > Collinsella. Next base: position 55,652 of record CALAMK010000049.1, on the reverse strand, counting down.
AGAAGTACCTCGTAGCACACGTAGAGCGCGCCCGTCGCCTTGGGGTCGATCGCCAGGACCGCATTGCTCGACACCGGGGCGGGATCGATGGAAAACGCCGTAGTCGCCAGCAGGGCGAGCAAAAATGCGATGAGCGTCTGCTTGGCGGGATAGCGCTTAAACCAAACGATGCGGGCGGCGTCGCGCGCAGCCGTTGCGGAGAGGTCGGAATCCTTCACAGTCCGAATAGCCTTTCTAGAAACCTGCCAAAAAGGGACAGGTTTATTTTGGCAGGTTTTATCTGGGGAAACGTTACGGTTCTGTCATCGTTGCCCGGCAAAACCACCACAAAGGTGCCTGTCCCCCTTGTGGTGGTATGTGGCGGCTAGGCGTCGAGGTAGACGCGCTGGGGACGGTTGCGGCGGAGAGCAAAGATGACGAGCGCCAGGCCCGCGATCACGAGTGGCAGGCTCAGCAGCTGACCCATGGTGATGACGCCGCCCAGCAGATAGCCCAGCTGGGCATCAGGCACGCGCACAAACTCAACGAGGAAGCGGACAATGCCGTAACCCATCACAAATACACCCATAAACGTGCCCTGGGGCAGCAGCGGTTTTTTGCGGCTGAGCACCTGCAGAATGCAGAAGAGCACAATGCCCTCGAGAAATGCCTCGTAGAGCTGGGAGGGATGGCGCGGCATATCGCCCGCGGTGCCGCCAAAGATCACACCCCAGGGCAGATCGGTCGGCTTGCCCCACAGCTCGCCGTTGACAAAGTTGGCGCAGCGCCCCAGGCACAGGGCCAGCGGAGCACCGATGACCGCGAGGTCTGCCAAAGTCCACGCATCGAGCTTGTACATGCGGCACACGAGCACGCCGCCGATGATGCCGCCCACCAGGCCACCATGAAAACTCATGCCGCCCTCGTTGGTGGCAAAGATCTCGAGCGGATGCGTCCAGTAGTAGCCGTCGCCGTAGAAAATGACGTAGAACAGGCGGGCGCCAATGATAAGGCCAAAGACCACGCCGACCACGACGCTCGTCAGGTCGTCGACCGTAATGTCGAAACCCCAGCGACGCTGCGTGCGATACATGACGACCGCCGTGAGCAGAGCGCCGACTACGTAGGCCAAGCCGTACCAGTAGATGGTGATGGGCCCCGCCGAAATCGCGACGGGATCAAGCATATGGTAGAGGTCGTTGAGCATATCGGTCCCCTTGCTCCCTACATACAAATGCGGCCGCGGGCCTTGCGCTCGCAGCCGCATATTTGGGCGTAACGTCTATGCGGAGTACGCCGTCCGCAGCTTTCGCATCTTAGAACGGCGCGTACTCGTCGTACAGGTCCTCGGTCTCGCCGGAGGCATTGACCTGCTCGACACGGGTAACGCCGGGTACGTGCTCCTTGAGGATACGCTCGATACCCATGGACAGGGTCAGTGCGCTCATAGGGCAGCCGGCGCAGGCACCCTGAAGCTCAAGCTGGACGACGCCCTCGTCGTCGACGCCCACATACTCCATATCGCCGCCGTCAGCCTGCAGGTTGGGGCGGATCTCCTCAAGAACCTTCTTAAGCAGCTCTTCGTTAACAGCCACAGGGGCTCCTTTCTCACAATAACGCGGGCGCGCCCGCGGACAGGGGCTATGTTACTACAGCCATGTACCCGCTCACGAGCCATCCATGCGCGCAGACACGACTTTCACGAGCAGTCAATTTGGGACGGGGCTCTTTGAGCTGCTTTTGCCGGCGCCCGGCGCTAGCACACGTTGCCGCTACTACTGAGTTTGTCCCCCGGTACCAATCTGGACATCGACGATGACCTGGCGGTAGCTGATGCCGCAGGAGTCGAGAATGCGACGGCTGATACGGCCATCGTCGGTGTCGGCGTACTTATTGTCCAGGTAGACAACCTCGCCCACACCTACCTGCGCCAGGATTTTGGCACAGTCATGGCACGGGAACAGCGTGACGTAGACTGTGGAACCCTCAAGGTCTTTGAGCGAGCCGCGGTAGTTGAGCACGGCGTTGGCCTCGGCATGGACTACGTAGTTATGCTTGTCCTGCAGCGGGTCATCGCTCGTGCCCCACGGGAAAAAGTCGTCGTTGAGCGCCGAGGGCGTACCGTTGTAGCCCACCGAAAGTATGCGGTGGTTGGTGTTGGCGATGCACGCGCCCACCTGCGTATTGGGATCTTTGCTGCGGCGCTGCGCGGCGATGGCCACGCTCATAAAGAACTCGTCCCAGCTAATAACGTCGCGGCGCTTGCCCGACGCGGTTTGATGAAGATCGTCCGACATGGCAGACACCTCCGAAATCGCAATAGTTTGACCCATTGTAGCAGGTGAAAGGTGGAGACGTTTTTGTCCCACCGCCCCCATCGCTACGCGCGACGGGGCTTTTGATTGATGTGGTAGAGCTCGGCCAGGCCGCGAAGCGTCAACGCGTCATCGACCGTCAGGCTATGGCCGACCAACGCCGCGAGCGCCTCGGCATCGTCGCCGGTGATGACAATGGGCACGCTGCCCTCCCCCGCCGCCTTGGTCGCGCGCATCTCGGCAAGCACCATGTCGAGCATGCCGTCGATACGGGCCACCTCGCCCAAGACCACGCCCGAGCGCATGGCCTCGCGCGTGTTGCGACCGATCACATGCGTGGGTGCCGAGGGCTCGACCTGCGGCAGGCGCGCCGCAGCGGCCGAAAGCGAGCGGGCGCCAAGCGCCAGACCCGGAGCGATAACGCCGCCGACAAAGGTTCCGCGCGCATCGATGACCTCGATATTGGTCGTAGTGCCCAGGTCGATCACGATGCACGGAGAGCCGTAGACGGCACGGGCCGCCACGGCGTCGGCGATGCGGTCGGGACCGATCTCTGCTGGATCATCGTAGTGCACGGGCATACCGGTCTTGAGGCCCGGCCCCACGGTGAGCACGCGCCCCGTACAGGTGCGGGAAAGCGCCGCCTTCCACGGGCGCTCGAGCGCCGGCACCACGCAGCTCAGCACTGCGGCTGCGGGAACGAGCGCACCCGGCATGCCCGCATCGGCTGACAGCGCGCCAATGACCTGCGCGAGCCTCATGCGCGCCTCGTCGGCCGTGATGCTCGACGGCGTCGTGATCTCGCACGTCGCGAGCGGGCATTCCTGCGCCGCAGCCGAATCCTCGGCAAACAGGCCAAAGCGAATGAACGTGTTGCCCACGTCGACCGTCAATATATATGCGCACCCATTAAGCATCGTCGGCGCTCCTTTCGTCTGCCCAGCAGTATATCGCCTACCCAAACCAGCTAAAAAGCCCCGTCCCAAATTGACTACCTTGCGGCTATACTGATGCGCGGTCGTACGTGAGCTCACGCGTCGGCCCTTGGTAACCCGACTTCCCGCGCCGTATCCGTAGCGGCGCTTGCAGGGGAAGCGGATATACGCAAAGGAGTTCTATATGAGCAATCCCTCGAACCGCACCTCGATGCGCGGTCAACTCACGCTGCGCGGCGTCGTCATCGGCGTCCTTGGCTGCGTGATTATCACGGCAAGCTCGGCCTACACGGCCCTCAAGATGGGCGCCCTCCCCTGGCCGATCATCTTCGCTGCCGTCATTTCGCTGTTCTTCCTGAAGCTCATGGGCAACGCCAGCCTCAACGAGGCCAACGTCACCCACACCATCATGTCTGCGGGCGCCATGGTCGCCGGCGGCCTGGCGTTTACCATCCCGGGCGCCTGGATGCTGGGCTATGCCGACCAGATCAGCTGGCTTGACATGTTTATCGTGGCGCTTGCCGGCACCATCTTGGGCCTTCTGGCGACAGCGCTCATCCACCGTCACTTTATCGTGGACGCCGCGCTGGAGTTCCCCACCGGCAACGCCGCAGCTCAGACCCTGCGCGCCACCGAGGCCGGCGGCAAGACCGGCAAGCAGCTCTTTGGCTCCATGGCCATCGCAGGCATCTACAGCGTGCTGCGCGACGCCCTGGGCGTAGTGCCCAGCATGCTGTGCACGCTCAATATCCCCGGCGTGACCTTTGCCATCTACAACTCGCCCATGTTACTGTCCATCGGCTTTTTGGTGGGCTTTGCCCCCGTCGCCTTCTGGTTTGCCGGCGCGCTGCTGGGCAACTTTGGCATCATCGTCGGCGGCACCGCTGCCGGCCTGTTCGATATTGTGACCGCGCAGGGTATCGTCAAGTCCCTCGGTATGGGTCTTATGATGGGCTTTGGCGTCGCCGTCGTCCTTAAGGACATCCTGCCGCAGGTCGCCGGCATCGTCCGTGGCCTCGCCGCCGACAGCTCCACCGACACCGACGAGCAGTCGCTCATCTCGGGCTCTCTTAAGCTCGACGCCGGCATCATCGGCCTGGGCACCGCAGCCATCGCCGTGATCGTTGCCATCGCGCTCGACCTTGGTCCCGTCCCGGCCGTCATCGTCACGCTATTCACCTTTGTCACCACCATCATGAGCGCACAGAGCTGCGGCCAGACGGGTATCGACCCCATGGAGATCTTTGGCCTCATCGTCATGCTCATCGTGGCAGCCTTCGCGCAGCTCGCGCAGGTCAAGCTGTTCTTTATCGCCGGCATCGTGGCCGTGGCGTGCGGCCTTGCGGGCGACGTCATGAACGACTTTAAGGCCGGAGCCGTACTGGGCACCAACCCGCGCGCACAGTGGGTCGGCCAGGCCATTGGCGGCATCGTGGGCGCCCTGGTCGCTGCCGCTGTCATGGTCGCGCTCGTCACCGCCTATGGTCCGGACGCCTTCGGCCCCGACAAGAACTTTGTGGCCGCGCAGGCAAGCGTGGTCGCCACCACGGTCTCGGGCATCCCGAGCGTGCCGTGGTTCGCAGGTGGCTTTATCGCCGGCATCATCATGTACTGGCTCGGCATTCCGGCCATGATGATCGGTCTGGGCGTGTACCTACCGTTCTACATGTCGCTCACGGCCTTCTTGGGCTCCTGTGTCAAGCTCGCCTACGACAAGTGGGCCGCACACCGCGACGCCGAGGCAGGTCTTTCGGACGAGGAGAAGGCTGCCAAGGACGCCGCCTTCCAGGAGCAGGGCCTGGTCGTTGCCAGCGGCCTGCTGGGCGGCGAGTCCATCGTCGGCGTTATCCTGGCGTTTGTCTCCGTGGGATTGAGCCTGCTGGGCTAAACCCAACAACAACGTATCCGTGCAGAGCGCGGGGTCGGAGACCGTCCGGCCCCGCGCTTTTTTGTATCTGCCGAAACCCTCGGCTTCAACCTCATTTGACGCGCCCCCTTTACCTACTCGTCTAAGTTTCACGTCAAGATGACCACCCCGCCTGCCGCGGTGTAGAGTAGAGGCAGCGGGCGCGATGCATAGCCCGCGGCGAAGCGAGGTGAACATGAAACTCGATAACCAGCAGCTCAAGCGACTGCGCGAGCGCCATCACCGGCGCCACGGCATCCGCCCTGCCTATAGCGAGGTCATGGAGAACGCCGGCCGCTTCCTGAGGCGCGCATTCAACATTCGCGAGGGTCGCGCCCCCTATCACGTAATTCGTAAGCGCTTTGTAAACGGGGCGCGCCTAACCGGCTCGCACCTGTGCATCCTCATTATCGCCATGCTGATCGCGAGTGTCGGCCTCGATATCGATTCGGACATCGCCATTGTGGGCGCCATGCTCATCTGCCCGCTCATGGGCTCGGTCCTTGCCATGGCATACGGCATCGCCACGCTCGACCGCGAGATTACCGTCGAGGCCGTCGCGGGCTTGGCTCTACAGATGGTCCTTTGCCTGATCACGTCCACGCTGTATTTTAAGCTCTCGCCCCTTGGCACCACCACGGCCGCCATCATCGATAACTCGACACCCACCGTATGGGACCTTGCCGTCGCTCTCGCGGGCGGCTTTGCGGGCGGGCTGGGCAACTCGCGCGACCAGGAGCCTTCGACGCTCATTGCCGGCGTAGCCGTGGCGACCGCGCTCATGCCGCCCCTGTGCGCGGCGGGTTACGGCATTGCCGTCGCGAGCGGGTCGCTGTTTCTCTCGGCACTCTACGAGTTTGGTATCAACGTCGTCTTTATCGCGCTGGCGGCCGAAGCCGTGCTGCTTATCTTGCGCGTGCCGCTCAAGCGTGACCTGAACGGAGACGGCGTCGTAACGGCCGAGGAAGACGCCGAGGTTGACGAGCTGTCGCGCAAGGTGCGCCGCCGCATCATTGTGGGCACGGTGATCTTTGCCCTCCCCTGCATCGTCATGACCGCGGGGTCTATTGGCTCGGCGCAGGCCGGCGTGCAAGACGGCTACGGCGTCACCGAAACTACGCGCGAACTTGCCGCGGTGCTGCCGGGCTTTAAGGATTACACCGTCGCCGTCGAGACTTCGGCTACCGAAGGCAACAAGGAGGGCCTTGTCGAGCGCGAGGTTGTCGCTCACGTGACGACAAGCGAGGCACTCGGGGCGCACGACCGCCGCGTTGCCCGCAAGCTCATCGACCTCAACGTGCCCGAACTCGATCGCGTGGAGTTTGACGTGAAGTGATGCCGGCGCGGGATGTTGCAAAGCGCACATAGCAGCTCAGGGTATCGGTGCCAAAGGGGTCGACTTTGACAAACGGGGCAGTTTCGTCGCAGCCGTCTTCGCTACTCGATCCCATGTCGTCACCATCGAAGAATTCCATCGCTGCCGTTTCCTTCATATTCCAGGGCACTTGCCAAGCTCTGTCCAATTATGACTCGAAGCTTAACAAACGCCTCTTAAGGCTAGCTTAGGCTCGAGGCAGCCGGAGCTGTTAGCCGCAAGATGCACAGGGGACGCAGGAATGCGATGATCCGTTTTCCTCCGTCCCCGAGGGATCATTTTTTAGTACTTGAAGAAGCCCTCGCCCGAGCTTTCGCCCAGCTTGCCTTCGTCGAGCATCTGCTTGAGGACGGATGCCATGGCCTTAAAGTTGTAGGGCATCATCATCTTTTTGAGCAACGGGCTCACCAGACCCGGAACCTTTTGGTACTGCATGACGATGTTGTACGCCGTCTGGATGCCCACGGTGTCGAATACGCGGAACGGACCCTTGGGGGCGCCGGTGCCACGCGTCCATGCGAGGTCGATGCTCTTGGGATCGCTCACGCCCGAGACATACAGGTCGAGGCCCGAAAGCAGCCATGGCACCAGCATGAAATCGAGCAGGTAGCCGTTCTTTTCCTTGTTGACGGGCAGGGCAAGCATGCGAATGTCGTTGGCGAAGTCGACGAGCTCGTCGAAGTAGCACTTGTCGGTTTGGTCCTGCGCCATGACCTCGGTCATGTTGTTCTTCCAGATGGAGTTGGCAAAGTGCAGCGACAGGTACTTCTCGGGGCGACCAGTGTACTTGGCAAAGGTGCTCGGCAGCAGCGTAGAGGAGTTCGTCACGACGACGGTCTTTTGCGGGAGAACCGGGGCGAGCTTTTTGTAGAAGTCGATCTTTGCCTGGGTGTCCTCGGCCATAGACTCGATGACCAAATCGGCGTCGGCCACTGCCTTGGTAAGATCGAGCTCCAGCTTGAGCGTGGAGTAAGCACGCTCGACGGCGGCGAGTGCCGCCTCCTTGTCGAAGGGCTGGCCACTATCGGCGATACCGGCGCACCACTCGCCTGTGCCATCCGCCATGCCCTCGATTGCCGCGATGTACTCCTCGCGCACATGATCGATCTTGGGCTGAGTGCGACCGATGCTGCCCTCGCTGCGCAGCCAGATCGTCACATCAAAGCCGCAGTAGGCAGCCTGAAAGGCAATCTGGCTTCCCAACACGCCGCCGCCGGCAACACAAACGGTCTTGTAGCTCATGGAACGGTCCTCTCTAATGTAATTCCATAGATGTGTATTTATTCAACCGTAAGGATGACGCGCGATGGGGGTGGGTTCTATAAACGGACGGTATTTTGCCGCGAACAGCTACATCTGTTCATTATCTCAGGGTTCCGAGGGCGATTTTTTTGCCACCGAGACGTCGTTTGCGGAAGTATGCGGCAAATTCCGGAACCCTTGAGCACACCCCGGTTTTCCGCCAATAAAACCACAGGTACAGGGCTTGGATATATCCGGTGTGCTCGGCCTATTCAGATTTTGCCGCATACTTCTGAAATCTGAGTTCGCAAAGGGTGATAGTCGGGGCGTTTGCGCAACATATGTCCAGCAAAAACGGGTGGTAGCCGGTACGGCTACCACCCGCTTGTCTCATATCCAGCCCATAGCAGACCGTCTACTTCTTAATGCCGCGTCCCAGACGCTTGGCGACCGACGCCACGGCGTCCTCGCTGGCCGGTCCGCAGCTCACGCAGCCGTCATGGGCACGCATCTGGCCGGTGACCTCGTCCATCGCGAGCGGCGCCACCTTCTCGAGCTTAAAGCCCTTACCGGCGCGCATGTTTTCCTTGGCCACGCTGATCATGAGCTTAATGCGGTTGAGCTGGTTGACCTCAGATGCACCGGGGTCGTAGTCCACCGCAACGATGTTGCTCTCGGGATGCTGACGGCGCAGCTCCTTGATCACGGCCTTGCCCACCACGTGATTGGGCAGGCACGCGAAGGGCTGCGTGCAGATGATGTTCGGCGCGCCATGGTCGATCAGGTCGAGCATCTCGGCCGTGAGCAGCCAGCCCTCACCCATGTTGTTGCACACCGAAAGCACCGTGCGGGCCTTGTCGGCCATGGTGCCGATGCGCTCGGGCGCCTCAAAGCGGCGGGACTTTTCGAGCATCTCTTCCACCGGCGTGCGCATCCAGTCCACCAGCTTAATGAGCGCCTGCATACCAGCGCGCGTAGTGGCAGAGCTTCCCAGCTCGTCCTTCTGCAGCTCAGCGTTGCTCATGGAGTACAGGAAGAAGTCGAGCAGGCCCGGTACCACGGCCTCGCAGCCCTCGCGCTCGATGACATCGACCACGTGGTTGTTGGCCGTAGGGTGGAACTTGACCAGGATCTCGCCGACCACGCCTACGCGCGGCTTGGTGCCCTCGCCCACGAGCGGCATGGTGTCGAACGCGCGGATGGCCTCGCGGCACAGCTTGGTGTAGTTGTGGCGGTTGAACTTGGGCGCCAGCTTGCGGGCGCGCGCCATGTACTCCTCGTAGAGTGCGTTGGCGGCACCGGGCGTAGCCTCGTACGGGCGGCAGCGGTAAAGCATCTGCATCATCACGTCGCCAAAGAGCACCGCGTAGACTGCCTGCTTAAGCAGCGCCGGCGTAATCTTAAAGCCAGGGTTGTCCTCGCCGAGCGCCACTGCCGAAAGCGAGATCACCGGAATCTCGGGGTGGCCGCTCTCACGCAGGGCCTTGCGGATGAGCGCGATGTAGTTGGTGGCGCGGCAGCCGCCGCCGGTCTGGCTGATAACCACGGCCGTCTTGGACAGGTCGTACCGACCGCTCTCGATAGCCTCCATAATCTGGCCCGTTACCAGGATCGACGGGTAGCAAATGTCATTGTTCACGTAGCGTAGGCCGGCCTCGACGGCGTCGTGATCGGTCGAGGGCAGCAACTCCAAGTTATAGCCGGCACCGCGGAACACCTCTTTGACCAGGTCAAAGTGAATCGGCGCCATCTGCGGGCACAGGATGGTATAGCCCTCGTCACGCATCTGCTCGGTAAAGGGCACCTTGGGCCATGCGGTCGAGGCGCTCTCACGCTGCGCCTCGAACGTGTACTTTCGGCTCGCGAACGCGGGAGCATCCGTGGAGGGCGCCACCGGCGCGGCATCGCCCTGCTCGTAAGTCTCGCCCGCGGCCGTGGCCTCGGCCAAGCGCTCGGCCTCCTGGTCCTTGAGCGCCGCCATGAGCGAGCGGATGCGGATGCGCGCGGCGCCCAGGTTGGACACCTCGTCGATCTTGAGCACGGTGTAGATCTTGCCGCTGGCCTCCAGGATCTCCTGCACCTGGTCGGTGGTCAGGGCGTCCAGGCCGCAGCCGAAAGAGTTGAGCTGAATCAGGTCCAAATCGTTGCGCATCGTCACAAAACGGGCGACGGCGTACAGGCGGCTGTGGTACATCCACTGGTCGACGACGCGAATCGGACGCTCGGGCTTTACCAGATGCGCGAGCGAATCCTCGGTAAAGACCGCAAAGCCAAAGCTCGAGATAAGCTCGGGCAGGGCGTGGTTGATCTCGGGGTCGTTATGGTAGGGACGGCCGGCGAGTACGATGCCGTGGCCGCCGTGGTCCTCGACCCACTTAAGAGCTTCCTCGCCCATGGTCTGGATATCCTCGTGGAAACGCGCATCGGCCTCAAAGGCAGCGTTGACAGCGGCATCGACCTCGGAGCGCGTGATCTTGGGACCGCGCACGCGACCGCGACCGGCCTCAGCATCGGCCACGCGATCAACGGCGAGCACCTGGTACAGGCGGCGCTTGAGCTCGGTCTTGTCGTGATAGGGCACAAACGGGTACAGGAACTCGATGTTCTGCTCGCGAATCTCGTCGATATTGAGTGCCAACGCCGTGGGGTAGCTCATGACGATGGGGCAGTTGTAACAGTTGCCGGCGGTCGGATCCTCCTTGCGCTCCCAGCGCACGCACGGCATCCAGATAAAGTCGACGTCGCGGTCGATGAGGTTCATCACGTGGCCGTGGCTCATCTTGGCCGGATAGCACACACTCTCGGACGGCATGGACTCGATACCCGCCTGGTAGGTCTTCTTGCTCGACTGGTCGGACAGCTGCACGCTAAAGCCCAGGCGCGTAAAGAACGCGTGCCAGAAGGGGTAATTCTCGTACATGTTGAGCGCACGGGGGATGCCGACGGTGCCGCGCGGGGCCTCGTCGGGGCTCAGCACCTCGCGGTTAAAGAGCAGCTCGTTTTTCTTTTTGAAAAGGTTGGGGGCCTCAGTCTTCTGCTTTTTGTGGCCGGCGCCCTTCTCGCAGCGGTTGCCGGTAATGAAGCGCCTGCCGCCGCCAAAGTCGTTGACGGTAAGCTGGCAGTTGTTAGAGCAACGGCCGCAGCGGACATGCTTTTGCGTCACGGTAAGGTGCGCGATGTCCTCGGCAGAAAGAATGGTCGAGGTGCCGTCGGCGCCGGCGCGATCGCGGGCGAGCAGGGCCGCACCGTAGGCGCCCATGCAGCCGGCGATGTCGGGACGCACGGCATGAACGCCGGTGAGCTGCTCAAATGCGCGCAGCGTGGCATCGGACATAAAGGTGCCGCCCTGGACGATCACCTGGCTGCCGATCTCCTTGGGGTCGCGCAGCTTAATGACCTTGAACAGGGCGTTCTTGATGACGGAATAGGACAGGCCGGCCGCGATGTCGCCCACCGTGGCGCCTTCCTTTTGCGCCTGCTTGACGCGCGAGTTCATAAAGACCGTGCAGCGGCTGCCCAGGTCGACCGGGGCCTTGGCATGGATGGCCGCGTCGGCGAACGCGCGCACGTCCATGTTCATAGAGACGGCGAAGCTCTCGATAAAGCTACCGCAACCCGACGAGCAGGCCTCGTTGAGCATGATGTGCTCGATGACGCCGTCCTTGACGCGCAGGCACTTCATGTCCTGGCCGCCGATGTCCAGAATGAACTCGACGCCGGGCAGGAATGCTTTGGCGCCGCGCAGGTGCGCAACGGTCTCGATCTCGCCGGAATCGGCTTTGAGGGCCTCGATGAGCAGCGCCTCGCCGTAGCCCGTGGTGGTCACGTGGCCGATGGTGCAGCCGGCGGGGATGTGGTTGTAGAAATCGGCCATGATGACCTTGGCCGTGCCCAGGATGTCGCCGTTGTTGTTGCCGTACCAGGTGTGCAACAGCTGGCCGTCCTCGCCCACGAGCGCGGCTTTCATGGTGGTGGAGCCGGCGTCGATGCCAATGAACACGCGGCCGGTGTAGCCTTCGAGCTTGCCCTTGGGGACGACTTCCTGGTCGTGGCGGGTTTTGAACTCGGCAAAGTCCTCGTCGGTGGCAAAGAGCGGATCCAGGCGCTCGACCTCGACACCCTGTGTGTCGCCCAGGGCATCGATGGCCTCGATGAGCTGCGGGAACGTGCTGAGCTTATTGGACTCGTGCGCCATGGCGGCGCCGCTCGCCACAAACAGGTGGGCGTTTTGGGGCACGATACGGTGCTCCTCGTCCAGGTTGAGCGTGAGATAGAAGCGGTGGCGCAGCTCGGAGAGGTACTGCAGCGGGCCGCCCAGGAAGGCGACGTTGCCGCGGATGGGACGGCCGCACGCCAGACCCGAGATGGTCTGGGTCACGACAGCCTGGAAGATGGAGGCGGCCACGTCCTCGGGGCGAGCGCCCTCGTTGAGCAGCGGCTGCACGTCAGTCTTGGCAAAGACGCCGCAGCGGCTGGCAATGGGATAGATGGTGGTGGCGTTGGCCGCGAGTTCGTTAAGGCCGCTGGCGTCAGTGTGCAGCAGAGTGGCCATCTGGTCGATGAACGCGCCCGTGCCGCCGGCGCAGGTGCCGTTCATGCGCTGCTCAATGCCATTATCGAAGTAGATGATCTTGGCGTCCTCGCCGCCCAGCTCGATGGCGACATCGGTGGCCGGGATGAGGGTCTCGACGGCACGCTTGCTGGCGATGACCTCCTGGACAAACTCCAAATCGAGCCACTGGGACAGCAGCAGGCCGCCCGAGCCGGTGATGGCACAGGTCATCTGGGCCGTCGGCAGCACCGTGGCGGCACCCTCGAACAAGTCGCGAGCGCAAGCGCGGACGTCGGTGTGGTGGCGCTGGTACTTGGCGTAGACGATCTGGTTATCATCGTTGAGCACAGCGAGCTTAACGGTGGTAGAGCCCACGTCGATGCCCAGGTGCAGGTTGCCGTGGGCGTTGCCGGGGTTGAAGATCGCGCCTTCGGGGGCGTGGGCGGCGGCTACGGGCTCAGCGGCGGTGGCGGGCTCGCTAGTGACGGACGCCTCCCCCGCCGCGTTCTTGGCATCGGCGACAGCCTCGACAACTTTCTCGGCAGCCGCGGTCGCGGCCTTCTGCGCGGCGTCCACCACGGTGGGCGCGGCCTCGCGTGCGGCGGCGATCATGCGGTCCTTGATGCCCTCGACGAGTTTGCTCATCTGTCTCTCCTCTTAGTTGTTGGACTCGACGGTTGCGGCGGTGTCAGCCGCGTCCTCGAGCTGCAAGTTCAATAGCTTCATGCCGTATTCCGGCACGTTGATATCGATGGGTTGGCCATACAGGTCACCAGGGCGCACAAAAGCGAGCACCGTCATAATGCGCGCCATGGCCTCGGGCGATTCGGTGAGCCCACGCTCAAACCAGCGCTGAATCATGCCGACCTCGGCGCTCACGACGTAGGTAACGTAGTAGTCAAAGAACGTACCCAGCGCCAGGCCCAAAATGCCCGTCTGCGCACGCGGCACCACAGCCTCACGAGCGGTGTCGATGATCCTTTTAATGAAGGCCTGGTCGCCGCCCGGACCCAGCAGCGCACCGATTAAGTCGCGGTTGGTCGCAAGATAACGCAGCAGCTCAACCGAACCGGGCGCCGGCTCGAGATCATCGATGTTGTGATAGAGATCGGGCAGCTGAGCTGCGGTGATGAGCTCAATGCGCTCACGGATCTCGGCCAGCAAGCCGTCCTCGATTTGATTGATAAAGTCGGGGATATCGCGGTAGTGCGAATAGAACGTGCGGCGCGTAAGGCCGGCACGCTCGGTGAGCGACGCGACGTTAATGCGCGAAAGATCGCCGCTTTCGGCAAGTTCGCTGGCAAGCGCCTGGCGAAGGGCACGCTGCGAGCGAAGGGACCGGCGATCGCATTTCTCGAGCTGGGACAAGCGTCCTCCTTGTTACTCAGCCTGTGCGCTATTGTACAGTGCGAGTATTATTGCACACCGTGTGCATCAACACGTAAAGGCAATATTTTGGATGTGACAAAGGGCAGCCCCTTTGTCACATTCCGCCCACCTTTTGAATCGGCATTACCGATTGTCCGAAATGGCATTCGTGGGTAGAATAGTGTCGACGGCAGCCCAAGTTGTAGCTAGCTGGGCAGCGCCGTTGTTTGCATTAGGGGGTCAACGCCTTAGCGGCGGCGACCCCTTCTGTTGCGCTTCGAACGCTGCTTGAGTGCCTCGGAAAGCCCGACGAGCGCCGTGAAGAACGAGACCAAAGCGGTCAGAAGTCTCACGAAATCAATCAAATCGGTCATGGGCATCACCTCCCATCAGATGGAGGGCGCTGCCCGGCACATGGAACTGCCGCCAACAGTATCAATTCTATCAAAGCGCAGTTAGATATGCGAATGTTTGTTCGTATTTCAGAAGATCGGAGCTCGGGTACGGCGAAGGAACAGTTCCTTTGCCGTACCCGAGCTTGTCGCCGAACTGCCACCTACATTTTTCGAGTTATTCGGCCACGCTGCTAGTTCTGTATAAATGCACCGCCGGGATTATCTGAGGGTTTTTGTCCTTATTTGAGCGCATACATGCCCATTTGCGCACTTACGACACCGAATCAAACACCATTAGAGGTATGAATGTTCCCGAGAGGGCATCTTTAGCCATTTAACGACCTCCGACAGGCCGAATAACTCGAAATTTGTTGGTGGCGAAAGCGAGACAGTCCTATACGCCAAAAGCCGGCATCTCCCATGTGACAGAGGGGCTGTCCCTTTGTCACATTATTCGATGACGGTGCGGGAGTTTTGCTTGTGCATGGTGGCGAGCATGTGTTTGGGAACGGCGTGGACCATGCAACTGCCGATAGTCGCGCTCGCGGCGGCCTTGGCTGCATCGCTTGCGTTTTTGGTCGCGTAGCTGTGACGAAAACGATTGAGCATGGCGATATCGTTGCCGCCGTCGCCGTAGACCGCGACCTCATCCTCGGCAATACCGTAGTAGCCCGCCAGCCAGGCCACGCTCTCGCCCTTGTTGCACGCCACGTCCGTGATCTCGAACATCACCGGATCGAACGGCGCGTTGACCACGCGGTCCGATCGCTCGGCCAAATATGCTTTAAGGTCACGCTCCAGCTCGGGCGAGGTCACGCGGCAGTTGATCTTGCACACATCGTGGCGCAGGATGTCACCGATCGACTGGTCGAAATATTGTTCCTCGTGGTACCCGCCACGTGCACGCATGCCGCGCATCACAATACGCTTGATGGGGCTGTCCTTTTTAAAGCCCGCCTGATGCATCTCGAACGAACCGCTCGAGAACATGCCATCGGGCGTGGAGCAATCAAAGCAAATGTCCGGAAACTCCTTGAGCAGTTCCTCGGTGATCTGCGGGTCAATGGTCCAGGTTTTGAGCACCTCGCCATGACTGTCGCGCACGATGGATCCATTGGAGCAGCAGGCGTCAAGCGCCAGGCCCGTAAAGCCATGCTCGCCGATCGGCAGCGTCGAGCGTCCGGTCGCGGGAACCACATGCAGGCCAGCTTCGGTCAGCTCGCGAATGGCACGGCGGATGGTCCCATCCGCCTCATGCAGGGCGTTCAGCAGCGTTCCGTCTAAGTCACTCGCAAACATCTTGATCATGGGCGTGCCTCTCCTTCGTCTGCACGATATTGTAGACGAAGGAGAGGCACGCCCAAACAATGCCGTCACGACGCGACGTGCCACTGCCTTCACAAATTCACGGTGCCCCAGCGCGCTAAGACAATCGCCACAAGCGACTTTTCAGCCGATAAAACAGCGCCGTCGTCAACGTCAGCACCGCCAACATGCCTGCGAATACAATCGCCGGTGTCCATCGATCATATGCGAGCCCGTAAACCAATTGGCCAATAGGCGTTGCACAGGAAAGCGTCATATAAACGAGTGCCAGCACTTTTCCGCAGAGTTCCTTTGGCGCTGACCGCTGAACAAATGAAACGATTTCGACCGATGTAATGCTTGCCCACGCCATGACCCATGCCGAGCCGGCCGCAAGCGCGGCAAACGCTAATTCATCAGGACCGCTCAGTAGCGTGACAATAATCGGCACGACTCCAAAACAGATCATCGCAACATATCGACATATGCCCTTGAAGGAAAAACGATGCGGCCAAATACCGACCAAACCACTGCCGACAAGACCACCTAAGCCCATAGCCACCTCAATAATCCCAACGAAGGATGACTGCATTCCGAGATGCTTTGCAACAATAACGGGAGCACCAATCGTTAACCCAACTAACGCAAGGTTCAAAATAGCCGCAATCAAAAACACAACGAGCAATGATGAGTTTTGAGACAGGTACCGAATCAACTCCCGAAAATCGTTTCGGCGTGTCGTACGAGTCGCGCCGTCTCCCATCGTTTCAGATGAGGCATTTTGCTTGAGTGCGCCCCCGAACAGCAGGGCTGAAATCGTAAACGTCAACGCCGCGGTTTCGCATAGAGTATCGATACCAAAGCACCCATAGACTGCCGTCCCGACTACAGGCCCCAAGATATTGCTCATCATGATTATCTGCGAGACCAACGCAGTGGCACGCTCAACCTTTTCTTGGCCCGTCATGCGCACCGCCTCAATTTGAAGCATCGGTTTCAGCAGCGATTGGATGCCATATTGGACGCAAAGCATTGCTGCCACGACAACCGCAAGAGGCAGCGAACGCTTCATGGGGATAAACAGCAGTGATGCAGCCATCAGAACAATGCCGAGTACCACAAGAACCCCGCGATGTCTTCCCCGATCCGCCAAAATCCCGCCAACCGGAGTCGCGAGCACGCCCGGTATGAACGCTATCGCCGCGACGGCGCCATATAACGTTGAGGAGCCGCTGCAATCGAACAAGTAGAGCGGACACGCAAAGCACAGTGCCGACAGCATCGAATACGCACACAGCTGTGCAACAAGAAGACCAAATAGCCTGATAGATCGCACTGTTTTTGGCGCCAATGAAACGCTAATTCTTCGCATCCCAGCCATAAGCCTGCCCCCAAATACATACTGTCAGTATGTATTTAATGACTTGAAAAGGGCAGCCGTGGCTACCCTCACAAATCAATTACATACCGTTGGTATCTATATTACCACCCGGCACGGTTCCATACGTCCCAAATCTGGGCCGTTGTCTGGAGCACTTCATTACCCAAATCGAGCCCCACCGCTGCCGCCATCTGTGCCAAACATTGTGCGCGAGCGAGCATTCGCTCCTTGGGCTCGAGCGGACGGAACAATGGCAGCAGCCAAAGATTCGCTAACAACGATACGGCCTCCGCTGCTTCGCGCGGGCATTCGCACGCAATGGAGCCGTCGGCGATGCCCTCCTCGATTACTGGCAAGAGATTGCCATCGGCCGACTCGTCAAACGAACCTTGGTACTGCATCGCCAGCAGCCGCGAGCTTTTTACCGGATCTGCCGCAGGATGCATGCGAGCCCATAGCTCGATTTGCGGAACGACGGACTCGGGCGCATAAAGTCGTTTGAGCTTTTGAGCTCCCGTCATATTGCCAGCACCGAGTGTCGCGCGACGGTGTTCAGCAATCGGAGCCGTTGCCCGATCAAATGCGGCGTTGAAAATCTCCTCTTTGCTCTTAAAGTGATGATAGACAGCACCCTTGGTCATGCCATCGAGGCGGTCGACGATGTCTTGGATGCTCGTCCCCTCATAACCCTGTACGCAGAATAGCTCCAGCGCCGCGTCGAGAATCTTCGCGACAGTCTCCTCGGGATATTTATTACGACCCATAATCCGTCCATCCACAACGCAAGTCTTGTGCCTCATTGCAGCATTTTAACGTTGCGGATGGTAGACGGTCGATTCTACACCGCGGCGGGGCCGTGTTCGCCGGTACGGATGCGGATGACTTCCTCGACCGGCTCGACCCAAATCTTGCCGTCTCCAACGGCACCGGTACGAGCGGCGTTGCAGATGATGTCGACAATTCCGTCGACATGCTCATCGGCACAAATGAGCGTGAACTGCACCTTAGGGATCGTGTTAACAAGCAACTCGTTGCCGCGCACGTATTCCTTCCAGCCATGTTGCGCACCGCAGCCCTGCACCTGGTTGATAGTCATACCGCGAACATCAGCAGCAAACAGCGCATCTTTAAGAACCTCAAGCTTCTCGGCGCGAACAATCGCCGTAATCTTCTTCATAGTGAATTCCTCTCTTTAAGAGTTGGTCTGACAGAGCGTTAGAAACCGCTAGTCCAAACCACTAAACGAAGGATATGCGCTCTCGCCGTGCTGACTCGCATCCAGGCCCAGCGCCTCGTCGGCCTCGTCCACGCGCAGGCTGCCGTGGAACAGCGCCTTGACCACCGCGGCGATCACCAAGTCGAGCACCAGCACAATAGCGACCGTCACCACAATGCCCAAGATCTGCGAGATGAGCAGCGACACGTCGCCCGTGTAGAACAGGCCACCCTTACCGGTCCACGAAAGCTCCGGCACGCAGAACAGACCCGTGAGCACGCCGCCCAAGATGCCGCCGATGCCGTGGCAGCCAAACGCGTCGAGCGCATCGTCGTAGCCAAACTTGGTCTTAAGATGACTGATGGCCAGGTAGCAGACGGGCGATACGATCAGGCCCATGACCAGCGCCGCCCACGGCTCGACAAAGCCCGCGCCGGGTGTGACCACCACAAGGCCCGCAACCAGACCGGTGCTGGCACCCACCAGCGTGGGGCGACCGGTGTGCACGCGCTCGACGGCAAGCCACGAGACCATGCCCGCCGCGCTGGCCGTCACGGTGTTGAGTATGGCGAGCGCCGCCACGGCGTCGGCCTTAAACTCACTGCCGCCGTTAAAGCCAAACCAGCCAAACCAAAGCAGACCGGCGCCGAGCGCCACAAACGGCACGTTATGTGGACGGTAGCTCACCATGCCAAAGCCGCGACGACGGCCGAGCATTAAGCAGAGAATCAGGCCCGTAAGACCGGACGAAATGTGTACCACGTCGCCACCGGCAAAGTCGAGCGCGCCGATGACGTCGCCGATAAAGGAGCCCTCGCCGCCCCAAACCATGTGAGCGAGCGGCGCATAGACCACGAGCAGCCAAATGCCCAGGAAGGCCGTCATGGCACCAAACTTAACGCGGCCGGCCAGGCTGCCCGTGACGATAGCGGCGGTGATCATGGCAAACGCCATCTGGAAGGCGATGTTGATGATCTGGGGGCAGACGGCACCGTCCGCGGCATTGCCCTCGGCCGCCTGCAGCACCTGGCCGAGCACCGGCAGGCACAGCAGCTGGTCAAGGCCTCCAATAAACGGGCTGGAACCGTCGCCGCCGTAGGCCAGCGACCAGCCGGCGACAATCCACAGCACACCAACCAGACCAATGGCGCCAAAGCACATGAGCATGGTGTTGATGACATTTTTGCGCCTGGACAGGCCGCCATAGAAAAACGCCAGACCCGGTGTCATTAAAAACACGAGCATGGTGCAGATGAGCATAAACGTTGTCGATCCCGTATCGTACATTCGCTCTCCCTTGGTCGCATAAACGTTGTCGGCGCCCATAATGCGGCCGAGGGGCAACTGGTGTAGACCAGATACGGCGTTGTTAAACGCAGCGTTGTCGAATGGAAACGGTGCCGCAATCTTGGAAACGGCGCGGCAACGGTCGCGAAACCAATGGGAAACGTGTAAATCAGGAGGCCATCTATGCCCGCATTTCAAATCAGCTATATGCAGAGGCAAGGCAGTCCCAAGGCAGAGTCCGCATCAGATTCGTCCGTGATTCCCCTAGGGAAAACACGGCTAGGCGCTCTTTAGCGTGTTTTCCCTAGGGGAATCACAGTCGGCGTCGGCAGTAGCGTGTTTTCCCTAGGGAGATCACACCTGGGCGGAGCAGGGTGACGCCCCCTTAAGGAAAACGAAGCTGACGACCATGTCAAAAAGCCATACCACGCAAAACAACCCTTAACAGCATCTCCTCCACTGCCCAACACTACATATGAGGAGCGACTTTTGGCACACCGAAACGCCTCAGTAGGTGTTCGAGATAACCGTCCTCGTACACGCGACTAAATTGCACCCTCATGACCGGAATGCCCAGAGCCGTAATGTGCGACTCTCGTTGACGCTCTGCAACCAAGCGCCTTTGCATCTCTTTTCCCAGGCCGTCCGCACCAACGTATTTGCCAAAACCATCGACCTCAATAATTAAGCGAAGCCCATTCGGCAACTCGTAGTACATATCGGCACGAATCGCACCGCCATCGATCGGGTCAACAAACTCGGCTTGCAACATGGTCGGAGGAAGGTAACCCAGCGCGATAATCAATCCGCGCACGATGGATTCGCCGCCGCTTTCCGAAGCGCCATCGGCATAGCGCGCTACCATCTCAGCGCACAAGGCCCCAGAGCGACATCGCGCCAGCGCTTCAACATAGTCGCGATACTTTTGGATATCAAGCTTGCAGAACCGCAGGGCGCTATCAGCTATAGCCAGACCGTCTTCAAAAGAAGCAACAAGTGAGCAATCGAGCACCGTCCGTTCTAGCGTCGTTCGTTTCACGGTGCCGTTTAGCTCGATCTCATTTAGAGGGCACTCATGCCGATGGATTCCCGTACCGCACCTACCATGCGAGCGCCCACTAGCTACAAGATGAATTGTGTCCAGATATTTCTTCGAAACCCAAAGTCCATGGTCAAGCGCAGCAGAAAAGGAGCAGACGGCCTCGTCAGGGTGCTCGTCGAGAAACGTATTTTGAACATAGCGCCAACGAACGCGCGGACTCGTCTTGAGCGCATCCCACGTGGAGGCGCGCATGAACATCCCGCTAAACGGACGCACGGCCACCCCTGCCGCTACGGCGCGACGAAGCGCTTCTCGATCCGCCCTGGTTTTGGGCACTAGACAACGCTGCAAACGCTCCGCCCCATCAAGCTGTTCTTCAATCCTTTGCCGTGCGCTGGTATTCCTCACGAAAGCCACCTCCCAATAGAGGCAGCATAGCCAAAAGGCGCCTTGCCAATCTCTTGCCATTAACTGACCAAAAGCTTGACGTATTGCTTGACGCCGCAGGTCAAAGACGTCATCCTGGCGCGCACCACAACTACGTCGCTCGGTGAACGGTTGTCCTCGAGGTGCAGGCGGCAGTTTCCTTGCCCTCTCTAGGCCCTCTGGCATCAATGACGCCTCGTAGCCTCAGTTCAAACGTGATTTCCCTAGGGGAAACACGGCTAGGCGCTCTTTAGCGTGTTTTCCCTAGGGGAATCACAGTCGGCGTCGGCAGTAGCGTGTTTTCCCTAAGGGAATCACGATTGGACAGAGCGATAAGGTGACTTCCCTAGGAAACACGCACTTGCAAGGCGCCTCTACGACTCCAGCTCTTAGCGCCGAAACAGCTCGTGGGCGCGGTCGCGGAGATTAGTTGCTCGAATGACACCTTCGTAGTGATTGATGCGCAGACGCGGGAAGGCATTGAAGAAGCGCAGGTCGCGACGACTGAGTGACACACTCGGCACCGGACGGTTCGCGCGCCTGCCGGCACGGAGACGGGCAAGCGACGGACGCGGCATACTCGGCGCGGCATCGGCCACGCGGTGGGCGGCAAGCGCCAGGCCGCGAGCACCATCCGAGATAAACGTCGGCATCGAAGCCTTCTCACGAAGGGCATCGAGCGTTGCGTCGCCCAGCTCGGCCAGCCACGCGTTAACGGCACGGCTGCGGATATGCGTCTGCGCCACCGAGTCAATCGCCGAATCGGGAATACGTTCGAGCATGGAGTCAGACGCATCGGCAAGCGACTCATTGATGCGGTCGGCAAGGTCGGCACGCACACGCTCCAGCTGATCGGACAGGCGGCGCCAACTGGCCAAAGAGCATGCAGCGTCGACCATCATCGCGACCGCGACGATAAAGGCGGACAGCCGCACAATCAGCACCGGCAAATGGCCGAGCAAGCCCAACACCGCCGGCTCAACCACGCGGCAAATGCACAACGCACCCAAGCCAAACGCGCAGGTCCAGTACAGACAGATGCGTCCGTGCAAGTTAAACGGCAGGTGCGAATAATCCCAAAAGCGTGCGCCTGTTGTCTTTTCCAATAGAAGGCCCACACTGTACTCGATTACGCTGCACACAAGTGCCGCGGCGACAAACTGGCTCGAGGCATCCGGAATTCCGCGCAGCAAAAGCCAGCAGGCTATGCCGCCCACACCATAGATAGGACAACACGGTCCCAGCAAAAATCCGCTGTTGGCGAAGCGTCCCTGGTTGAGCATGGCACATACTGTCGACTCCCATGCCCAGCCGCAAAGCCCGTAAAAAGCAAACGAGAGCACCAATGCCGAGAGCGGGCAAGCGGCAAGCGTCGCGCCGCCAAACGCCATATCAATCGCGTTTTCCACCGTCTACCCTCTCCTCTTTTCGCTCGATTCGCCACTCGCGCCATCGTCCGCCCCGTCCTTGCGCAGCAGTCGGCCGGTGACCGTCTCGCGCAGCGCGCACCATTTATCTGCCAGACACACAATCCATGCCTCACGACACGTCGGCGGCACTGGCACCAGCGGAAACATATGCCGCACGATAATATTCCGCTCGCGCGACGTCAGCTCAAAATCTTCCTCCGCACGCGCCAGGGCAAAAAACGGATGCCGAAATCCGTGCAGTCGATGGCTCGGATCGGGGTCGTGCCAGTCATAGAGAAAGTAATCGTGCAGCAAGGCTCCGCGCAGCAACGAGGCACGGTCGACCAAAATGCCAGCATGGCCCAAGCGCTCGGCAAAGGACAGGCTTGCCCGTGCTACCGAAGTCACATGTGCATAGACCGTCACGTCGCCATGCTGGATAAACTCGCGCGTCAAGTCCAAGCGGCCCGCCTGGGCCAGCTGACGGGCGGCATCGTCGACCTCGTGCGCGATTTTCTCGGCACGAATGGCATCGGACATGCGGCCTCCCTCCAGCGGCTCTCGGCGGCAAGCCACAGCCTGCACACATTGAATAAAATCATCATCGAATCTATCAGTATGGCATCGGACAAAACGTTTTGCCCCGCCAGTTGGCGAATTACCGCGCCGCCGTCACATATCAAACGCCAAAATGTGCGAGACTGTTCTGTGCAATTGTGCCGGCCGAGGGAGCGCCGGCGCTCGATTCGCATGGAGTAACCCACAACGATGCTGCTTACGCAAACGACAACGCCCGAGGACGTCAAGGCTCTTAATCGCGCCGAGCTCCCGCAGCTCTGCGACGAGATTCGCCACGCCATCCTCGAAAGCTCCGCCGCTGTCGGCGGACACGTTGCCCCCAACCTGGGCGTCGTTGAGCTCACGGTCGCGCTCCATCGCGTGTTTAACTCCCCCACCGACAAGATTGTCTTTGACGTGTCGCACCAGACTTACGCCCACAAGGCGCTGACCGGGCGCGCGTACACCTATATCGACCCGGAGCGCTTTGGCGAGGCCTCCGGCTTTGCCAATCCCGACGAGTCCGAGCATGACCTGTTTGCCATGGGTCACACCTCGACCTCGGTGAGCTTGGGCTGTGGCCTTGCCCACGCACGCGACCTGGCGGGTGACACGTATAACGTCATTACTGTTATTGGCGACGGCTCGCTTTCGGGCGGCTTGGCGTTTGAGGGCTTTAACAATGCCGCCGAGCTCGACAGCAACCTGATCATCATCGTCAACGATAACGACCAGTCCATCGCCGAAAACCACGGTGGCCTCTATCGCAACCTGGCCGAGCTGCGCGCCAGCAACGGCACCTGCGAGCGCAACGTTTTCCGCGCGCTGGGGCTCGACTATCGCTACCTGGCCGCCGGCAACGATGTCCAAGCGCTGGTCGATACGCTGCAGGAGCTGCGCGATATCGAACACCCCATCGTGCTGCACGTCTCGACCGCCAAGGGCAAGGGCTTTGAGCCGGCCCAGAGCGACCCCGAACACTGGCATCATGTGGGGCCCTTCGATATGGCAACCGGCCGCAAACTTTGTCCGGGTCACCCAAGCGAGCCCGCACCGCGCACCTATGCCGATATTACGGGCGAGGCGCTCAGCGCCACCATCAAGCGCGATCCGCAGGTCGTGGGCGTCACAGCCGCCACACCCTACATCATGGGCTTTACACCCGAGCTTCGCGCTGCCGCCGGCAAACAGTTCGTCGATGTGGGCATTGCCGAGGAGCACGCTGTGACCTTTGTCACCGCGCTTGCACGCTCGGGCGCCAAGCCAGTCTTTGGTGTGTACGGCACGTTTTTGCAGCGCGCCTACGACGAACTGTGGCACGACCTGTGCCTCAACGACGCCCCCGCAACCATCTTGGTGTTTGGTGCGTCGGTCTTTGGCACCACGTCCGAGACGCACCTCTCGTTCTTTGATATTTCCATGCTGGGCGGAATTCCCAACATTCGCTACCTGGCACCGGCCTGCATGGAGGAATACCTATCCATGCTGAGCTGGTCGCTCGACCACCGCGAGCATCCCGTGGCGATCCGCGTACCGGGTATCGGCCTGGTATGCCGCCCCGATCTGGGGCCCGCCGAGGGCACCGATTATGGCATCGTGCGCTACGACGTCGTGCGTCAGGGCCGCGACGTTGCCGTACTCGCGCTTGGTGACTTCTTTGAACTGGGCGAGCGCGTGGCAAACCGCTTGGCTGCCGAGTACGGTATCGAGGCCACGCTCGTCAACCCGCGCTTTGCAACCGAGCTCGACCGTGAGTTCCTCGACAGCCTTGCCGCCAAGCATCGCGTTGTCGTCACCCTCGAGGACGGCATCTTGGACGGCGGCTGGGGCGAGCGCGTGGCATGTTACCTGGCCTGCACGCCGCTGCGGACACGTACCTTTGGCATCGCCAAGGGCTTCCCCGACCGCTACGACCCCAACGAGCTGTTGGCGCAGAACGGCATGACGGTCGAGAACATGGCCGCCGAAGCCGTAAGGCTACTCAACGAGTAAAAAACCTCCGCAAGGGAAGCACCCCTGCGGAGGTTTTTGTTTTCGCGGCGCGATTATCTCAATCTGTAACATCTAGGGTCCGAATTCCCGTCTACCTGTTACAGATCTAGACAAGACGTCTTAGCCCCTGTTGTTTGTCTCAATCTGTAACAGTTAGAGACCTTTTGTCCGTCCAGATGTTACAGATTGAGACATTCGAATCCCCCTAAGGAAATAATCTCGATCTGTAACAGTTACTCGGCAAAAACGGCTGCAGATGTTACAGATCGAGACAAAGCAGCAAGGCAATTAGCGGTAGCTGTTCTTGAGGATTTCGACGACGTCGGGGTCGGTCAGTGTTACGGGGTCGTGGCTAAACAGGACGCCGTTGGTCGTCAGAGCGTTGTGCGCGATGGCCGGCAGCTCTTCGACCGTAATCCCCCACTCGCTCATGGCGATGTCTGCCACATGGCAAGCCTCCATCAGGCGCGTGAGCTCAATCACAAAATCGTGTGGATCATCCGCGGCGGCATTGCCCATCAGGCGCGCCATGTCGATATAGCGCTCGGGTGCGGCACCGTGATCGATCATCCACGTATGATAGGCACGGGCGATCATAATGAGGCCGGCGCCGTGCGGCAGGTCGTGATGATGCGCACTCATGCCATGTTCAAGACCATGCGAGCCCGTGGTGCCCGAGGCATCCATGGCATAACCGCCGAGTGTGTTGGCAAACGCAAGGCTCGAGCGCGCCTCCAGGTCATCGCCATTATTGACGCACGTAGGCAGTGCCGCGGCGGCACGGCGGATGCCTTCGCGGCAAATCATGTCACCCATGGGCGTGTTGGTATTTGAGATGTAGCACTCAACGCAATGGAACAGGGCGTCGAATCCCTGATAGGCGGTCAGACGCGCCGGGACGCTCGCCATGAGCTCGGGATCGACGATCGAAAGCACCGGAAACAGGCGCGGATCGGCCAGGCGAAGCTTCTCGTCATTGTCCTCGCAGGACAGGACACCGCCCGCATCGACCTCGGAGCCGGTACCCGCCGTGGTGGTTACGCAAACGAGCGGCAGCGGATCGTTGGGGATCGGCAGACCGAGCGCGGTGCCACCATTGACAAAATCCCAGATGTCACCGGGGCACTCGTTACCCTTGGCATCGGTATGCGGGTTGGCCGCCACCGCGCAGATGCCCTTGCTGCCGTCCATGACCGAACCGCCGCCAAGCGCCAGTATAAAATCACAGCCATAGGTGCGCGCCATCCAGCCACCTGCGTTGACGGTTTCGCGCAGCGGATTGGGCTCAATGCGATCGAATAGCTCGTGCGCCACGCCGGCGCGTTCGAGCTCCGCCTCCACGCGTCTCAGGTATCCAAAGCGCTTGACCGAGTTGCCGCCGGTGGTAACGATGAGCGCTTTGGTGCCGGGTAGCTTCTGCGCGCCCAATTCGCTCAACTTGCCCGCACCAAACAACACCTTGGTCGGTGCGAAAAACGAATAACCGTTCATACGCGATCTCCTTACTTATATACGCATCGCGTTGCCGCCATTATAGCGACCGCTGCGAGCGATCATGTCGTCCGCAAAACGCTTTCTTAGCTGCAATAATCGACGTTTGCCCAGATAAAACCTGCCAAAATAAACCTGTCCCTTTTTGGTAGGTAGAATTACCCATAAGGTAAGTATGTTTCTGAGTTATTTCGTGTTGACCCATTTGAGCGCGATAGGGTATAACTCTACTCAACCGCTAGGGATTTTATTGAGAAAGGTGTTCTACCATGAGCAAGAACCTCTCCCAGCAGGTCGTTCTCGACCGCCGCGGCTTCGTTGCCGCCACCTTCGCAACCGTCGCCGGCCTTGGTCTTGCCGGCTGCTCCGACACCAGCACCGAGGCCGACAAGGGTTCCGCCGCCGGCTCTTCCAAGAGCTCAAATGATACCGAGGCTTCCACCACGCTCGACGCTAAGGCATTCGACAAGCTCGTCGACAACGGCCCCAAGGCCGATGACGACGCCATCGCCGCCAGCACCTGGGCCACGGCCGTTAAGGACGCCGGCGTCTTTAAGATCGGTGGCGTTCAGACCTCCACGCTCTTCTCCCTCCTCAACGAGAAAGACGGTCAGACCCGCGGCTTCGACGCCGGTATCGCACAGCTCCTGTCCAACTACATTCTGGGCGAGAACAAGGTCGAGATCACCCAGGTAACCTCGGACACGCGTGAGTCCGTCCTGCAGAACGGCCAGGTCGACGCCGTCTTCGCCACCTACACCATTACCGATGAGCGCAAGAAGCTCGTCTCCTTTGCCGGTCCCTACTACTACACCCAGCAGGCCATCCTGGTACTCGCCGATAACGACGACATCAAGAGCGTCGACGACCTGGCCGACAAGAACGTCGCCGTCCAGTCCGGCTCCAACGGCCCCGCCATCCTGGAGGAGTTCGCTCCCAAGGCCAGCCAGCAGGAGTTCAAGACCGACGAGGAGGCCCGCCAGGCACTCCAGCAGGGCCGCGTTGACGCCTACGTCATCGATAACAACATGCAGCAGAGCGCCCTGGTCCGCGAGCCCGGTAAGTACAAGATCGCCGGCAAGCCCTTCGGCAGCAAGGAGCCCTATGGCATCGGCCTGCCGCTCGATTCCGACGGTGTCGCCTTTGTCAACGACTTCCTTAAGAAGATCGAGGACGATGGCACCTGGACCGAGCTGTGGCAGATCTGCATCGGCGACCGTACGGGCGACACCAATGTTCCCGAGCTGCCCGAGATCGGCGCCTAGGCAGCGAGCCTGGTAACGGCCGCAACGAAACCATACGGAAACGCATGATGCGCTTTATTGCGGTAAACTGTTTCCTCACTGAGTTGTCGGGGCTTCCGTACACACGGGAGCCCCTTTCCTTATCGGCGGGAGGTCCGCATGAGTCTCTCCGAACTCTGGTCGCTCTATGGCCAGAACTATATCGACGCGCTGCTCGCAACCTGGGGCATGACGCTTGAGTCGTTTGCCATCGCCATGGTGCTGGCCGTCGCCGTCACCGTGATGCGCGTGTCGCCGCTCAAGCCGCTGCGCGTCTTTGGCGACCTGTATGTCCAGGTCTTCCGTAACATCCCCGGCATCGCGCTGCTCATCATCGTCGTCTACGCGCTGCCGCCGCTCAAGGTCGTCCTGCCCTACCGCACCTGCGTTATCGTCGCCACGGTCCTTTTGGGCTCGGCCTTTGGCTCCGAGAACTTTATGAGCGGCATCAATACCGTCGGCGTCGGTCAGGTGGAAGCCGCACGTTCGCTCGGCATGAGCTTCAGCCGCATCCTCGCCAAGATCGTGATTCCGCAGGCACTGCGCTCGAGTGTGCTGCCCATGACTAACCTCTTTATCGCCGTCATGCTCACTACCGCCTTGGGCAGCCAGGTGCCGCTTAAGCCGCAAGAGCTCACCGGCGTGGTGAGCTATATCAACACGCGCTCGCTCGGCGGCGTCGCCGCGTTCTTTATCTCGGCGCTCGGCTACCTGGGCACAGCCTTCGTGGTGAGCCACATTGGCAACTATATCGATAAGAAGGTGAGGATCCTCCGATGAGCAAGCACTCCACCTCCGCGCTCACCATGCGCGATGCGCTCTACGAGGCTCCCGGCCCCAAGATGCGCGCCAAGATTCGCATCGGCACCGCCATCTCGCTTGTTGCTGTCGCCGCGCTCGCCATCCTGGTACTGCAGCGCTTCTATGTGACCGGCCAGCTTTCGGTCCACTATTGGTATTTCTTTACGCACCTCACCACCTGGAAGTTCCTGCTTGCCGGCTTTGAGGGCACTGTTAAAGTCGCACTCACCGCTGGCGCCATCGCACTGGTGCTGGGCTTAGCCCTTATGCTCGGCCGCACCAGCGACATTAAGCCGCTCCAACTGGTTTGCCGCGTGCTCACCGATTTCTTCCGCGGCGTACCGAGCCTGCTGTTCATCTACTTCTTCTTTTTGGTGCTGCCCCAGTACAAGATCGCGCTGCCATCTTTTTGGATGCTCACGCTTCCCGTCGCGCTCGCCGCAGCTGGCGTACTCGCCGAGATCTTTCGCGCTGGCGTCAACGCCGTGCCGCGCGGCCAGGTCGAAGCCGCCCAGGCACTCGGCCTCTCCAAAGCTAAAATCACCTTTAAAATCGTGTTGCCGCAGGCTATTCGGTTTATCATTCCGTCGTTGATTTCGCAGCTTGTGGTCGTAGTCAAAGACACCACCGTCGCCTACGTGGTGAGCTACCCCGACCTCATGCAAAACGCCCGCGTGCTCATTACCAACTACGACGCCCTCGTGTCGGTCTACCTGGTTATCGCGGTCATCTACATCCTCATCAACGTCGCGATCAACAAGGCCGCTGTCTACGTTTCGCACAAGACCGGCGCGACCATCATCCGCTAACGCTTTACCATTTCGAGTCATAAGGAGCCGAGCACCATGGCACAGAGCACCTCTTCCACCGGCAATCAGCCGCTGATCGAGCTCAGACACGTCGATAAGCACTACGGAGATCTGCACGTCCTCAACGACATCAATCTCTCAGTCGACCGCGGCGAGGTCGTCGTTGTGATCGGTCCTTCGGGCTCGGGCAAGTCGACCATGTGCCGCACCATCAACCGCCTGGAAACCATCGATTCGGGCGAGATCCTCATCGAGGGCGAGCCCCTACCGCAGGAAGGCAAGGACCTTGCCCGCATGCGTGCCGAGCTGGGCATGGTGTTTCAGCAGTTCAACCTGTTCGCACATATGACCGTCCTGCAGAACGTCATGCTGGGACCGGTCGATGTGCTGGGCGTCTCCAAGGACGAAGCCCGTGAGCGCGCCATGGACCTGCTGGGCCGCGTGGGCGTGGCCGAGCAGGCCGATAAGGTGCCCGCACAGCTCTCGGGCGGCCAGCAACAGCGCGTAGCCATCGCCCGCTCGCTTGCCATGCAACCCAAGGCCATGCTCTTTGACGAGCCCACGAGTGCCCTCGATCCCGAGATGATCAACGAGGTGCTCGAGGTCATGGTCCGTCTGGCCCAGCAGGGCATGACGATGATCGTCATCACGCACGAGATGAACTTTGCCCGCCGCGTAGCCGACCGCGTCGTGTTTATGGCCGACGGCCAGATCGTGGAAACCGGCACGCCCGACGAGTTCTTCGACCACCCCCAGACCAAGCGCGCCCAGGACTTCCTCAACTCCATCAAGGGCCACTAACCCAATTGCCACGCGGGCAAATTCATCAGTAACGTTTGCCCCGCGCCACCCATGCACCATGTCCACCCGGATTCGAAAGCAACACCTATGATCGGAACCCATAACTCCTCGTCCTATACCCCGCACGTCGACGTTGCCCCCGCCGACCGTCCACTCATCCTGGTGGCGCCGCGTTGGGAAGGGGCAAAGCCGTTTTTAAGCGAAACGCTCTCCCCCAACGAAGAAATCGCAAGTGTCTTTGTCGATGCCATCCTTGCCGCCGGCGGCCTGCCGCTGCAGATGTCCATCACCGAGGACATTGAGGTCATCCGTCATTACGTCGATATCGCCGACGGCATCGCCATTCCCGGTGGCCCGGATGTCAATCCCAAACGTTGGGGCGATGATCGACCCTACGACCCCACCCTCTGCTGCGAGATCCGTGATAGTTTTGAGTTCAAGCTGGTCGACGAGGTGCTCCGCGCCAAAAAGCCGCTCTTTACCACCTGCCGCGGCACGCAGCTGCTCAACGTCGCCACCGGCGGCACCCTGTGCATGGACGTGCCGAGCCTGGGCGCTCGCGAGGGCCGCACGCAGTGGCGCCATACCCACGTGCTCAACGACCCTGTGCATCCCGTCGAGGTCGTGCCGGGCTCGCTGCTGGAGCGCGCGGTTGGCGGGCACAGGCTGATCCAGACCAACTCGGCACATCACTGCTGCGTCGATCGTCTGGGTAAAAGCACGCGCTTGGTCGCCAAGGCAACCGACGGCGTTCCCGAGTGCATCGAAGTCGAAGGCCAGCCTTTCTGCTTGGGCGTGCAATGGCATCCCGAGTACACGTGGATGACGCTCGAGACCGACTTTAACCTGTGGAAGTCGTTTGTCGAGGCAGCGGCCAAGGTAAAGCAGGCCCGCTAGCTCGCGAACCACTCAGGTTAAAGCCTCCTAAGCCAGGGGGGGGCGGACACCAGCTACGGTGCCCGCCCCCCCCTGTATTTGGTATGCTCGGTATGTTTATCCCTCACAAGCAATCAAAGAAATCTCGACCGCAATCGGTCGACGGTAAAGCAAATGGCAAAAACGCTTGCTACGTTTATTAGGCAGTCAATTAGAATCGAAATGCATTGACTATTCCCCAACGGGGTCACGCCACAAATCCACATGAGCATCGAGGCTGGAAGCGGAAGCATGGAATTGGCCCCGATCTGTATGTAGATCGCTACAACGTTGACAAGCAACAGCATGCCAATCGGACCGAAGCCGGACCCAAAATAGGAAACAGCGATCACGCAAGAGACCACGTATGCAAGGCAGGCAGCGGCAGCAAGAACAAGTCGATAGCAAAATACATGCAGGTTGAAATACTGCTGAGCATCCAGAACGATTGCGCAGTTAAGACAGTACAAAACGACACTCGACAGGATAAACGCGACCAAAAGGGCGAGGGATGACAGTATCGCCCGCGCAACAGTAGCGCACACCCGCTTCCCTCCCCGAGCCGCCGACAACCCCCACGGTTCCTCAATAAAGCCCGAACTGACAAAGCGCGGCACAATGCAAGCCGCGATGAACGGAAAGAACAATGCATGAGCCAACGGGGCTACGTTGAACAGCAGACCGCGAAAGACCTCTGCATTACCAAATAGAAGGACATCCTCTGCCGATAGCCGAAGCGTCGGGTCTGGGAAAAAGCCCAAGAAACTGTTCTCACGGAGGCTACAGAACCACATCGGGAAAGAATTAAGCTGCAATGCCACCATGCACGCATAAATTACCAAGATTAAGGCGTACACCCATTTGCTCACATGCTTCAATTCTGACTGGAGAAGTCTTTTAATCTGACGAACCATTGAGCACACCCCCAGCGCGAAAGCTCACGAGAGCGTAAATCAATACCGATAGACAGCTGGCTGCCACGCCATATTCCAGAAGTATCAGCTGACCCATATCGCTATACCCAAGGGCACATCCGACTCCAAGGTACGGCCCTGGAAGGAGGAAGATCCATCGCAAGGATGGTATGGGCGTCTGAAGGTAAGTTCCGTAGAGCGTCAAGCTCATGACAAATCCGATTATTATCACAGCCCCGCTCAATACGGCGCTGCTTGTAATCCGATAGATGGTTACCGTCTCCAACGCAACCGATATCACCAATACGGCGTTGATTATCATTGCGGGCAAAAATGCAGCCAGCATGCTATGCGCATAGTTTTGCCCTCCACGTGTTATCGCTATTGCAAAAAGAAGAAGGCAAAGCGCACTATATGCTGCGCCAATTATTAAAGCAGACGAAAGCACATGTGCTAGGACCCCATTAAAGCGGGTAAGACCTCTTGCTGAAGAAATTCGGTGTCCCTCTTCATAGCCGCGCTCCTGTAAAATCGCCAGGCAAACGATGAGCGGAACGAACAGAGACGTGCCGGCAAAAGCACTGCGCACAAGGGACTCATCGGGTGCAGAAGGATCGATTACATTCCAGCAGAAACCAATATCCTCCCCAAAAACGCTATTGCCAAAGGCGAGCAACGTTGTTCCGTTTTTTAGAAAGACACCGAAGAGAAGGCCGAACGCCAGAATAAGCGCAAGACCAAACTTCGCCGGAAACATCCTGTGCAAACGCATCATATCTGCCTTTATGGGATGGATCGCCCGCTTCATAGCGAGACCGCCTTCATCAAGCGCCTGTAATACTCTTTTAGGGACGACGCCTCATCCCTTATGACGTCCATCGATTCCTTTTTCAGCAGTTCGCCGTCATGAATAAACACGCAACTTGTTGCAACTGATGCCAACTCATCCAAATCATGGCTAGAGATGAGCATGGTCTTACCCTGTTCTCGATTCAATCGACCGATAAGGGCCCATATACTCTCGATGCCCAGCGGATCCAATCCATTTGCCGGCTCATCGAAAATTAGTACGTCGGTGTCGCCCAATAAAGCCGTAGCTATATCCAGCCGCCGTTTCATTCCCAGAGAAAAACTGCTTACGCTCTTTTTCTCTTCGACGTCCAGTCCAACTAGACTCAAAACGCGAGGAACCTCACGTTTCTCATCAAGCCCCCATTCCGCACATCGGATCCGAAGATTCTCAACCGCACTGAGGGACTGGTATGCTCCGCTGGAATCTGGCACATAGCCGACACGCGTCCGCATCAGGCTAAGCTCTCTCTTTGATTTGCCTCCAAAGAGCTCCACGCTCCCCGACGATGGCTCGCAGAGGCCCAAGACGATTTTAATAAGCGTGCTTTTGCCCGCACCGTTTGCACCGACAAGGGCACAGAGCTCAGACTGATGCACCTCGAAGGAAACGTCATGCAAAACGCGCCGTTTCCCGTAGCGCTTTGACACCTTTGATAGCTTTATCGCTGATGCACTCATTGGCCTCCCGTTCTGCTTGATAGCAAAACCGCTGCTGCCAGACTGTCGCCTGGCAGCAGCCGCAACTGCTAGAGATTAACTAAACAGAAGTTTTTGCTGCAGTTATTGACGCAAGTGCGTGCTCCACAGAATGTCTTGCAGTAACCGTTGCACCCACCACCGGGGTCCACATAACTCGGTTTGACAATCCAGCTCATATCGTTCCTCCTTTCTATTATCGCTTTTACTTTGTGTTATTGTTTATCGATAACTTATATTTGTCAAGATAATTTAAAGAGATGGGGCCCGCGCTAGACACGGGCCCCATCACACCAATATCTCGTTTTAGCTGCTCGCTATATGCTACTCGTCGCTCAAATCTACAGCAAAGACTGATGTCGGAAGCGACGCCTCATTGCCTCCACCATTCCGCATCTGCCTCACGACATTTTTTGCACGCTCAACAATAAGCTCCTCAAGCTCTTTCTCACTCACCCGCCGAATAATATCTCCCGGTTGACAGTCAAGTTCATCGCAAATATCGAGAAGCGTCTTAAGGCGAATAGCTTTAATTTTTCCGTTTCTTAGCTTAGAAATATTAGCCGGAGTATGCCCCGTGGCACGAATCAGATCAGCACTGGTCTTTCCGGTCTTAAGTAGCTGCGTCTCAAGCTCGATGATGAGATAGCTCATGCTTCCTCCTACACAAGCTCGTCAGACTGCTCTTGGAGCAGCGAGGCATAACTCCAGATCACCGAGATACACAGACAGACAGCCGCGCCGATAAGCGACCCCGCATCAAAGGCAACGCCTTGGCAAATCTCAATAACGAAGGAATGAGGCACGACGTAAAGCTCCAGCCCACCAATGGTAAGATTGACCGATCCGTAGGCACCAATAAGCGAAACCGCGGCGTTAACAGCAAAGGCAAGCGCAAGAACACGGATAAGCCGCACATGCGTCTTGGTAAAGGGCGAGACGCCTCGCGAGATGTTACGGCTGATCCCACACAGAACGACAAGCGAAATACCCACGACGAGTGCCAGGCACAGTCCGCTTGGGATAACGATGCACCCGCCATCGAGAAGCGTCACAACGCCGAAAGAATCGACAGAGGCAACGTTTGCAACCGCATACCAGATCACGTAAACAACCAACGCGGCAAAAGCGACGAGCATCCCTGCAAAAACGGCTGCCATGCAAAAGCCAAGCTTCCTGATATTTTCGCCCGCTTTGGCCATACGCTGAACGCTGTTAGACATACACTCACCCTCATCGACTCTATCGTTATTCGAACAGTTTATCGAACAACGATATTGATTGCATGCGGAAAGCCCCGCCAGTGCGCATAGGCCATTTACTAACCCGGAGGGGTGAGCGTGGATTTTTGGACACATATCGAACGAGAGTGGATAATCTCCCACTTTGAGGCCGCCACCGGGCCTAAAACGGGAGATTATCCACTCTCATAGTCATCAAGGCCCGCAAGCTCTTATTCGGCCGCCTCGCGCAGGGCCGACATCGTAGCCGCATATTGCTGCTGCAACGCATGCATTCCCTCGCGAGCGCCGTCAACAGCATCGGCGCCGCGCAGCGCTTCGGTCACCACGACCGCTGGCTCGTACAGATTATCGAATCCCAGGTTCTGGCTCACGCCCTTGAGCGTGTGCGCTGCCATAAACGCACCTTCGGCGTCTCCCGCCGCCATGGCGGCCTCCAGCTTGTCCATGCTCTCGTCATCCAAAAACTTGAGGGCAAAGCGGGCAAGCATTTCCCCGCCCATCAGCCGAGCGCACGCGTCATCATAATTAGCGCCGATCTTCTCATACGCCTCACGCATGGAAATCATGGATTAAAAACTCCTTTGGTCAAACTAAATCGTAGGAAACGCGACGACATCGGCGGGGCGTGCCAATGTCTCGGCAATTTGGTCTTGCACCTCGAGCAGACAATCGAGCAGCAGCGGGTTAAAGGTGCCGCACTTACCATCCAGGATCATCTGAATTGCCTCCTTGTGCGGGATAGCGTCCTTGTACACGCGCACGCTCGTCAGAGCATCGTACACGTCGGCCACCGAAACCACCTGTGCGGCAATGGGAATTTCGTCGCCCTTAAGGCCATCGGGATAACCCTTGCCGTCCCAGCGCTCGTGATGCCAACGCGCAATCTGGTACGCATATTCCATAAGCGCATTGCCGGCGTGATGGCTACCCAGCTCAAGCAGCATGTCGGCGCCGATTGTGGTATGCGTCTTCATAATCTCGAACTCCTCGGGCGTAAGGCGCCCGGGTTTGTTGAGAATCGCATCGTCAATCGACATCTTGCCGATATCGTGCAGCGCCGAAGCCAGGGCAATCGTGGAGCGTTCCTCATTGTCAAGGGAAATGGTGTCGCTGCGCTGGACCAGACAGCCAAGCAGCAGCTCGGTCAGCTTCTCGATGTTCGTAACGTGTCTGCCGCTCTCGCCGTTGCGAAGCTCCATGACGCCAGCCATGATGTCGATGAGCATGCGACTGTTCTTGACACGCTCGTTGTACTGCTGGGACAGCAGGCTCGTCAGGCGGCGCTGTTTGGCGTATAGGCGGATGGTGTTGCTTACACGGCGGCGCACGACACGGGAGTCAAACGGGCGGTTGATATAGTCCGAGGCGCCTAGCTCGTACGCGCGCAGAACCATATCATCGGAATCTTCGCTCGAAATCATGATGACAGGCAGATTGTCACTAACCGATCGGCGCGACAGACCGGCCAGCACCTCAAAGCCGCTTATGCCCGGCATGACAATATCCAGCAGCACGAGCGACAACTCATCGCCATAGCGGTCGACCATGTCGAGCGCCGTACGACCGTTATCGGCCTCGAGGATGCAATATTCGTCCTTGAGCATCTCGCTGAGAATGACTCGGTTCATCTCGGAGTCATCGACAATAAGCACCAAAGGCTTTTCGCTTTGGAAGGCCTCGATGGAATCGGCATCGGTCACGACCGTACCGGCTTTTGCCTTAGCGCGGCTCAGTAACTGGACAGCACGGCCAACGCCCTCATCGACCGTCTCGCCATGAATGCGAACGCCACCAACACATGCCGTCAAGCTCACGTACTCATGACCCGGAATAATCGTGGAACGAACGGCATCGGACACCTGATGCAGGCGACGGGTGAAGTCATCGGAGGGAATATTGGGCATGACAACCACAAACTTGTCGCAGCCATAGCGCACAAGCTCGTCAGTCGAACGGATTCCGCTGCGCATGGCTGTCGCCACGGCACCGAGCGCAAGGTCGCCGGCATGACGGCCACACGTATCGTTAAAGACCCTAAAATCATCAAGGTCGATCATCGCAACGCCGGCGTTCATGCGGGCGCTACGGAGCTTTTCCTCGTAATATCGGCGATTGTGCACGCTCGTCAGCACGTCGGTGTAGACAAGGTCCTCTTTTGCGGCCTCTTGCCCATCGATCGGACGCACCATCAGCAGGACATGAGGCTCGCCCTCGACCTTCAGAGGGCGCAGGCGAGCACGGTACTCAACGCCATCGTTGAGCAGTTGCTCCGACACCTCATCGGAATCTGTCAAGGCCTCAAGACTTGCCTGGCGCAAACAAGGGCAGCGATCGCCGGCGAGCAGGCAGTTAGGCTCGCTCTTAATCTGATCGGCCGACAGTAAACGTACCACGGGGTAGGTCTTCGCGACACGGGCGACCTCGGCGGCAGCCTCCTCGTCGGTTAGATTGACCTCGTGATTATTGAGCATATGGGGCCCTTTCGATAGCTTCGCATGGTAGCGGTGGGTTCCAAATGTTACAAGGGTAACACCTTGCCGATGCAGGTAAGCACGTAAATGCTGTTACATTTTTATGAGTTGGCAGACGGCGCGATTGAAGCCGCAGACGTGAGGTTTTGAACACATTTGTTAACAATGCCGAAACGTTTGTGGGTGAAGTCTGCTTTGGCTATTGCGGGTGTTAGAGCCCCAGGATGCCAAGGACAGTCTGGGCAGCCGCTCCCGGGCGATCGCGCAGGCCGTTGTGCGCGCCGGGAACCATTACGAGCGGACAGTCCAAAAGCTCAGCCGCCACCCTCGTGCCCGCCTCGCGAGGCGTGCCAATCGAGAGCTCGCCCAGGAGCACGGCGGCCACCGTTTTCGACGCACGGACGCTATCCCAATCGGGAACGCAGGTCATAGTAATCCCGTATTCGTTCGCCATGAAACTGCGGCCGTTGCGCAGGGCATGCTTGGCTTCCGCCTCGGTTAACTTGGGGGCCTCAGGGTCCGAATCGCCGATGGCGCCCAGGAAGGCCCGTAATGCCCTGGAGACCTTTCCCGCGGCGATCATCTCGAGCAAAACCGGGGCCGCGCCCAGGCCGGCGCCCTCATCCGTCACGGCGGGTTCATGCAGAATCGCACGCGAGATTATGGCGGGGTTTGCACGGAGAAGCTCCAGGGCCACCAACGTACCGGCACTGTGCGCGAGCACGTTTGCCGGAGTGCCAATATGCTCGATAACGGCCTGCAGGTCCGCGGCCTGGACGGCGAGGTCGTAGCGTCCGTCTGCAGCGTCGCCGCTCTCGCCGCAACCGCGCCGGTCGTAGGTAATGACGCGATAGTCACAGGCGAGCTCGCGGGCGATGGCGTCAAAAAAGACGCCGTCGACGCAGGCACCGTGCACGCAAACCAAGGCGGGTGCATCGGACGATACAACCGGGCCGGCATACTCGCGGCAGGCGATCGTAGTGCCCGCATTCTCGACCGTAAAATCCATACTGTGTTCCCATCGTCAACACCACCAGGCCGTGCCGGGGTGCGGCTTGGTCAGATGGCGTCATTTTGTGTGTACATGAATGCGTTTACTGTACCCAGCTCGCACCCTTTCATGACAGGGTTTCGAAAACTCGCCCGATTGCAAGGTTTCTGCCTAAACAACAGCGCCCAAACCCGCAACCCACATGAAGGCCGATGCTATGCTTAAGCTCAACTGTCCCAAGGAGCATATGCCTATGTCTACGTTTTTAAATGCCAGCCCCATCTTTGGGCCCGTCCGCAGCCGTCGCCTGGGCCTTTCGCTCGGTGTCAACATGATGCCGGCGAGCGGCAAAATCTGCACGTTCGACTGCATCTACTGCGAGAACGGTCTCAACGCCGAGCGCCTCTGCCACGAGCCCTATAACACGGCTGCCGTGGTGCTCGACGCACTCGAGGCCAAGCTGCACGAGATGGCAGTTGAGGGTGAGCTGCCCGATGTAATCACGTTTGCCGGCAATGGCGAGCCCACCGCCGCACCGGAGTTTCCGCAGGCCATCGCCGGCGCCGTCGCGCTTCGCGATCAGCTGGCCCCAAACACCAAGATTGCCGTGCTCTCCAACGGCACGCGTGCCAACCGTCCCCAGGTACACGATGCGCTCATGATGGTCGACGACAACATCCTCAAGCTCGATACGGTCGCCCCGGCATTTATCCAGCTGCTCGACCAGCCCGTTGGCCCCTACGATGTAGAGCACCAGATCGAGACGTTCGCGAACTTTAACGGCCGCGTCATTATCCAGACGATCTTTTTGACCGGCGAGCACCGGGGCAAGTCTCTCGATAACACCGGCGAGGAGTACGTCGGCCCTTGGCTCGCGGCGCTCGAGCGCATTCGCCCACAGGAGGCGACCATTTACACGGTGGCGCGCGAGACACCGGTCGCCGGCCTTGCCAAAGCAGCGCCCGACGTCCTCGACGCCATTGCTGCACGCGTGCGCGCCCTCGGCATCCCCTGCCAGGTGAGCTACTAGCAAAACCACGCAGCAGCCAGTGCCCGCCATCCCGCCCCATCAGTTGCGGTGATATAGTTCCTATTTGTGCTGTTAAACCGCTTAAATCGGAACTATATCACCGCAACTTTTATAGACGCGTGGGTGGGCTATACTAGCTGCGGATGAAAGGAAGTTAGCCATGTTTGACAAAGGACCCGTGCCCGGCCGCAACGACGCTTGCTGGTGCGGCAGCGGCAAAAAATATAAGAAATGCCATAGCACCTTTGATGAGCGCCTCGAGCGCTTGTGGGAAGAGGGCTGGGAGGTTCTGCCCCGCACGCTCTACAAGACGCCCGCCGATATCGAGGGCATCAAGCGCTCGGCCGCCATCAACGTGGGCGTGCTCGATTACGTAGGCGAGCACATCGCCGCGGGCATGACCACCAACCAGATCGACCAGATGATCTACGACTACACCGTCGAGCACGGCGGCACGCCGGCCGACCTCAACTACGAGGGCTACCCCAAGAGCGTATGCACCTCGATCAACGACGTGGTCTGTCACGGTATCCCCTGCGATACGGACGTGCTGCACGAGGGCGACATCATCAACGTCGACTGCTCCACGATCCTGGACGGCTACTTTAGTGATTCGAGCCGCATGTTCTGCATCGGTGAGGTCTCTGCCGAGCGCCAGCGCCTGGTCGAGGTCACCCGCGCCAGCGTGGAAGCGGGCTTGGCAGCCGTCAAGCCATGGTTGCCGCTCTCCGTTATGGCCGAAGCCGTGCAAAAGACGGTCGAGGACGCCGGCTTTAGCGTGGTGCGCGAGTACGGCGGACACGGCATTGGCAAGGAGTTCCACGAGGACCCGTTTGTGGGCTTTACCACCGAGGCGCCCGATGTGGACACCATCATGGCTCCGGGCATGGTCTTTACCATCGAGCCCATGGTCAACGCCGGGGCGCCCGACATTAAGATTAGCAAGGGCGACGGCTGGTGCGTGCGCACCAAGGACGGCAGCGACTCGGCCCAGTGCGAGGTACAGCTCGTGGTGACCGAGGACGGCTACGAGCTGCTCAGCTGGTAGCCGTACGAGCGCCGGATGCTGACGGGCACGCCCGTCTTGCATCCGGCGTTTTA
Source organism: uncultured Collinsella sp. (assembly GCA_937925735.1). GTDB lineage: Bacteria > Actinomycetota > Coriobacteriia > Coriobacteriales > Coriobacteriaceae > Collinsella. The sequence goes on along the minus strand of CALAMK010000049.1, from coordinate 15,570 downwards.
TTTGAACGTTTTGCCTGATAAAACCTGCCAAAATAAACCTGTCCCTTTTTGGCAGGCTGAGCGGAGATGACTGCTTGTGAACATCCTGGTTTTGCTGCCCGTCAACGACCGCCATCGCGCAATTCTTGAGTCGAGTGCTCCGGGCGAGGACTTTATCTACACGAGCTCCGACGCCATCACGCGTGAGCAGGTCGCCAACGCCGACGTAATCTTGGGCAACATAGACCCTGCCTTGCTTACCGCATGCGAGCATCTCCAGCTGTTGCAATTGCAGACCGCCGGCTATGACGATTACTTGGCCGCCGGCACCGTGCCGGCTGAAGCCAAGCTGTCTTGCTCGATCGGCGCCTACGGCCAGGCCGTGAGCGAGCACATGTTTGCCATGGTCCTTTCCATGATGAAGCGCCTGCCCGGCTATCACGACTTGCAGCGCGAGCATCGCTGGGAGGATTTGGGGCCGGTTACCTCGCTCAAAAATGCCAACGTGCTGGTGCTGGGCGCGGGCGACATTGGCGGCCACTTTGCCACGCTCTGCCGCAGCATGGGTGCGCACGTCCGCGGCATCAAGCGCCATCCGCTCGTCTACCCCATTGTGTTTGAGGACATGGACGGCATGGACGCCCTACCTGAGCGCTTGGCGGAGGCCGACATCGTCGCATCCTTTATGCCGAGCACACCCGAGACCCGCGGCCTGGCGAACGCCGAGTTCTTCGCCGCGATGAAGCCGGGCGCCTTCTTTGCCAACGGCGGCCGCGGCGACCTTGTGGTCGCCGACGACTTGGTTGCCGCTCTTGAGTCGGGGCATCTCGCCGGTGCCGCGGTCGACGTCACCGACCCCGAGCCGCTGCCTGCGACAAGCCCCCTGTGGGATGCGCCCAACATGCTCATCACGCCGCACATCTCCGGCTGGTTCCACCTAGCCGCCACGCTCAATAACGTGGTCGACATCGCCGCGGAGAACCTGCGTCACCTGCAGGCGGGCGAAATGCTTCGCTGCTGGATCGAGCATTAGGGTTCCGCCGTTCTAACGAACGGCGGACCGGTCGACGCTGCGAGCCGCCCAGAGCGACAAATTGTCATTCAAAAGGCAAGGCATGACCAGAAGGTCTATGCCTTGCCTTTTTCATGCCAACTTGTTCGCTCTGGACGTCGCTCGCTGACGTTTGCTCAACCCGCGGTGTGTTAACAATTCTGTCCAGCTGTTGGCATTGCGGCATTTGTCCAGATAAAACCTGCCAAAATGAACCTGTCCCTTTTTGGTAGGTTTGGCGCAATGGAGTCAGGTTGGCTTGCGCTATACCGGTAGTTCTGTCTGCGACACTCTCGCCAAAGTGATATCAAACATACATCTAGCGTTTTCGACACTTCGCTTGTTAGAGCCAGTCCGTCTCCTCGTCATAGCGGTCCGAATAGGCGTTACGCTTGAGTTCTTCAGCACTCGTTGGTCGCGCCTTGGACACGTCGACCCCTGACTCATGGCAAGCGGCGACGAACAGCTGTAAACCCCGATCAATAAGCTGAGCCCCACGCTCGGCCTTCATTTCTTCGGCTCGCATTTAGAGCTCTACGCTTTCGGCGCCGTTGATGGTTAGGTTGCGCTCATAGAACGCGGTGAGAGCGCGGATGGCGTACATCACGTCGCGTACGCCGCCGGTCTCGTAGCTCGAGTGCATGGCAAGCTGCGGCAGGCCCACGTCCACAGCATGCATGCTCGCCTGCATATTGGACAGATTGCCGAGCGTGGAGCCGCCGGCCATATCGCTCTTGTTGGCGAAGGCCTGCGTGGGCACGTCGGCGTCATCGCAGATGGCCTGGAACACCGCGCGGCTAAAGGCATCGGTGCAGTAGTGCTGGTTGGCGGCTTCCTTGATGACGATACCGCCGTTGAGCACCACCTGATTGCGGGCATCGCACTTCTCGGCGTGGTTGGGGTGCACGGCATGTGCGTTGTCGCAGCTTACAAGCATCGAGGCAGCAAGTGCGCGATGGTACGACTCGTCGTCAAAACCCAGCGATCCGTTGATGCGGCGCAGCGCGTCGGCCAAGAAGGTCGACATGGCACCCTGCTTGGTCTCGGAGCCAACCTCCTCGTTATCGAAGCAGCAGAAGACCGAGACGTCGTGCGCGTTTTCGGCGCCCAAAAATGCCTGTAGCGAGGTATAGGCACAGGCCAGGTCGTCGAGCTTGGGCGTCGAGATAAACTCATCGGCCCAGCCCCAAATGCGCGCATCCTGACGATTGACCAGGAACAGATCGCGGCCCAGAATCTGCTCGGGCTCAACGTCCAGCTCGTCGGCGATCAGGGCATCGAAGTCACCCTGCTTAAGCTCGCCGGCGCTGATGAGCGGGCACAGGTCAACAGCTCGGTTGGGAGCAAAGTCCTCGTTAACGCCGCGGTTCATGTGGATAGCAAGGCTCGGGATAATAGCGACCTCGCGCTCGGTGGCAAGCAGACGGCTCTCAATACGGTCGCCTTCGCGCACCAGCACACGGCCCGCAAGCGCCAGCGGGCGATCGAACCAGGTGTAGTCGATCATGCCGCCGTAGGCCTCGGTGTTCAGGCGCAGCGTCTCGCCCGCGCCGTCGAGCTCGGGCACGGCCTTAACCTTAAACGTCGGCGAGTCGCTGTGCGACGCCGTCAGCTGAAAATGATAGTCACCGGCAACGCCGTCCTCGCCCCACGTCGCGGCCAGGTCCTCGCCCACCTTAAAGGCGATAACGCTCGAGGTGTTGCGCTGCGTGTAATAACGCCCGCCCGGCTCGATATCCCATGCCGCGTTCTCGGGCAGGTAGGTAAAGCCCGCCTCGTCGAGCTCGGCCATAATGGTCGCCGCCGTATGGAACATGCTGGGGCATGCCTCGATAAAGTCGATAAGGTCGTTGGCGGCCTCGATATCGTCGGCAGTCACGTGCACGCGCTCGGGCGTTTCCTGATCCGTCATGCTCTCCCCTTTCGCTGGGTTGATGGTCCCCTCCAGCATACCCCGCCACGCCAGTGCCGCACTCTTCATTCCGTGCTTAATTCCGCGCCGCTCACCAAGTTGAGCCATCATGCCCGCGCTCCCTTTGCGACAATTGCGCTAACAGGACGAGAGGAGCCGTCATGAAGCCACGTAACATTGCCATCGCCTGCGGTGTCGCGGGAGTCGCCGTCGGCCTTGCCGCTGCCGCCGGCATCGTTTACCGCAAGCAAATCAAGTCCGCCGCGTCGCTCAAACGCTTGACCGGCTACGCGGATGGCTATGACCTGTACGCAATCGACATCGCTTACGACTACGACCTCGACCGCATCATCGCCGCTGGCGTGCGCGACGACCAGGCCTATATCGATGCTGTGGTGGCGCAGGTGCTGCCCGGTGTGCCGGCACATGTCCAGGCACCCCAGTTTGCCTGCAGCGCTTTTGTCGCCGTAAATGCCAAAGGCCGCGTGCGCACCGGTCGCAATTACGACTTTAAGGACGACACCTCGGCGCTGCTGGTGCGCAATCACCCGCGCGACGGCTATGCCTCCATCGGCTTTGCGGCCCTCAATAACCTGGGCGCCAACACTCCGCTTGACTCCGTCACCGGACGTGCCGCCGCACTCATGGGCCCGTTTGCCCAACTCGACGGTGTTAACGAATGCGGCGTGTCCATTGCCGTACTCACCTTGGATTCCAAGCCCTGTGACCAAGACACACAACGCCCCGTCATCAATACCTCTCTCGCCATCCGTCTGGTGCTCGACCGTGCCGCCACCACGCAGGAGGCCGTAGACCTGCTTTCTGCCTACGACATGCACGCCATGGCCGGACGCGATTACCACTTCTTTATCAACGACGCCTCCGGTGACGCGCGCGTAGTAGAGTGGGATCCGCGCGATCCGGACCGCGCTTTCAAAGCGACCCCTGTACGCCAGGTTACGAACTTCTACGCCTGCTATGGCGACGAAGTGCTGCCCAACCAAAAGAATGGCGAGCTGGGCCATGGTAAAGAGCGCGCCGTCGCAATCGCCAATGTCCTTGACGCCCATGTCGGTGCCCAGGACGAAACGATTGCCTGGGAAGCCCTGCGCGCCGCAGCGCAAGAGCCCAATCCGGAAGACATCACCAGCAATACGCAATGGTCGGTCGTCTTTGACAATACCGAGCCCGCTGCCGCCATCACGCTGCGCCGCCACTGGGGCGACGTCGACGCCTTCGCGCTGTAAGGCGCTGGCACCTTCGTCCTTACGCTCGCCTGACGTTGCTTACATTTCCATACGCTTGAGCTAACACGTTTTACCCCCGCATCAACAGTGTGCGGGGGTAAACTTATGCGCATGTTATAACTTGCCCGGAAGGATTCACCATGCTTAGGATCGGTCTTCTTACTAGTGGCGGCGACTGCCAGGCGCTCAACGCCACCATGCGCGGCATCGTCAAAACGCTTATGACCAATAGCGAAGAGCCTATCGAGATTTATGGCTTTGAGGACGGCTATCAGGGCCTTATCTACAGCAGATTCCGTGTCATGACGCCCGCCGATTTTAGCGGCATCCTCACCCGCGGCGGCACCATCCTGGGCACGAGCCGCACACCGTTCAAGCGTCTGGATACTCCCGAGGCCGATGGCGTCGAGAAGGTGCCGGCGATGGTCCACACCTATCACAAGTTGCAGCTCGACTGCCTGTTTATGCTGGGCGGCAACGGCTCCACCAAGACCGCCAACCGCCTGCGCGAAGAGGGCCTCAACGTTATCGCCCTGCCCAAGACCATCGATAACGACACCTGGGGCACCGAGATGACGTTTGGCTTTACGAGCGCCATCGACGTCGCCACCAAGTGCATCGACGACATCCACACCACCGCCTCGAGTCACGGCCGCGTGTTCGTTATCGAGATCATGGGCCACAAGGTTGGCTGGATCCCGCTGTACGCCGGTGTCGCGGGCGGTGCGGACGTCATCCTGATTCCCGAGATCCCCTACGACATGGACCAGGTCATCAAGACCATCGAGCATCGCATGGAGACCGGCAGCCGCTTTACCATCGTGGCCGTCGCCGAGGGCGCCATCTCTAAGGAGGACGCGGCGCTGTCCAAGAAGGAGTACAAGAAGAAGCTCGCCGAGCGCACGAGCCCGTCGATCGTCTACGACATCGCCAAGGAGATCGAAGCCAAGACCGGTCGCGAGACCCGCGTCGCCATCCCCGGTCACACGCAGCGCGGTGGCCAGCCCGACGCTCAGGACCGCATCTTTGCGACCCAGTGCGGCGTCGAGGCCGCGCTTGGCTGCCTGCGTGGCGAGTTTGGCTACATGATTGCCCTGCGCGACGGCAAAATGTGCCACATGCCGCTCGAGGATGTCGCCGGCAAGCTCAAGTTTGTCGACCCCCAGAGTGATCTGGTGCGCGAGGCCAAGGCGCTGGGCATCAGCTTCGGCGACGAATAGCCTCGGCTGGAACCGCCCCCATCGGAGCCCCCAGGGCTTACCTCCCAAATCGTCCTCGGACATGTCAGGACCCCGCCGTGCGCTTCGCGCGGCGGGGTCCTTCCGTCCTGCGGAAAGATTTGGGAGGTAAGCCCTGGGGCCTCCTGCGGTAACTAGGGAGGCCGAGGCTATTCGTCTTCTTGCTGCGGGTGCCTGACCTGAAATTCAGTTGCGGTGGAATAGTTCCTGCTTAGCCCGCAAATGGCTGAATTTAGGAACTATTCCACCACAATTTACTGAGTGGGAGCTCTTGGCTGCTACTTGCATTGACATTTGTCCTAAAATGGCTGGTCGTTAGGGGTTGCTACCGGTAGTTGCGGTAGGGTTTGAGCAGATTCTAACTAGAAATGGTGGTCGCTACCGGTTGTTCTCGGCATACTCGGCTCATTCGCTTCGACCATCAAACGAAAGGAACCACCATGGATCTTGCGATGGCACAGCGCCTCGTCGATCGCCGTAAAGCTGCCGGGCTTTCTCAGGAGGCGCTTGCTGCCCAGCTGGGCGTAAGCCGCCAGGCTGTTAGTAAATGGGAGCGCAGCGAGTCCTCACCCGATACCGATAACCTCATTGCGCTCGCCGCGCTGTATGGCGTGTCGTTGGACAAGCTGCTATATGGGGAGGCGACCAACGATGCCGACGGCCCGGAGGACGGTAGCGCCGACACCGAGACGGCGGATGTGGCTGACGAGGCTGAGGATTCTGCCGAGCACGCCGATTGCGGTGACAAACCACTTGTCGATATTTCCCTCGCGCGCGGTATCCACGTCATTGATCCCAATAAAGGCGAGGAAGTCCATGTTGGTTGGAGCGGCATCCATGTGACCAACGAGCGCAAGGGCGAAGAGGTGCATGTGGGGCCGGGCGGCGTGCATATCGATACGCTTGAGGACGATGGACATAGCGTGCGTACCAATGGCGACGGCACCGTCACCATCGACGGCGAGACGTTTTCCAGCTGGAAGGAGGCACACGACAAGCTCGACCGTCATGGCAAGCATTTCCACACCAAGGTCGGACGTGCATGGAACAAATTCCCCTTCCCCGCACTTGTCACTCTCGCCTATCTGGTGCTCGGCATTGTCTACGGCACATGGGGCATGGGGCTTTTCCTCGTCTTTTTGGTTCCCATCTACTACGCGATTGGTGACTTTATCGATCGACGCCATTTGTCAAAGCTCACTGAATGCGTCTATCCAGCAGCCGCCATCGCTTGGTTCCTCTACATGTGGCTCTGTTTGGGACAGCCCCATCCTGCATGGATCATCCTCATCACGATTCCCATCGTAAAGGCGCTCATGCGCTGGTGTCGCAAACAATGGAAGTGCCGCAAACAGGCCTAAACCGCCCCAACCAGCCAGCGCCACTCATCCGACACCGCCCGCCCCTTCCAAGTTGCGGTGATATAGGGACTGTTTTGAGGCTCCAAAGCGCCAAACAGTCCCTATATCACCGCAACTTACAAACAACTGGGCCAGTTCCGGCACGGAGATTAGCATTGAGCTGACCACGCGCCAAGAAAAGGGCCTATTTACTACGTTTAACTCGAGAGAGCCGACCATACCTGCCTTTTTTGAAAATCGACAGGCCTTTTACCTGCGGTTTTATTTTTCGTTTTCCCGGCATGATTGAGAGTATCCAATTAAACGTAGTAGATAGGCCCGTTTTGTGGCATACGACCCATTCAAGCCCAATCTCGAAGGCTAAAGAGAGCCTCTCATCCACGCCTGCGAGCGAAAACCAAATAGAATGAAAGGCAAATGGAAAGCCCGTTTGACGAGCGGAGGACATATGCGCGACGTAGCCGAAAGCGACTGGAAGCTGTTTAAGAAAATGCTTCCTCAATGGCAAGAACGTTATATGGAAAAGCTCATCAGCCAGTACGTTGAGATGCTGAACGGCGACAGCGAAGCGTCCAGTAGATTTTGGGCACTAGAAGAGCACCTCAATAGAGACAAGCTATCCTCAGGCGTAATTGCAAACGACATTCGCCGCAGCACAATGCACCGCGAGATAGCCAATTTGCTTATCGACAGCGTGATCACCCTTGACGACCTTGACGGTTTTACCGAGGACATTAAGAGCTATGCGCAACACTGGATTGGCCAGTAAGAGCACTGAACGACAGACATCCCCAGCAAAACGGGGCAAACGCCGGGTCGCCCGTAGGTGCCCGGCGTTTGCCCAGATAAAACCTGCCAAAATAAACCTGTCCCTTTTTGGTAGGTTACTCAGCGCTCTTGAGGGCCCCGACCATGTCGATCTTGTTGAGTGTACGATTGGTGGCGAGGTTGACGATAAACGTAAAGCCAAAGGCCAGCAGCACAGATAGCACGTAGCTTAGCGGCTCGACCTCGACGTCAAAGTACAGCGACGGCATCTGCAAAATGTACGTAAAACTCTCGGCCAGCAAGCCGCCCAGCGGCACGCCCAGCGCAGCGCCAATCGCCGTGAGGATCAACGTCTCCTTGTTGACGTAATGGTGCACCTCACCGCGACGGAAGCCCAACACCTTAATGGTCGCCAGCTCGCGCTCGCGCTCGGAGATATTCGTGTTGGACAGCGTAAACACCACCACAAACGATAGGCACGCCGCCATGAAGGTCACGAGCACCACGACCGAATTGATAATCGTAAAGTTCGCCTCATAGTTTTCCCAATGCTCGGCCGTACTCGAAATCGTAAGCCAACCGTCACTCTTAAGATTCTTGCTAAACGCAATCTGGTCGGCCGACGAGCCCTTAAGCAGCACAAAGACGCCGTTAAGACGTGCGCTTCGACCGAACGCACGCTCATAGGTGCCCTGCTTCATGTAAAGCGTGTTGCCCAGATAGTTAAGCGAAATGTCGCTGACTTTGACCTTGGCAACATTGAGCGACGAATCCTGGACGTGAGCCGTATCGCCCGGCTGAATCCCCAGCACCAACTGTGAACTTTTGCTCAGATACACGTCTCCGTCACGCAAAGGCAGCGGTTCTTTGGACTCATCCTCCAGACGCACGTAATCGCCCAAGTCACTCGTGCGGTTATCGGGCACCACGATCAGCTGCACGGTCTCGCTCTTGCCGCCAAACGTAAAGGTGACGTTGTCGGTCATAATCGGCAGGGTCGAGGTCACGGTCACGTTGAAATCATTGGCCGCGCTGCGCTCATCCAATGCCGCGCACGTCTGCGAAAAATCGTCGGGATTGGCGACCGCCAGCAGGTCGTAGCGCGTGATATGCCCGTACTGTTTGGGCGAAAGCGCCACCGACGTGTCGCGAATGCCCATACCGCAGATCACGAGCGCCGTGCAGCCGGCGATACCGAAGATGGTCATAAAAGCGCGCTTTTTGTAGCGGAACAGGTTACGTGCTGCCACCTTGTTCAAAAAGCCCATGCGGCGCCAGATAAAGCCGATGCGCTCAAGCAAGATGCGAGAGCCGGCGCGTGGGGCCTTGGGACGCATGAGCGAGGCCGGGGTCTCGGCCATCTCGTGGCGGCAGGCGATAATCGTAGCGCCCACCACGCCCACGGCAAACAGCGCCACCGAGACGATTGAGGACACGATGTCGTACGAGAGCAGCATCTGGGGCAGCGAGTACATGTCGTCGAACACCGTAAACAGGAACAGCGGCAGGCCCACAAATCCGATGATGTTGCCGAGCACGCCGCCGATCAGACATGCCCACAGCGCATAGTCCACGTATTTGGACAGGATGCGCTCGCGTGAATAGCCAAGCGCCTTGTACAGGCCAATAAGCGTGCGCTCCTCCTCGACCATGCGCGTGGCGGTGGTAAGACTGATGAGCACAGCGACGACAAAGAAGATAAATGGGAAAACCGTGGCGATGGCCTCGATCGAAGAACTGTCGCTCTCGACGCTCGAGTAGCTTGCGATGTTACCGCGGTCCTGAATGTACCAGGTGCATTCGCCCAGATCGGAAAGCTCGGCGCGGGCATCGGCAAAATGCTGGTCGGCGGCGGCGCGGCGCTGGTCCAACTCGGCCTGAGCCTGGACGCGCTCCTCGCTGCCCTCGGCCATACGGTTGATGTTATCCTGCTCGATCCCAAAGAGCATGGCGGCCTGACGCTCGGCCGTATCCAAGCTTGACGGCGTGTCAACCGTCAACTCCTGGACGCGCGCCTTCTCACGCTCCTCGCGGATCTTCTCGATGTTGCCTTTGACCTCGTTGATCTTTGTCGTGTAGGCATCTGAATAGGAGTTAAGACTCTTGGCTCCCTCGACGATCACGTGGACTGCGGAGTAGGAAGAAGATGTCGCGGCATCCTCGCTCACGTAGAACTTATAGTCCGCAGCCGAAGCAGCGCGAAAGGCGTTGACTGTCGAGTCGGAGCTCACGTCGGTAGGATCGAGGACCTCGGCCGTAATGGTGTAATCGCCCGCGGCAAACTGATCCTTGGCACTTTGGTTGGACGAGCTCGCGTCATTGGCGGCAAAACTCACCGTATCGCCGAGCTTTTTGCCCGAAGCCTTCAGGAACTTCGAAGTCACCGCGACTTCATCGGCGCTCTCGGGCAAATCGCCGCTCACCAGCACCGGCTGATCGATGTTCTCCTTGGAGAGACTTTGCACGACCACGCGCTCGCGCGTTGTGCCCACGGCGGTGTAGGCGGTCTCGGTGTAGATGCCCTCGACCGTCTCGACGCCGTCGACCTCCTGGATAGCCGCGAGATCGTCGCGCGTAAGGCCATAGGTCGACTGCACGTTAATGTCATAGACATTCTGCTGGTCAAAGTAGGCGTCAACCGAATCGCACAGGTCCTCGCAGCCCGCCTTAAGGCCGCACATCACGCTCACGCCGAGCGCGGTGATGACCACGATAGATAGGAAGCGCTTAAGACTGCCCCGAATCGTGCGGTAGATGCCACGGCGAAAAACCGTCGGCACCATATCGTTTGAGCTTTGAGCGGTACGGTAGGTCGCGAACTCCCGGTCGCGGCCCGCGTGCTCCGTATCGTGGTTTTGGCTGTTTTGGCAATCTTGGTCCATGGGCGCTACCACTCGATCGTCTCGATAGGCACGGGATTTTGCTGGACCGTCTCGCTCTCCACGCGGCCGCTCTTAAAGCGGATCAGGCGATCGGCCATGGGCGCCAGCGCGGAGTTATGGGTGATGATAATGACCGTGATGTCCTGCTTGCGGCAGGTGTCCTGTAGTAACTGCAAGATCTGCTTGCCGGTTTTGTAGTCGAGTGCGCCCGTGGGCTCGTCGCACAAAAGCAGCTTGGGGTTCTTGGCCAGCGCGCGGGCGATGGACACGCGCTGCTGCTCGCCGCCCGAAAGCTGCGCGGGGAAGTTGGCGAGGCGCTCGCCCAGGCCAACCTGGCAAAGCGTTTGCTCGGCATCGAGCGAATCGGGGCAGATTTGCGCCGCGAGCTCGACGTTTTCGAGCGCCGTCAAGTTGGGGACCAAATTGTAGAACTGGAAGACAAAGCCGACGTCGGCGCGGCGGTATTCCACGAGCTGCGCCTCGTTGGCAGAGCTCACGTCGCGCCCGTCCACCGTCACGGTGCCGGAGGTCGCCGTATCCATGCCGCCCAGAATGTTGAGCGCCGTGGTCTTGCCGGCACCCGAAGCGCCCAGAATGATGGCGAGCTCACCGCGCTCGACCGTAAAACTCGCACCGTCGAGCGCGTGAATACGGGCGTCGCCCTCGCCGTATGCTTTGATGACGTCTTTGAATTCGATATAGGCCATCGATTAATTCCCATCTGGTCGGATAACTCCTTAGTATTACCCATTTCGCACCGACCAAAAAGGGACAGGTTTATTTTGGCAGGTTTTATATGGGGAAACGGCAGCTATAGATGAGGCGCCGGGGAGGCAGAGAAATCATCGACGGGGTCAGGCCGACCGCCAAACACAACGCACGCATCTCAATCTGTCAGCCAACTCATTCGAACAGCTGTTCGTTTCTATGATATGATTCAGCTATCTAAGCAGGCCAATACGCAGAAAGGCGGCCAACATGGCGTTCGACTTTAAGAAGGAATGCAAGGAGCTCTACAGACCTGCAAGCAAGCCGAGTATCGTAACTGTCCCGGCATTCAATCTCAGGGCGGGATTCAGTCGGGATTCAATTTCAACAAACGGCATCATCCGGCAACCGATATGTAAGGCTGTATAAATCATTTCCGTTTGCCTAACAAAAAGACCGCTCGGCTAACGAGCTCGGCTCATGTCCTCACGCGATGGTACTGTTCTCTAGAGTTCTTATTAGAGAGGGGTGCTCCATGGAGATCACCATCAATCGCGAAATTGGGAAGCTCGGACTTCCCAGGTATCTTGTGCTTGGCATGGATCCAGGAATTGCAAGCTGCGGATTCGCACTTATCGACACAGCCAATCATGAAATCCTGGATTTGGGCGTCAGATTATTTGACTCTCCAACTCATCCTAAAACGGGCCAAAGTCTTGCGGTTATTCGCAGGGGCTTCCGCTCTACCCGTCGAAACATTGACCGTACCCAGGCGCGCTTGAAGCACTGTCTCCAAGTCCTCAAGGCTTATGGCCTCATCCCCCAAGACGCCACCAAAGAGTACTTCCACACCACAAAAGGCGACAAGCAGCCGCTCAAGCTTCGCGTTGATGGACTTGACCGCCTGCTCAACGATCGCGAGTGGGCACTAGTCCTTTACTCCCTCTGCAAGCGCCGTGGATACATCCCCCACGGAGAAGGCAGTCAGGATAAATCAAGCGAAGGCGGCAAGGTTCTATCTGCCCTTGCGGCCAACAAGGAAGCAATTGCGGAGACCTCGTGCCGCACCGTTGGCGAATGGCTCGCTCAGCAGCCTCAAAGTCGCAATCGTGGCGGCAATTACGACAAGTGTGTAACGCACGCCCAGCTTATCGAAGAAACTCATATCCTATTTGATGCTCAACGCTCCTTTGGCTCCAAATACGCTTCGCCGGAATTTGAGGCCTCATATATCGAGGTTTGCGATTGGGAGCGTTCGCGCAAAGACTTCGACCGCCGCACGTACGACCTCGTCGGACACTGCTCATATTTCCCAACAGAAAAACGAGCTGCACGCTGCACGCTTACGAGCGAACTCGTTTCAGCCTATGGCGCGCTCGGCAACATCACCATCATCCACGAAAACGGAACCTCTCGCGCCCTGAGCGCAACGGAACGCGATGAGTGCATTGCAATCCTGTTCTCGTGCGAGCCAATTCGAGGCAACAAAGATTGTGCTGTTAAATTCGGCGCCCTCAGAAAAGCGCTCGACCTTAGTTCCGGCGATTACTTTAAGGGAGTTCCAGCTGCCGACGAAAAAACGCGCGAGGTGTACAAGCCCAAGGGATGGCGCGTGCTCCGCAATACCCTCAATGCGGCCAACCCCATTCTCCTGCAGCGTTTGCGCGATGACCGCAATCTCGCCGATGCCGTTATGGAGGCGGTGGCATACTCTTCAGCCCTCCCCGTACTCCAAGAGCAGCTTCAGGGGCTACCGCTTTCGGAAGCGGAGATCGAGGCGCTTTGTAGGCTTCCCTATTCATCCAAAGCTCTTAACGGCTATGGCAACCGTTCCAAAAAAGCACTCGACATGCTGCTCGATTGCCTCGAGGAGCCCGAGGTCCTCAACCTTACGCAGGCCGAAAATGGCTGTGGCCTGCTGGGACTTCGCATCGCTGGCGCCCAGCTCGAGCGCTCCGATCGCCTGATGCCCTATGAGACCTGGATCGAACGTACCGGTCGGACAAATAACAATCCCGTCGTCATTCGCGCCATGTCGCAAATGCGAAAAGTGGTCAACGCCATCTGCCGCAAGTGGGGCGTGCCAAACGAAATCCACGTTGAGCTTGATCGAGAGCTCAGGTTGCCTCAGCGCGCAAAAGACGAGATTGCCAAGGCCAATAAGAAGAACGAGAAAAATCGCGAGCGCATTGCCGGGCAAATCGCTGAACTGCGTGGCTGCACGGCAGATGAGGTCACGGGCAAACAGATAGAGAAGTACCGCCTGTGGGAAGAGCAGGAATGCTTCGACCTTTACACGGGCGCTAAAATCGAAGTCGATCGCCTAATTAGCGACGACACCTACACGCAGATTGACCACATCCTGCCGTTCTCTCGCACGGGAGAAAACTCACGCAACAACAAAGTCCTGGTCCTCGCCAAAAGCAATCAGGATAAACGCGAACAGACACCTTACGAATGGATGTCCCACGACGGTGCGCCTTCATGGGATGCTTTTGAACGTCGCGTTCAGGAAAACCAGAAACTCAGCCGTCGCAAAAAGAACTTCCTGCTGGAAAAAGACCTTGATACCAAGGAAGGCGAATTCTTAGCACGCAGCTTCACCGACACCGCCTATATGTCGCGAGAAGTATGCGCTTACCTCGCCGACTGTCTGCTGTTCCCCGATGATGGCGCAAAGGCACATGTTGTTCCTACCACTGGCAGAGCGACCGCATGGCTGCGTCGCAGGTGGGGGCTTAACTTTGGTTCGAATGGCGAAAAAGACCGCTCGGACAATCGTCACCATGCCACCGATGCTTGTGTGATTGCAGCATGTAGTCGAAGCCTCGTGATTAAAACCGCTCGAATCAACCAAGAGACACATTGGAGCATAACCAGAGGTATGAACGAGACCCAACGCCGCGATGCCATCATGAAGGCTCTCGAAAGTGTTATGCCCTGGGAAACCTTTGCGAACGAAGTACGCGCGGCGCACGATTTCGTCGTACCCACCCGCTTTGTTCCGCGTAAGGGAAAGGGCGAGTTGTTCGAGCAGACGGTCTATCGCTATGCCGGCGTTAATGCACAGGGCAAAGACATTGCTCGCAAGGCGAGCTCCGATAAGGACATCGTCATGGGCAACGCCGTTGTGTCGGCAGACGAGAAGTCGGTCATCAAGGTGAGCGAAATGCTGTGTCTGAGGCTCTGGCATGACCCGGAGGCCAAGAAGGGGCAGGGCGCTTGGTACGCAGACCCCGTCTATAAGGCGGATATTCCTGCACTTAAGGATGGGACGTATGTGCCCAGGATTGCGAAGGCTGCGACAGGAAGAAAAGCATGGAAAGCTATTCCGCAAAATGTATTAAATAGCGCCCCTCTTGAGATATATCTCGGTGATTTGGTTCAAATCGGCAATCAAAAAGGAAGATTCCGGGGAATAAATATCGATACCGTCAGCTGGTCTTTTGTTGACACTCTGTCCAAGCTTCCGGTCAAGATGCCAACAATTGGCAGGCTCAACAATGAAACCATCCCAACCGTAATCAGAGAATTACTTATCTGATCGACTTTATTATTGGCACGCACCCAACAAGCCGGGGCAAAGATCTAGGGGCTCAATCAGGACCAGTCTATTTAATCTTTGCCTCGCGTTTTCTTATTCTGAATAGACCCCTGATTCGATAATCTAGGGTCTCTTAGTCTTCAGACCGCAGCCTCTCCAAGGTGATACGCTATACAGATGGTTCCGTACGTCGAGCCGCAGGTCTTGAGCACGCGCCCTTCCCCAAGGTGATACGCTCCAACGGGGCGAGGAGAAGCCGACCCCCCAGTCTTGAGCACGCGCCCTTCCCCAAGGTGATACGCTTCGTATATCGCTTTGTCCCTCGTGTCGAGAGTCTTGAGCACGCGCCCTTCCCCAAGGTGATACGCTGCCGACGTCATCCGGCGTCATCGCGTCCAAGTCTTGAGCACGCGCCCTTCCCCAAGGTGATACGCTCATCGTCCATATTACCTCCTACGTGTACGAGTCTTGAGCACGCGCCCTTCCCCAAGGTGATACGCTTTCGGGTAAGGCGGACACCTACTATGCGGTGTCTTGAGCACGCGCCCTTCCCCAAGGTGATACGCTTTTAAGAATTGTGATGAACGGAATAATTACGTCTTGAGCACGCGCCCTTCCCCAAGGTGATACGCTAACTTCCAAAAGGAATGAGGTCGCATGATTGTCTTGAGCACGCGCCCTTCCCCAAGGTGATACGCTTAAGCCCTTCTCGACCGCTACGACCTATCAGTCTTGAGCACGCGCCCTTCCCCAAGGTGATACGCTTTGAATATGCGTGTATTCAATAACGTGAGTGTCTTGAGCACGCGCCCTTCCCCAAGGTGATACGCTCGATCTCACTGCTAATGAATTGAAGACTATGTCTTGAGCACGCGCCCTT
>CALAMK010000048.1:0-11196 GCA_937925735.1 uncultured Collinsella sp. | reverse complement strand
TGTCGCCGAGCACCAGGGCGCACGGCTCGCCGGCGATGAAGCCCTCGCCGATGGTGAAGGCCTGCGCCAGGCCGTCGGGGCTCGGCTGCTCGGCGTAGGTCAGGTTCACGCCGTAGCGCGAGCCGTCCCCGAGCAGGCGCTCGAAGTTGGGGAGGTCCGTCGGCGTGGAGATGACCAGGATGTCCCGGATGCCCGCCAGCATGAGGGTGCTAAGCGGGTAGTAGATCATGGGCTTGTCGTAGACCGGCAGCAGCTGCTTGGAGGTCACGAGCGTGAGCGGGTACAGGCGAGTGCCGGACCCGCCGGCGAGGATGATGCCCTTCATAATTGAAGAACCTTTCTAACAGAAATCAAACCGTTAGGTTAATTTTATTATTAATAATCCCACAATGCTAAATTCGCACAAGAACCTTGCCGACTACTAGGATTTTAGATCACGTTTAATTTGAGTGGTGGAAACTTCCGGCGTGCGTGGCAGGTAAACGACATCAACGCCCTCATCCTGCAGGAAGTCGAATTCGCCTTTCCAATCATCGCCCATAACAAACGTATCGATATGGTATTCACGCACGTCAGTCACTTTCTGATCCCATGATTCTTCGGGAATCACAAGGTCAACGTAACGAATTGCTTCAAGAAGGGCTTTGCGTTTATCAAAAGAGAAATAACACTTCTTCCTCTTCTGATTCCAATTGAAGTCATCGGTAGACAAAGCGACTATTAGATAGTCGCCATACTGCTTGGCCCTCCTTAATAAATTGATATGCCCGTAATGTAGTAAATCAAACGTTCCATATGTAATAACGCGCTTCACGTCAATGCCTACCAAACCTAAATACACGACTTAATAACTTCGAAAGAGAATGCACAGGCTCATCAGAATGAGAGCGTTCACGCTCCATGAGGCATGAAACATAGTCAGCTGAATCCCCAAGCTCACATCTGTCAAAATTAATACACAGCTCGCCAGCCGAGCCATCAAAACCTGAGACCAGAATCTGAGGGTCAAGTCCGCAGAATACGATATTGGAGTGTGATTCAGAACCATTTAGCGCGTCCCAAATCAATGGCGTTCCGTTAAAAGAGAAGGAAACATCCTTTAAGAGAAAAGAACCGTCATCGGCAGGGTCAAAGCGAACCTCGTTAACGCCAGAAGGGACATTGAAAGTCAGGCAGACATGAGACCCAAAACAGTTAGACGTATATTCGATAGACAGAACGTCTTCAGAATTGAAGCCCGAACCATAGTCTAAAAATAGCTCCGCTTTGGAACGTAGATTCATATACTGCCGCAAAGGGGAACTCGAGTCCGCAAAGCATGAACCGATTTCCTTGTCACAGTCACGCGAGAGGGTGCTGGCAACTCCGATCATCCTTTGAACAACACGCTCAGCAGCTTTTGCATCCCTATGAGAATGAATGACTGGCATGAACGACTCGCGCAATGAAGCAGCAGCGTCAACTCCATTAAAAAACGAACCAAGCGCACTCAATAACTCGGATTGCGACTTAACAAAAGCCCCAGGCATCATCCAGCGTGGGTCATCGCTAATGAATCCTCTGTCCTTCTTGTATTCTTCGAAATCCGGACATGAAAAGACAATAGGCCTATTAAGAAGAAGATAGTCTACATACACTGACGAGTAGTCGGTTATCAATAAGTCGAATGCGTTAAGAACATGGTAAATGGTGAGCAACTTCGAACCCAAAGACAAACTATCGAGGAATAAAACCCTTTTGGGTAGCTCAAAAGAACCTTGGTTGAAGCTCGAATCATCGGCAAAGTGCATCTTCGCAATTACATAAGCATCATTCAGCTTCAGGAAATCATCAAGACCAGCAGCGTCGTAATCCTCGTAATTAAAGATATTTTTATCGAATTGACCGCCTTCAGCCTTTAGACCCTTGCGCATCGTGGGCAGATACATAATCAATTTACTGCTGCCGAAATCAACCCCCAAAGCGCCTTCCAAGAGTTTTCTGCCGTCAGTTGTAAAAAGGTAATCATTTCTCGGGAAACCGGAATTCATTACCTTGCGAGGGTCCATAGAAAGCATACCGGCCATCATGAGCTGCGACATACGTGATGTAGTGGTCAGAAGATCACATTGGGTCGTAATGACTTTCAAATCCCTAAGCGCACTTGATTCAGACGCTGCATCTTCATCAAAACCGATGGTCTTAGGACCAAAGCCATGCCATGCCGAAACATGAATCTGCCCTGGACGCTTATTGTACGCAAACATAAAGCTGGACGTAACCAGATAATGAGCACATTGCTCCATAGCAATAGCGCGGTCTGAATTCTCAATATCACAGTCAACGCCAGCAGCCCTCATGGGCCCTAGCATAGCCGGATCCTTAACAACCCAAAAAGTCTTGAAATCAGTCTTATCGACGATGTAATCATACAAGGCACGAGAATTGTCAGCGAAATCTGGATTCGATTCAAAGAGAACAAGGTTTTGATCAATCATGACAATCCAAACGTCATCGAGTACTCATCGGACTGTGATAAGGGTCACCGTTGACATAATACTCCGCCCAAGCAGTGCGTAATTTGCCCTGCTCACGCATAAATCGGACTTTCTTTTCACCAGTCTCATAGCCACGGCTGAAGGACTCATAATGATACAAGAGGGCATCCGCATCGAAAACAACAAGCTTGTCGAGCGAGCGAACTCTCAGGCAAAAATCAACGTCATTAAAAGCAACCTCAAAGTCCTCGTTAAACCCATTTAGCTCTTCAAATACAGAACGCTTTGTCATCATGCATGCAGCGGTAACAGCACTTAAATCTTGTGAAATAACAGCGCGACGCATGTAGCCTGGATCATTGCGGTCAAGATTATTGAACACGTGAATGGGTCCGCCCATTTCGCCTTCATTGTTGCAGTAAATCATCATAACGCCCGCATGCTGCACCGTATCATCCGGGTAGAGCAGTTTTGCACCGACGGCTCCAACGTCCTCACGCTGACAGAAAGAGAGCATTGAAGATAGCCAACCGCCCTCAATAACCTCAGTGTCATTATTCAAGAACAGCAGGTATTTGCCAGACGTTAGCCCAACACCATAGTTATTGATAGCGGAATAGTTAAACGGACCATTCCATGTAACAATACGAACGTTCTCATATTGCTCGGAAACAGTGCGGTAATACTCAAATGTCGCATCTTCTGTACTGTTATTCTCAATAACCAGAATCTCGAAGTTGCGATAATCCGTTTTTTCCTCAATAGAGTCGATGCAACGGCGCAGAACCTCAACGCTATCTTTATTTGGAATAACGATACTGACCAAAGCCTCTTCATTAAGAGCATAGGAAATGTGATAGAAACAGGCGGAATCAGTTAACTCCGCAGCACCATTCAATCCGCAGCGATCCAAATGCTCTTGCAATGCCTTTCTACCAGCTTCGTCGGCATAGTTCTTATTTCCCGCACTCTTCGCAGTTGACGTATCGCTGATTCTCCAATGATAGAGAACCTCATGAACATGATAGATACTCTGAGTTCTCTCTACCAGACGCAGCAGAAAATCATAGTCTTGAGCCCCATCGAACTCTTTCCGTAACATCAGCTCTTTAGCGAACGAGGCGCGAACGCAAAGCAGATGGGTTATATAGTTATGAACGCGAAGTAAATCTAGATTGAAATCAGACTTGAAATGAGGAGATACATACTCACCGGCCTCATTCAAGAAGTCCTCATCGCAATACAGCGCATCAGTATCAGGACGGTCCTGAATTCGCTCTGCGTATCTATACAGAGCAAACGGATCGAGCGTATCGTCGTGATCAAAAAACACGACATAGTCGCCAACGGCGGCGGCGATACCAGCGTTAGTATTCTCAGCAATCCCCTTGTTCTCTTCAAGCGTAATAACTTTAATTCTAGAATCAGCTAAACCGCCCAGTTCTTTCTGCAATTCCATGCATTCGGGACTGGCGTTAACGAGAATGAGCTCCCAATTTTGATATACCTGAGAGACGACCGAATTAATCATATCCCTAAAATATGATACAGGGGTTTTATATAGTGGAACGACAATGCTAAATAAAGAGTCCTGATTAATTTCAGAGTTCGAAACTAGCTCTGCAGCATAAATTGAACGAGATCGCATTCTATTAAAATCATGATATGCAGCAGGAGAAGACGCTTTATAAAAGAGTGGCGAATTAACCTCAAGCATATAAGATAGTGCAGCTGGATCAAAATTAAGAAAACCTTCTGCATTTTTTTCGCTATCCGCAGCAACAAGACAGTAGGTCTTTCCATCTTTCGGAAGCCTAATAGAAAAAGAACGCTCAATCCTGCTAAATCCACAATAATCAACAGTCGTAGGTCTTCCCAGCCAGATGTCGAAGTCGTTTAATTTACTAGCCTGTCCGTCAATCAAATAAATGTCATCAACATTAAAATCTGACGGGAAACAGACGACGCCTTTCAAAATTATTGCCTCATCGCTCGCAACTTCAACGGCAACATCGCAACGGACATGAATCTGACCAAAATAAGTGTCGTTTTCAATGTCCCTGAACTGCTTGGCGATCGCAGAATTGAATTTATAGTTAAACCGTGATTGCCACTTAATTACTGAGTTAGAAATTTCAAATCTCGGATTCTTATTGTCAGCAAATAGAAAAACAATCTTTTCACACTGAAGTAGCGGTAAAACAAAAACAATTGTTCCATATTCAGAATTCCAGAAACTGGAATAAGGAATTGAATTTCCGCATTCCGTCTCAACAGCCAGCGGAATGAGCTTGTCACCGTTAGCCTTAAAAGGAAGATAGACAGCACCAAAACCCCTGCAAATACCTTTGGAGAATAATTTCATAGTTTTTCCTTATCCAAAGCACCTAGAAAAAAGTAAGGTAAACATAATTAGATAAAGCATCATGGCTGAAGACAATAACGACAGTGCTTCAAACCTACCGCAACGCTTTTGTTCAAGATGACAAGAAATGTTAAAAATGAAAAGATCAGCCGCAAACAACAGCGGAGTTAAATATCTTGCCTGCACACCAGCAACGCGTTCGCATGCAACCCCAGTGAAAGAAATATATAAGGCCGTAGATATCAAATAGCAAGTGAGAATCAGAAGCAAGGAGCACCAAATAGCGTTTTTCCGGCAAATTAAAGAAATCGAAGTGTCGTTGCTATCAAGAATGCAAATCGCAGTACCAAGAATTATAGGCAGATAGCTAAACACAGGTACATAAGATGCGATATCCCCTAGATAAGCAATATTCGTAGCGATTGAGTTTATAAAACCCGGGTTCAGAAACTCAACAAAGACGAACTTACTAAGAATGCCAAGTGCACTCAACGGATTGGTCAAAATAAAATGCACTTGCTGAGTTGAATTAACATTATCGCCACCACGGGCATCACCTGCTCCGCCTCCATTTGATGCAATAAAGGGGATAAGAAAAGAGATAACAACGAGAACGCCGAAGAGCAGCAAAATACTCTCAAATATTCTTTTTTGCCGATTATCAGCAAACCTTGAAGAAGGAATGAGAAACAGTAACCCTAAAAGAGGGAAATAAACCGCCTTTGGAGCGAACGCGAAGACAAATACTAAGACTGTCTCAACGTACGTCGAACACTTTAGTTCAGTTCTACCCGTGATCAATCTAAGAAGGAGAGCAACTCCGAGAAGAGTTAAACAATTGATCCAAGGGTCATAGGAATAATTGGCCGCCATGAAAACATTCGAAGGAAGCAGCGCAATGAAAGACAATAAATATTTCTTGCATGGGGCTACTTTAATTGCTAAGTAGCAAATAAAGGCATAGAACATTAAATTGAACAGTTTCCCCAAAACAAACTTAAAACTGAAAGGTAGCTTCAATACTCTACCAAGCCAAATACCGCATGATGAAGGAAGATAGCCTAGAGATTGGAAAGAAACAGAAGTGGAAAGGCCGGTCTCCTTGCAAAGGGTGGCGGCAGTATCCTGATGATTTAATTCCAAACATAATGACTCAACGGCTCCACGGCCCCATTCATTATCTGGGCTTATCGGCCACTTTCCAAGTGCAGCGTTATTAGAGAATCCGGCATCTTGCTCAAATAAGTTCTCAAGCATCCTATCTGAAACAGTAGTCTCAGCTTCGCTGACAAAGGAAAAGCTATTCGCATTATGAAAATGAATTTGATCATCCCATGAAAATAAATTAGTTACAGGAAAGACAAGTATGATGCCAAGTCCAACAACGGCAATTGCTAGAGGGGTAAATAAATCAGGGCGATTCCACCAATCATGGAAACAAATTATGAATCCAGTGCACGCAAACAACGGAAGAACTGATGCAAGAATAACGGTTTTACTGAAACCAATAAAACCGAAAAGAGCGCTTGCAAGCAGGGCACAAAGTACGATTGCAGCGCAGACAACAATGTTCTTTTTTGAAAAACTCAACTTTATATTAAGGTCAAAATCTATTTTAAATAGCCTAAATACGGCTAAGACTGCGCTTCCCAATAGATAAAAGAAGAGAATTCGCGCAGGAGAAATGGCCGCAAGAGAAAAGGGCGATTTGCACCCAACTACCGTTAAAAGCTCAAGCACGCAAGAAAGAACAGCAATTCGAATCGAATCAACTTTAAGCTCTTGAGAAAAACAGCCTTCAACAATTACATCTGTTATGCCTATTGTCGTGTCCTTATGCAAAGACCGACTTCTTACACATGTACAAATTAAATAAATGACAATCAGAAAAAAATATAGGAAAACTGCCGCAAAGTTGTGAACGAACAGCAGGGAAACTATAAATATTAATAGGCTAACAATAAGAGAGGCTTTGACCTTTTTAAGCCAATCTAAATCAAGTGAAGAAGACAAATTTAGAAACCCCTTTAACAAAATAATCGCTTTTATAGTGCATTGCTATTCATACTAAATGAATAAAATCGAAAGATTGCCCTGGCTACAATCTGAGGCCAGAATTTATTTAACATTTCAAGATCTTCATTGCTTCTCGTGTCATCCTCTATCAGCGCAGTTGTCTCTGATCCTTCATGAATTCTGTGATGCATAAGAATCTCTGGTGAATAGACGAAAGACCCCTTAAGCCGTGAGAACCTCTCCCATGCCTCCCAGTCTAAATCACATTTCATAGAACTAGAAAACAGTGGGGTCTTAAGAGTGTCAAGATTATAAGTAACTGAGGGGCAACAAATCGCCGAACCAAACTTAAGAATATGGCGCTTATCTCGAGTGGATGCGGAGTAACCCAAACGGGCAAATTTATTGAGTAGAACCCTTTTCACTTTAAGGATGGAATTTTCATCAACAAATTCACCGTTGCGAAGCTCACCATAATTCGAGAAGAAAATCAAAGGATCACAGGAATGATTGACGGAACGAAGCATTTCCAGAGTGTAATTTGGAGAATACATATCGTCTTGGTGAGCAATGGTAACCAAAGGAGTCTGTGCATGACCAATTGCGCAGTTCCAATCATGGCTGATGCTAGGCTTCCCGTCATTAATAACAACTGGAACGTTAAATCGAGAAGCAGTCTGATCTATATACGTGTTCGGAGTTGAGGTCGAAACAATAATATCGCTAGCCTGCTGTTGGTTTACAAGCGAGGAGAGACAGTCGGCCAGGTAAGGAGACTCCCCATAGGCGCAAAGAACAAAAGTGTGATCATGAGCAAAGTATTTCAACGATATTTCCTAATCCTTGTGAATTTCCTTATCGAGCAATGCAATTTTTTGTGTCAAGTTCTTAATAGCAATAGCTTGCTTACTAACAATAGAGCTTAGAGATAGCAAGATCAGGATTAAAAACAGAAAACCGACCACGAAAATGAAATTGGATGAAGTTGCAAAACCAAAAAAGGAAGAAATGGAATACAACGGTTGTGGAAATAAGCCGCAGATCAAAAGAGCCACGACCAAAGCAAGCCAGAGAAGCGAATATCGCAACTGTAATTTATCTTTAAGAATTAGACGTATAACATAAATTGCAAGCAGTAGACAGGCGATAACGATTGCCAACTGTAACGGTGCAGACATCAAAACCCCTAGTTCGAGAAAGCCGAAATTATTATTGCAAGTGTCACTTTAATCATGTAGTAAATGCTGGAAAAACCTGAAATGGACGAAGATCCGCCCTGGCGTTCTTTCATCACCACTGACACTTCAGTAACTTTCAGACCCCGCGAAAGAGCCGATACGATAGAATCGGGCTCAGGATAATCGGCTGGATATTTTTTACAAAACAAATCAATTGCCTTGATATTGCACGCTCTGAAACCAGAAGTTGGATCCGTAATTCTTTGATGTGTGACCAGTTTTATTACACCGGAAAGCCAAGTTATTCCAACTCTCCTAAGAAAGGAAGACTGGAAACCTTCTGTCTGTTCCAAAAATCTTGAACCTACGACCAAATCCGCACCGGCAATTATTCTATCTACAAGCTTATAGATATAAGCAGGATCATGCTGCCCATCGCCATCGACCTGTACATCAATGTCATATCCAAAGTGTTGAGCATATTTATGTCCAGCCTGAACAGCGCCACCGATACCGAGATTCTGAGGCAGATTCAGTACATTGATATTATTCTTTCGACAAATATCGAGCGTGTCATCCGTGGACCCATCATTAACCACAACGTAGTCATAGCCAGCTCGAACCACTGAATCAACAGTAGAGACAATACTCTCCCGCTCATTATAGGCAGGTATTATGACAAGAATTCTTGGGGAGTTATTCATGTTGCTCCGTAAACTATGCCAAAGCTAAAGCCGATAAAACAAGTCTATCCACTCCAAATGGAGCCAACTTAATCATCACAAAAAGAGCGACCCGGATTTTAAGAGATTGACCCTTTGGCGAGAACAATCCGATTAAAGGGTTTGACTGATAGCTGGGAAACTGTTGGCTCATTTTGGCTTTAGCGAACTTCAACTTGGTCGACATCACCTTGAGACCGCATCCGCGACAATATGTTAATAAGGCATTGAATACATTTGCCAAATATGCATACTCAATTACATCGTAATCAGTTTTGTTCAATGAACTTAAATCGTGCGACTCGAGGAAAGAGTCAAACATATCGAAAATCAAACCATCGAAATTATGGTTACTCCCAAGAGTTTGAGTGGTCGATTTCCTATTTAGGCGATAATAATAACCAGCATAATCAATCACTTTATACGTAGCCCCCCAATAATAGAGGGACAGATTAAAATAAATATCCTCCCCTTTCCGGGCATCGCTAAAATCAATATTATGATCTTCGATAAAAGACTTTTTTATCATTTTGCAGCAAGCAACTGAATACGTGACAACGCTCCAAACACTATCGCTTGGGATATATGTTGATAAAACACCGTCTACATCACGCGTGTAGCCACCAATAATTAGATCAAAGTCCTGATGTAATACATCAGCAACATAGCGACTGATATAGTCGCCAGCCACATAGTCATCGCTATCAACGAACATAATATACTCGCCCGACGCAATGCTTAAGCCACGAATCCTTGATTTACCTTGACCGACATTTTCATCGTTATAGAGAACAGTCAGTTTATCTGAGTAACGTCCTGCGTAATCAGCAAGAATCGCTTGGGACGAATCAGAACTGCAATCATCAATGCATATTACTTCGTAATTTGGATAGGTTTGATTAACAAGTGAATCCAGGCACTGTCTTAGATAGTTTTCGGCGTTAAATACGGGGACGATCACACTTACCTTAATCAACGAAAATCCCCCTTAGTCGACTTAAGGGTATAAATAATAAAATAGAGTGAAAAAACAAACGCTAACCCATAGCCTAATATTCCGGTAAAGCTAACGCCGTTCATAGAGAAATTCGGGACGAAATAGAAAGAAAATGCCAACGCTAGAAGTGCTGCGGCTGCGTTACCAAAAAAAGACTCGATTACTTTTCTCATGGCAACCAATAAATCATTTGCAAACCAGAGTAAGACCGTAAAGAGCGAACAGATTAACATGGGCACCAACAGCTCAGTATGCTCAGCAACTTCTCCGCCATATAGCAAATAGAGGAAATAGTGACCGAAAATACTAAATAGCAAAGAAAGCGCAGCAACGAGAGCCAGCATCGTCAGACTAACTTTGATGAATAAAGATATAAAGGATTTATTATCGCCACGGGAAAAATGCTCGGCGAATCTACCTATCAAGGGCGTATAGATATAAGAAGCCCCCGTTTGAACGATAGCAATTGGCGAAGCAACCGAGGCATATATTCCAAGACTAGCCGTTCCGAAAAATGAACTTAGCATTTGTCGAGGAAATGTCATGGCCGCACTGCAAGCAAATAAAGAAGCAGCCGGCAAAATCCCGATTTTAAGAAAATAGAAGACTGTTGATTTATTAATAATAGGACGTAGCGTATCAAATTGCTGTGCTTTCGGGATATCAAAGAACAAGCAGACAGGAATGCAGACAAGAGTCATGATCACAAGAGCCATTTCGAGACTCAAATTCATAATTAGAGCAAATGAGAATGCCGTCACCGACAATATTCCCCGAAGCGCAAATGAAATACCGACATAATCCATCCTGTAATTCTGCTGATCCAGGCCATGGAAAACATCGATAACAAGTTCAAGGGCTTTGTATAAAAGATAAATAAAGATAGATAACAATGCGCTAGATGCACAAGTGAAATAGCTATATATCATTGAGCCAATGAGCGCTGCGACTACGGTTAAGAACCTGAAACCAAGATAATCACCCGCAGAGAAGCTATGGCTCACATCTGAAACTTGAATGGTTCTCATTCTATACTGAGCAAAAGGTACAAAAATATTTGCGATGGACATCGCAAGCGCCAAATTGCCAGCATATTCAAGTCCATCACTTAAGCGGACAACTAAAACCGTGAGAAGCCACTGGCAACCTAGATAGATCAAAGAACCCGCAGCGTTATATAAAATATTCTGTTTATCAGACAGTTCTCTACTCACTGACATCCAATCAAGACAAAACGGATTGCTTTAGTTTAAAGCAATCCGTTAAATTATGATAATTTACGCCAATAAACCCAGTGTCCACTACTTAGAAACACTAATTAGCCACGACTGCGCCTCGGTGCCGTTGGCGGTGTACAGCTGGGCCCGCGTCCCGTTGGAGGTCTTGCCCGAGGTCAGGTCGAACGCGGCGTCGGGGTCCATCGCCGAGCGGAACTCGTAGC
>CALAMK010000047.1:0-13864 GCA_937925735.1 uncultured Collinsella sp. | reverse complement strand
CGTCCACGGCGACTCGCGCGGCTGGTTCAAGGAGAACTGGCAGCGCGCCAAGATGACCGCCCTGGGCATCCCCGACCTCCGCGTCGTCCAGAACAACGTCTCATACAACGAGAAGAGGGGCGTCACCCGCGGCATCCACGCCGAGCCCTGGGACAAGTTCATCTCCGTGGCCCGCGGCTCGGTCTTCGGCGCCTGGGTGGACCTGCGCGAGGGCAGCGCCACCTACGGCAAGGTGTTCACCTGCACGCTCGACCCGTCCAGGGCCATCTACGTCCCGCGCGGCGTGGGCAACTCCTTCCAGGCGCTGGAGGACGGCACCGCCTACACCTACCTGGTGGACGCCCACTGGTCTCTGGAGCTCAAGAAGACCTACACCTTCGTGAACCTCGCCGACCCGGAGCTCGCCATCGAGTGGCCCATCCCGCTCGACGAGGCCACCGTCTCCGAGGCGGACAAAAACCACCCGATGCTGAAGGACGTCGTCCCGATGGCGCCCAAGCGCACCCTCGTCACCGGCTGCAACGGCCAGCTGGGCCGCGCGGTCCGCGCACTGGCGGAGGAGCGCGGTGTCGCCAAGGACTTCGACTTCTGCGACATCGACACCTTCGACATGTCCGACCCGGCGGCCTACTCCGAATACGACTGGTCGCTCTACGGCACCGTCATCAACTGCGGGGCCTACACCGCGGTGGACAGGGCCGAGACCCCCGAGGGCCGCGTGACCGCCTGGAAGGCCAATGCGACCGGCCCGGCCCTGCTCGCCCGCACCTGCGCCGGGCACGGGATCACCCTGGTCCATGTGTCCTCCGACTACGTCTTCGACGGCGCGGCCGAGGTCCACGACGAGGACGAGCCCCTCAGCCCGCTGTCCGTCTACGGCCAGACCAAGGCCGCCGGTGACATCGCCGTGGCGGGGTGCCCGCGCCACTACATCATGCGCAGCTCCTGGGTCATCGGCGAGGGACACAACTTCGTCAAGACCATGAAGGGCCTTTCCGACCGCGTCGCCGACCCCGAGGATAAGTTGGAGAAAGTCACCGTGGTCGACGACCAGCTCGGCCGTCTGACCTTCACGCGCGACATGGCCGAGGCCATCTTCCACGTGCTGGGGACGCACGCCCCCTACGGCACGTATAACTGCACCGGTTCCGGGGCCGTGAGGAGCTGGGCCGACATCGCCCGCGCCGTCTTCGAGGCCGCCAACGGCAACGGCGAGAGGGTCGTGCCGGTGAGCACCGCCGACTTCTACGCAAATGCCGCCGGCCCCGTCGCCCCGCGCCCGGTCCACTCCGCGCTCGACCTGTCCAGGCTCGAGGCCGCGGGCTTCCACATGCCCGACTGGGAGGAAGAGCTGGGGGAGTATTTGAATAATCTTTTGTAAATGACACGGCCTATTGAGGATTTCTCCCAATAGGCCGTAGTTTTCAAATCTGTCTAAGTTGTTGTAACCCTGGCGCCTGCTGTCTGGTGCCTGATGCTCGGGAGGCCGGTACGCATGCACCACCGTTTTCTCAGTGACTTGCATAGTATTCTTGAAAATACGGAACCGAATACCGCTGAATATGATTCCGCTGTTACCGATTTGGCTGACACTGTTTTTACATCTCATGATTACGAAGATGTCCTCGTTTACATGGAGCATCTGTTTATCCATGAAGGAGAAAGTAAAAACAACCAGGTAACCTTTGCCGGCTTCTATTTATTATCGGTGATATATAGACGGGCGTGCGATCGTCAAAAACTTCAGTCACTTATTACGCTTGGGGCAACTCGGTTCGAAGATTACATCGATTTCAAACTTGTTTATCTTAGCTGCTATGAGTTTTGTAATCCTCTCGGTAAATCTCATGCTGAGTTGCTAGAAGATGCGAATACTCTTTGTTCTCAGTTCCCGGATAGGCCATCGTGTCTGCACGTATATGCCCATATTGTTGCCTCACTTATGGAGAGCGGGGTAGAGGTAGATGCGGCTTATCTTGATGAGGCGATTGAGTTTGTCGACCGTGCAATCAGTTTGGATTCATCTTATTCAAAATATCGTGTTACAAGGGCTCGCCTTTATGCGTTGAAGGGGGATATGAATAAAGCATACATTGATTTTGACAAGGCTGTATCTTTGCTTCATCCAGCTTCCCCTGAATATCCAAAGCATCTCGCCGATATTGAAGCCGCTCGATTACGTGCAGACTTTCTGTCGTCGAATAAGAGAATTGCTGACCGTGCTTCTAAAGAAATTGAAAACGTAAAAGCAAGTGTGTCAAGTAACGTTGAAATTGTTGGTCTATTTTCCGCCGTGCTTTCTGTGGTTTTTACCATGGCGTCTATTACTTCACAATCATCGCTGAAGTTCTTCGAGCTTGCTTTTCTGGCATGCTCTTTGTTTGGACTGCTGATTATGGTATTTGCAGTGTTTTCTCTCATTTCTGGCCGGGACGAAAAGCTGTGTCGTCGCTTGATTGTCCTTGGTATCGTTTTCGCCTTTATTCCGATTGCCCTGTATGGAGCCGTCCCTTTATTTGTTTCATTAATGCCTGGTAAGTGAGTGGCGTGTGTAGGTAGAATCAATATATCGTCGGAGTAATATTTCGGAGGTCATGCAGTGGATTGCCGTGTTTTTGATCCTCAGCTTTGTATTGTTCAGCTTACGGATTTCCATTTCGGCGAAGAACTCCAGAGTAATTATCAAAAACGGGTAGACGATATCCTCGAGACTATTAAAAAGAGTATTAAGTCTGGAACCGTTTTGCTGCTTGTTACTGGTGATGTTGCCCGAACTGGCAAGGAAAGCGAATATCAATCAGCGATTATGTTCTTTGACTATCTGATTAAACAACTGAACCAACCTGAATACACATTGAAAGTTTATATATTGCCTGGAAATCACGATTTGCAAGGCCCATGTAAGTCTGTTGGGTGCTTTGCTGGTGCACAGTACGGTGTGGATATCGATAATATGGCGTCATTTTTTGAATTTGCCAATATGTATAACAACGGATTTGTTTTAGGACAGCCGCAGCCAATTGTTTTTGAGGTTGAGGGGACACAAGTCTCGGTATCTGGTTTTAATAGTGCTCCCTTATCTACTCTTGATGGTGATGATAAAGGGTTTCATGTATTAAGAAACCCTAAGCGCTCTCTACTTGATAACACACCGGACTCAGGCCTTCATATTTTTGCTTCGCATCATGGTCCAGAGTGGTTCTGCGATAATGAGCGCCTTAGCCTGGAGAAGATGCTTGCTAGCTGCTTTGACTTTGCGTTTACGGGGCATGAACACATGGGGCAAAGTCGCTGTGTTGGTGGTTTGACTGGTGAGTCCTGTGTTGTCGTGCGAGGAGGAACCTATTCACTTTGCGATGATGACCAGAGCTCCTATAAAATGCTACTAATTCGCTTTGGAGAGTTTGGCAGCTATGAATTTGCGGAAAGGGTCTATGGCTGGGAAGCTTCTGCACAAATTCACGCGCCTCTCGATGAGGCCCACTCTTATCGGCGTTATATAAAATCAAAAACGTACTTCAGACCGCGCTCAGATTTTGTGAACGAGCTTTTTGAAACTGAAGACAACTCAAGCGAATCATTTAAGGACTCATTTGTGTTTCCTTCTTTGAAAGAAGAGGTCGCAACTGGCACAAAAGATGGTGAACTAAGAATTAACGATCAAAAGTTAATATCTGATATCCATTCTTTTATGGAGTTCCTGTTTGATGTTAAAACGCTTGAAATCCATAGTGATATTCGTGCGGGCAAGAGCTCTTTACTTAAAGCCATATACCGCGAGTCGTTGGCGATGGGCTATTCGCCTCTATTGTTGACCCCCGATTATTCAACTGGTTCCATTTCACGAACGCTGTCATCCATTATCAAGGATCAGTATGGTGATACTCGGGAAGCTGTTGAACTGTTTGGACGGATTCCTCGTGAAAAAGTTCTTTTGCTCGTTGATGACTTTGATTCTCTGAAGAGAAAAGCTAAAAAATCCGATGTCATTAAATCGATGCTCAAGACTGCCGGCAATATTGTTTTAATTTCTGCTAATAGTTTTACGTTTGAGTTGGACGAAACAGTTGAGGTCGATTTTCGGCATCTGCTTATCTGTCCTTGGACGAAAAATAAAAGAGACGAGTTAATTCAAAAGAGGTGTAAGGGTACTGGGCTTTCCGATGCACAGGTAGATGAGCTTATTGCCATTGTTGATAAAGCTGTTGGCTCTCATTTTCAATTGTTTGATATGACTCCTCCCTTCATCAATCAATATATTGATTTCTACATTTATGATTCCGGTGCGTCTTTTATCAAGGGTGACTTGCCATTTACGTCAATTATGAATTCAAACGTCAAAAGAAAGATATGTAATGTCATATCAGATGGCGAGAATCAGATGCTCGATATATTGGCGGATGCGGTTATTACCGTTTTGAAGAAACTTGCTCTTAAAATTCACTCTGATCGAACGACTGTTTTTTCGAGTATGACATTCTCTAAAGTGGCTGAAAACTACCTGAGTGAATACGGTATCCCTATAACTCCAAAAATAATCATGGATGCTTCTGTCCAGTCTGGTGTGCTCCTAGTTGATGACAATGGCTTCGACTACTCTTTTGCCTCGAGAAGCCTGTATGCCTATTTTGTTGCTCAGGCAATTGATCTTGAGCTTGACGAGGATGTGGACAAGGGAGAATCCTATGTACTGCGCCTTTTGGATGAGCTTGATTTTTCCATAAATGAAGAGATACTCGTTTTGCTTGAGGGAACTCGATTCATTCCCTGGCTAACCCAAAAACTAGGTGAAAAGGCATCGGATGCCGTGGATAGTTCAGATGTCATTTTTAATCAGGGAAAAACCTATAAGTGTTTGAGTGGGTTGGAAGGCATTAAGATTGCTCCGCCCTCTCAAGAAGGTGCGGGTGCCATTCGCAGCGTAACTGATGAGATAGAGAAAAGAAATTGTGAAGCCATTGAAAGGGTTAGTTATGCTGGCGTTTATGAATATGAGGTTCCTGAAACGAGGAGTGCCTTTCAGTCGGCAATTATTGCTTTGAAATATGTTGCTATTGCGGGACGTTGCCTTAATCGACAGCAGGTAAAACTAAAGGAGCCTCTTAAGGCGACTGTTAGAGAACAAATCTACTACGCAACTGGCGCTGCTCTAAATTTGCTTTTAGAAGCGGTTGATGATTCCTATGACGAAATGGTTGAAGAGGTTGTCGGCCAGCTAGATTCTCCGGAAGAGGCTAGGCCAAAAATTAGAAAGTTATTATCTATGGTAGCGCTGTCGGGTTGTATCGGACAACTGGATACGGTAGCGTCTAATGCCTGTGGACCGCTTAATGTTCTGGGTTTCTCCAAGATTATTGACGATAGCGATTTTTACTCGCTATTTATGCTCGCACTATATCTGCAGTCGAACTCCGAGAAGGAATTTTGCAACGTAGCAAAGAAATCCATTAAGACTGCGCGGGAGCATGCTGCGTGGCCTTTTATTGTGGCGATTACGGTTTTGTCTGCTGGATATATTGTCGAGCATCCTCATATGAGCAAATCTGCACGTCAATCTCTTGTTGATACTGTGTTCAATGGTAAACAGAAAGCAAAGGCGAAATTCCTGAAGTCTGCTCAGGCTTAGGTAGTGATGATATGGCTTTGCGTTTGCTTGCCAGTTTACCGAAAGCGGTGATTCCATGTTCAAGCCCAAGTTTTCCTGCTCTGCTATAGGTAATCAGGTTAATGAAGATTACGTCGCAGTTGGGTCGACATATGCTGTGCTGCTCGATGGAGCCTCTGGCATCACCGACACGCGTGTGCTGCCGCACCATTCTGGTTCGGACGCTCGGTGGTTCAGTCATTTTGTTGGCGGCCGCATATGTGAGTATTTAGATGCGTCCCGTGGGATTGTCGATTCTATACGCCTCGCGGTGGATGATTCGCGTGACTTTATCGGCAAACACGGTGTGACGGACAACGAGGAACTGTTTCCCTCCTCCACGCTGGTGGCTGCCTCTGTTTCAGGTGATTCGGTCGATATTGTCTCCCTAGGTGACTCTCCAGCGTTCATCGGTTTTAAAGACGGCTCGCTCGTGACTATGTCTGATGAGCGGATTGCGGAGCTCGATCAAACAGCAGTGGACGTGATGGTCGATCGCTCGTGTGGCAGAGCAATGACTGGTGTGCAGAAGCGTGCTGCCGTCAACGATATATTGCTTGCGAACCGTCAACTCAAGAATAAGCCCGATGGTTATTGGATTCTTGATCCGTCTGGGGTTGCCTTGGAGCATCTCAATGTGAGGCGGTTTTGCATTGAGGATATCGATTACGTTTGTGCTATGTCAGACGGGTTGGAGCGAGCATTTAATCTGTTTGGGTTGGCCGATCCCGCAGCGTTTCTCGCTGACGCGACTCGCGAGTCGTTTGATGAGCTCCTTGTCCGTCTACGCGCCGAGGAAAACCTGGACCCTGACTTCGATCGTTATCCGCGGCTTAAGCTGCACGATGACGCATCGTGCTTTATGTTGCGGCTGTAGGGGGTAGCCGACCTGTTGTCCAACATCAATGTTTAGGTTGCGTCTTTATGAAATAGTCGGGTTCTTCTCGAATACAAGCCCAGAGTTTATTGTGTTCAACGCGCTCGTGCTCTCCAGGATTACTGATATGGCATCGAGGGAAAGGGGCTTTAGCCGGCCTGTAGCGGACAAAATCATCGAATCCGTTTCTGATGAGCTTCCGGCTGGCTTCAGGAGATTCGATTACGAGCGGTCTTATGCCATGCTTCTTGGAGCGCTGCGGAAACACCTTAAAAATGACTGCGTTGCGATGGATCCGTCTGAGCGCTTCGACTATATCGTTAGTATCTTTTCCGAGGGCTCCCTGCGGCGTTTTTCTGATTACCTTGATGCAGATATCCCGATGATGGCCGTTCACTCCGCTAAGGGGCTCGAGTGGGACACCGTTTTCATTCCGGGCGTTACGCGTTTCGACTGGCCTGGAGGGATTTGTTCGCGGTGCGAAAGTGCTGGTATGTGCTCGCGTTCTGCGTATGGATGCCGGATCGTGGATGCGAAGAAAATACCAGACGGGCTTATTGAGGAAATGGGCCTGCTGTACGTCGGCGTCACTCGCGCCCGCAAAGCGGTATATGTCTCCGCTTCTATGCAGCGCAGGACAAATAACGGGAACTATCAGGTTGTCTGCCCCTCTTGTCTAACGTCTCTTCCGGGCATCGAACCCGTGAGCTGGACGGTCATGGACGGGGAAGGGTGATTTGTGGCGGTATGGAGCGTGTTCACTATTGGAGCGAGGTCTGGTCCCGGCTCTCGCTGTGGTTTCATGGAGTGTGCCCAAGCTGTTCTTTGACTAGAACGGCTTGGGCACTAGTGTCTTGGTAGGATGCGGTGTTTGTTAAATTGGGCACTGTTGAATATTGCGAAACGGTTGCGCGGCATTGCCGATCATTTGGCACCGTGGGTTTAGTAAACTGCTATAAAAGCAGTTTGAAGTGGGGTTCTCATGATCCGAGTTCGAAAGTTGAAGTTATCGAATCATCCGGTATTGGGTAATCTGGAGTTGGACTTTACCGACTCCTCAAATAAAGCCGTTGATACTGTCATCATCGCTGGAAATAACGGCATTGGTAAAAGCAGCTTAGTCGAGCTGCTCTATCAAATCATGGCTCATAAGTATCACGACATGCCATGTTATGTTGATTCGATCGAAGTCGACTTTGACTCCAAAATACGAACATACGAGTTTTATGCCAAGGATATTAAGGGGCACGACTATCTCTATGTCAAAGATGGTTTAGGTCTCGATAATTGGGTGGGTTCGGATGAATTTGCCGAGATTTTTCCCACTTCCGCTATCTTTTCTGATGTCGATATTAATTTTAAGTCTGATCAAATAACTAGTGTAACAAGTCGAAATATTGATGAATCTGTTGAGAGTATTCGCTCGTCAAGTGATCTGCCCACTGAAATTAATCAACTTATTATTGATATTCAGGCGCTTGATGATGCTGATGTCGCTAGGGTTGCTAGGAACAATATGGAAACTGGACTCTCGCGACTTCAAGTCCCTCAAAGGATGCCTAGGTTCACCAAAGCCTTTGATCTGATGTTTGACGACTTGAATTACGACCGTGTTGATAATCGCAACGGCCATAAAGAAATTCTCTTTAAAAAGAATGGCCATGACGTCCGTGTTGATCAACTGAGTTCTGGTGAAAAGCAGATTGTCTATCGTGGGTGCTTTATGCTGAAGGACTCGCATGCGCTCAGAGGTTCGTTTGTATTTATTGACGAGCCTGAAATTAGCCTTCATCCTTCATGGCAGGAGAAGATTCTTCACTTTTATAAATCGTTGTTTCAGGACGAAGACGGGAACCAAACTTCTCAAATTTTCTGTGTAACCCACTCGCCCTTTATTATTCATGATGAAAAAAGATACAACGACAAAGTAATTGTATTGGCCAGGAATGAATCTGGCGATGTGGTCGCACAGGCTAATCCAGAGTTTTACGGTCCTGGTACGGTTCAAGCGGTGAAAGATGCTTTTTCGGTTTCGTGGTTTGTGAACGAAGCCCCCACTGTTTATCTAGAGGGGCCTACCGATGAGCAGTATTTCAATAAAGCACTTTCTTTTGCCCATACTGCTAATCACCTGCGATTTAAATGGATAGGAAAGAAGAGCCCTGATGGATCGTGTGCATTTACGGGCGCACCATCGCTTAATAAAGCTGCCGCTTATTTGGATGCAAATCCTCCATCGGTCTTTACTGCTTTCCTGTACGATTGCGATCAGAAGATTGCTGAGTGCTTAAGCAATAATGTGTTGCGAACGAAAATGGAAACTTACAAATCCAGAAAGCACTTCTTGAAGGGTATTGAAAATGCCCTGGTGCTGGAAGATGGTTTTGATACGTCAGCTTTCTATCTGGAAAAGCAAACCTTTGGAGATTATGGCGATAAAAAGGTGATCTCCGAATTTCAAAAGCAGGCCTTTTGTGATCACATCTGTTCTCTGCCCGAGGATGAACTCAGGCAGATTTTGACGCACCTAATTGAGACTATTGAGCGTATTGATGGGATGATCACAAAGGCTAAAGAGCGGAAGTAATTTAACTGATATCAAGACTGTTCGATGCCTTCGGATTACCTGTATTCCTCTATTCTAAGTGCGGTAAACTCTTGATTGATGCTATTTAAGGTCTATAATCAAATAAAAACTCTGAAATATCTTTTCAAAACAATGAAAGGAATTTTGAGGACGATGCTTTGCCAGTTTACCTTCAGGAACTATAGATCCTATCGCGACGAAACTGTGCTTTCCATGCAGGCAACATCGATGAGGGAGTTCGAGCGCTCACTCATAGAGTGCCCTGACGGGCAGAGTTTCCTTCCGGTAGCTGCGGTTTACGGGCCTAACGCTGGCGGCAAGTCTAACCTGCTCGAGGCTCTTGACTATATTCGTTCGGCGGTGGCAAGGCCGATCAGATTGTTGTCTGCCAGCACTGATGCGCCAGAAGGTAACCGATCTTCGATACCCCGTTGCTCTGCGTTCGAGTTCGATGACGTGTCGGCTGCTAAGCCCACCGAGTTCGAGCTCTACTATCGCGCGGGTGAGCATGAGTACCGCTATGCCCTGTCCGTGCATGCGGACGAGATCGTGTCCGAAGGATTGTGGCGGCGCAAATTGGGGGCGTCACGCACGGCGATGCTGTTCGAGCGCGAGGGGACAGGGGTTGAGCTTGGTCCCACGTTGCGTAAGCTCGTGACGGCTGCGAGATTCAACCCGAGCCTGCCATACCTGTCGTTTCTCTGCATCAACTTTGACGCGCCGGTGATCAAGGAGGCCGCCAGTTGGTTTCTTGATGGGGTGTTCCTGAACTACAACAGCTCCTATCTGGAGCAGATGCTCGAACAGTTGCTCGATGAGGATGACTCACTCGAGATCACGCGTTTTCTGCGTGCCGTTGACGTACGTATCGATGGCTTTAGGGTTGAGAAAGCTCCGGAATGGCGCGGCCAGCGCGTCTTCGTAAAGCATGAGGTGGACGGCAAGGGCTATGAGCTGCGCCTGTCTGAGGAGTCGGCCGGTACTCAGAAGCTCATGGGGTTGGCGTCGTTTCTGCTGGCGGCGCTCGAACGCGGCGGTACCGTCGTTGTCGACGAGCTCGACGCCAAGTTGCATCCGAAGCTCCTGCGCTACGTGATTCTGCTGTTCAAAGATCCCGAAGTCAACAAGAGCGGCGCGCAGCTTATCTTCTCGTCTCAGGACGTGTCCACTATGCGAAACGATGTTTTTCGCCGCGACGAGATATGGTTTGCCGCACGCGGCGAGGGGGAGGCGAGCCAGCTATGGTCGCTCGCCGACATCCACGAGGCAAATGGTAACTTGGTCAGCAAGAACGCGGCATTCGACAAGCAGTACCTGTCTGGCCGCTATGGTGCTGACCCGTATCTCACACGCATTGAGGAGTGGGATTAGTATGGCCGCGAAAAAGTCGAGGGACTGGCGCAGCGGCAAGCGCGAGGGACGCTCTCGCATGGTACAGATGACGCGCCATCTCGTGGTGACCGAGGGCAAGGAGACTGAGCCTCGCTACTTCGAGGGCGTGCGCGCCGCGTTGGGCGCAGCAAACGAGCGGAAGGTTGTCGTAGTCGTTAAGGGGACTGGCAAACATACGCTCGACCTGCTCGGCTTCGCCGTCGAACACTGCCTCTATGCGCCCGAGACGTTCGACCACGTGTGGCTCGTGTATGACAAGGATGACTTCCCTGCGTCCGACTTCGACGCGATGGAGCGTAAGTGCAACGAGCTCTCTGATGGTTCGAGGACCTTCCACGCGTTGTGGTCCAACCCCTGTTTCGAGCTGTGGCCGCTTCTGCACTTTCGCTACTCGACCGCGCATATGTCCGCGTCCGACTGCCAGCATGCCCTCGCGCAGGAGATGTCGAAGAATTTGGGCATCGAGTACCGCAAGAACCTTGACGGGATGTTTGGGGCAGTGGATGATAGGCGAGGCGAAGCATTGCAGCGTGCTGGGCGCCTCGTCGCGTACCATAGGGAACTGGGTAACATTAAGCCATCTGCGCAAAACCCTTTAACTAAGGTTGGCGAGATATTTGATGTGATTGGGCCGTATCTGGTTGGATAGACAAGATTGATCAGCCTTGCTGGGGCGTGTGGTTCATGAAAGATGTTGTTTTGGGCTGCCTGCAGTCTTTAACTGGATTGACCCTTGGGACCCGATAGGATACTAGGCCGAATCTAGCGGTATTGACGCAGTCAACCTACGGGCCCGCGTCCTGCGGAGAGGCGGCTGTTCTTCTGGATGGCTGTCTCTCTTCATTACGCCTATGACGAGAGGCTTTATTGAAGAGTATTCGGCGTAACAATCATATCTTAGTGATTCGCCTAGTTAAACGCGCTAACAGAGTATCTCGAGCCAATCGTCGCGAACGGAGACCTGATGGCCGCCGCTAATACAAAGCCGTGGCTTACGGCGTCCGAGCAGATTGACCGTCTCAAATCGAGAGGTGTCCATTTCTCGCTGATGAGCGAAGACGATGCCAGAGCTTACCTGGAAAAGAACAGCAACTATTTTCGTCTGCGTGCTTATCGACTTGGGTTTCCTAAAGTTGAGGAGGGAAATCGCAAGGGAGAGTATGCAAATCTAGACTTTTACGCGGAAACGGAAACGAGTGAAACCCGTGCCTATGAGCACGCACTAGATATTGAGTTTATTGTTCATCGCGAGATGCAGCGCTCGGGCTTGAGTAAAAGCGAGTTGGCAAAGCGTATGGGCGTGAGTCTTCAGTCGCTTTCGAAATTGTTGAATTCTCAGCCCAACATGACGCTGAAAACAATCGCTAAGTTTGAGCTTGCGTTGGGTATCAAAATCATTCCTCAGGTCATTTCCAGTTATTCGAATGAAGCACCGTTTTCTTCTCTCTAATGCGATTTCCATGGCGTATGGTCACGCTAAGAGCTATCTGATGGTCGTTACTGGACTTTCGCCCATGGGGGCTTTGACGCTGCCTGCAATTCTTCCTTCGGAATTGGCAGCGGACAGCGATGCGTCTTTCCAAAGTGAGTAAGCTGTTCCCGAGTTGGATTTTGCATGCCACTGTGTGCAAATGTAACGGGGTGCCGAATCGGCAGTTTGACTGATTCGGCACTTATATTTCGAAGCTTCTAGTTGAAGCCCTGCGATGCCCGTGATACGACAGCTAAATTGACCGTGACGTCCTGTCTTGCGACGCGCATGTCGCTCCTCACGGGTATCATGGTGAAAGCGATTTCAATGACAGGGGTACTCGTGGTAAAGATGAAAGATGTGGCCGAGTTGGCGGGCGTTTCGAGCGCCGCCGTCTCGCGCTACCTTAACGGTGGCTACATATCGACGGACAAGGCCGAGCGCATTAAGCAGGCGATTGAGCTGACCGGATACGTGCGGTCCAGCCAGGCTCGCGCGCTACGCACCGGCTCCACCAAGCTCATCGGCGTCATCGTGCCCAAGATCAACTCGGAGTCCGTGAGCCGCATTACCGCCGGCATTGGCCAGGTGCTCGGTCGCCGTGGCTACCAGATGCTGCTTGCCAATACCGACAATGCGGCCGATCGCGAGCTCGAATACCTTGATTTATTCCAAAACCACCCGGTCGATGGCATTGTGCTGGTGGCAACTATGATTACCGACGAGCACCGTCGGGCGATTGAATCGTGCCGCGTGCCGATCGTGCTGATCGGCCAGAATGTTGAGGGTGCGGCGTGCGTCTACCACGACGATTACGAGGCCGCCTTTGAGCTGGGCCATGCGCTCGCGGGTCGCGTGGACGGCAAGATTGCCTATATTGGAGTTACCGAAGAGGACCGCGCGGCCGGTTATGACCGCCGTCGCGGTTTTGAGGCCGGCTTGCGCGCCGCGGGCGTGGCGCTTGATCCGAGCCTGATTCGCCAGGGGTCCTTTACGCTCGACTCGGGCTATGGTGCGGCGCGTGAACTGCTTTCCGTTGCTCCCGATGTTTCGTTTATTGCCTGCGCGACCGACACCATGGCGGCGGGCGCGCTGCGTGCTATTGATGAGGTTCGCGGCGTGGGCGAGGGCATGCACCGCGTAAGCGGTTTTGGCGACAACGCGTTTTTGCGCGCGCTGACGGGCGGCATTCCCACCGTGCACTATGGCTACCTGACCAGTGGCGTCGAGGCGACCAATATGCTGCTCAACACGCTCGATGGCGTGGAGGGGGAGAGCGGCCTCAAGACGCTCAAGCTCGGCCACCAGCTTATGAATGTCTAGGCTTTGGGCACGCCTGCCTGTCCCTGACCCGTCTGTTTTTGCCGTAAAACTACCATTCGCCGGCTTTTTCCTACCGTTCACCGTTATATGAAAACGATTGCAGTCATATGAAACTGAAAACGATTACAGTTTAAGTGTCAAAGATGGCCGGGTGCACATGCGCCCGTTGGAGGAAAGGGAAGTCATGGACTACCGCAAATCAGCCCAAGAGGTGCTCGACAACATCGGTGGCGCCGACAACGTTGTTTCGGCCGCACACTGCGCCACGCGTCTGCGCCTGGTGATTGCCGATAACGCCAAGGTTGACAAGGAGGCCCTCGAGAATATCGACGGCGCTAAGGGCGTCTTTGAGGCCCAGGGCCAGCTGCAGATTATTTTTGGCACCGGCACCGTCAACAAGGTCTACGAGGAGTTCATCGCGCTCAGTGGCGTCGAGGCTGCCACCAAGACCGAGGTCAAGGAGGCCGCGGCGCAGCAGCAGAACATCTTTATGCGTGCCATTAAGGTGCTCGGCGACGTCTTTGTCCCCATCATCCCTGCCATCGTGGCTTCGGGCCTGCTGCTGGGCAT
>CALAMK010000046.1:0-37835 GCA_937925735.1 uncultured Collinsella sp. | reverse complement strand
TCGTTGCGGCGCGGCTGCGCCTATGGCACTTCAACATCATTGTCGCAGCCCCGACCCGCGGTCACGAGCGGGGGCTCCTATCTTTTTAGTGCCCTCGGATTGGGTCATAGTGTCTGTCGGTACCAAGACATCGGCGTTGCCTTAATCCAAGCCTGCCAAAAAGTAGTCATTGGGGACGTTCTTAAACGACTACATAGCATGAGAGTGGATAATCTCCCGGTTTGAGCCTGCATTCAAGTTCAAAGTGGGAGATTATCCACTCTCATTTGTTCTGTGTCCGAAAATCCACGCTCGTTTCTACTCTGCCTACATTTGTAGGAACAGTTCGTGGAGGCGGGTGTCTTCATCGAGTTCGGGGTGGAAGGTTACGCCGAGCTGGTTGCCCTCGCGGGCGGCGACGACGCGGCCATCGACCTCTGCCAGGGCCTTGGCGTCGCCGTGGACCTCGACGATGCGGGGCGCGCGGATAAACGTCAGCGGCACTTCACCGTCGATGCCGTCTATCTGTCCCTTGGTGCGAAAGCTGCCGAGCTGTCTGCCATAGGCATTGCGCTCAACGAGCACATCCATGGTTGCCAAACGCGGCGTGCCCTTGTCATCGTGGGCGGCAAGGTCATGAGCCAGCAGAATCAGGCCGGCGCAGGTGCCCAGGACGGGCACGCCTTCAGCGATGCGGGCACGAAGCTCCTCGAGCATGCCCAACTCATCAAGCAGTTTCCCTTGAACGGTAGACTCGCCGCCGGGAAGTACCAGACGGTCAAAGTCCTGCTTCAAATCAGCCGCCTGCCTCAGCTCAATACAACGTGCGCCCAGCTCGGACAGCCTCGCTTCGTGCTCGGCAAAAGCACCTTGGATCGCCAGCACGGCGACCGTCTGGTCTGCGTAATCACTCATGTGCGATCCTTTCTGCCGGACTAGCGTCCGCGCTCCTCCATGATGGTCTCGATCTCGTCAGCGTTGATGCCGACCATGGCCTCGCCCAGGTCCTCCGAAAGCTCAGCGATGAGTTTGGCGTCGGTGAAGTTGGCCACGGCCTTAACGATGGCGGCAGCGCGCTTAGCGGGATCGCCGCTCTTAAAGATGCCCGAGCCGACAAAGACGCCCTCGGCGCCCAGCTGCATCATCAGCGCGGCGTCGGCGGGGGTCGCTACGCCGCCGGCGGCAAAGTTCACGACGGGAAGCTTGCCCGTGGCATGAACCTCGCGTACCAGCTCGACCGGAACCTGCAGTTGCTTGGCTGCCTCAAAGAGCTCATCATTGCGCAAAGCAACAACGTCGCGGATTTGCTTTTGGATCTTGCGCGTGTGACGCACAGCCTGAACGACGTCGCCCGTGCCCGGCTCGCCCTTGGTGCGAATCATCGTGGCGCCCTCGGTAACGCGGCGCAGCGCCTCGCCCAGATCGCGGGCACCGCAAACAAACGGGACGTCAAACTGGGTCTTGTCGATGTGGTAGACATCGTCGGCGGGGGAGAGAACCTCGGACTCATC
This sequence comes from uncultured Collinsella sp., assembly GCA_937925735.1. Classification (GTDB taxonomy): domain Bacteria; phylum Actinomycetota; class Coriobacteriia; order Coriobacteriales; family Coriobacteriaceae; genus Collinsella. The sequence goes on along the minus strand of CALAMK010000046.1, from coordinate 36,345 downwards.
GATGTAGTCGATCTCGATGGCCTGAAGGACCTGCGCCTCGACGATGTGACCGATACGGCACTTGGCCATAACGGGGATAGAGACGGCCTCCTGGATGCCCTTGATCATCTTGGGGTCGCTCATGCGCGAGACGCCGCCTGCGGCACGGATATCGGCCGGGATGCGCTCAAGTGCCATGACGGCGCAGGCGCCCGCCTCCTCGGCGATGCGTGCCTGCTCGGGCGTGGTGACGTCCATGATGACGCCGCCCTTGAGCATCTGCGCGAGCTCGCGATTGAGTTCGACGCAATCGGCCTTGCTGGTCTGTTCTGCCATGGTTGCTCCCTTGGTTGGCATGTGCATTGCTTGACGGAACATCCTATCGGGGAGCTGGGTATGGCGGAATACTCAGTTTTCGAGATAATTACTAGGTCAGACTAATACCAGATTGAATGACTTAATAAGGTCAGGTGACAAACTCATGCTTGACTACAATTTGGAACAACGCGGCGAGGCATCGCTCTATGAGTATGTTTACCAGCAAATTCGAGATGATATCGTCGCTGGCCGCATTGCGTCGGGAGAGCATCTGCCGTCCAAGCGCGCCTTTGCCAGTCATCTGGGAATTAGTGTCATTACCATCGAGAATGCATATAGCCAGTTGCTTGCCGAGGGCTATATTTGCTCAATGCCGCGTCGCGGCTACTACGCTTGCGAGCTTCCGGATGCACCGGTTCTGGCTTCGGCCGAGACAGAGCTCGATCGAGATTCCGCTCCTGCGGGCCTTAACGCACATGGTGCTGGTGGGCAGCCTGAGCAATTCGCTCCGCTCTCTCCATCTGCCTTGGAAGCCGCGCGCCTTTGGCAAAGTGCTTTGCGGGCAACGCTGGCGTCCGAAGATGAGCGCGAAATCTTCTCGCCCGCACCTGCGCAAGGCACCGCTCGGCTGCGGCATGCAATTGCGCATCATCTTCGCGGGACGAGGGGCATGAATGTCAATCCCGACAATATCGTCATCGGCGCGGGCGCTCAGCTGCTCGATACGATGCTGGTTCAGTTGCTTGGCACGAACAAGATTTACGCCGTCGAGGATCCGGGTTACTTGCGTCTGACGCGCATCTATCAGGCTATGGGCTGCAAGGTGCGGCATATCCCGCTTGATGGTGAGGGCGTGAACTTGGGCGAGCTGCTCGATGCCGGGGCGGATGTTCTTCACCTAATGCCGTCTCATCAATATCCGACTGGCCTGGTGACAAGTATCGCGCGTCGCTACGCACTGCTGAGCTGGGCTGCCGAGCAACCGGGTCGATATCTCATTGAGGACGACTTTGATTGCGAGTTTCGCCTTGCCGGCAAGCCGATCCCGGCGCTCGCATCGATTGATGCTGCCCAATCGGTCATCTACACCAATACCTTTTCGAAAAGTCTGTCATCGGCCCTGCGTTTGGCGTATATGGTCCTGCCCGATGAGCTAATGGAGCGGTTTAGGTGCAACCTTGGTTTTTACGCCTCGTCGGTGAGCTCTGTTGACCAGGTCGCTTTGGCGCGTTTGCTGGAATCGGGTGATTACGAGCGACATGTGAACCGCGTGCGCGTTCGTGCTCGTGAGGCGCGTGATAGCCTGACGGCGCTTGTGCGGAAAGCGTTTCCGACGGGGGAGGTCTCGATTGAACATGCGGACGCGGGCCTTTACTGCACCGTTGCCCTGTCCGAGGACGGAGCGGGGAAGAGTTTCGCGAAGGCTCTTGCTGACGCTCGTATTTCCTATGTCAACATCGCCGATTGCCTGTGGACGGGTGATCGGGCATCGACTAAGAGCGCTCCATCTTGCGTCCTCATTCAATACGACGACCTGAGCCCTCAGTCGCTCATCGTTCTTCAAGAACAGCTGCAATAAGCCCACGAAAAAGGCCCGAACCAATACGGTCCGGGCCTCATCGAGCTAGAGGTTATGTCTCAGGCGGTTGGCTTAGCCAAAGTAGCGCTTGAGCAGGCCGGCGAAAGCCTTGCCGTGGCGAGCCTCGTCGCGAGCCATCTCGTGCACGGTGTCGTGGATGGCATCGAGACCAGCGGCCTTGGCGCGCTTGGCGAGATCGGTCTTGCCGGCGGTGGCGCCGTTCTCGGCCTCAACGCGCATCTCGAGGTTCTTCTTGGTGGAGTCGGTCACGACCTCGCCCAGGAGCTCGGCGAACTTGGCGGCATGCTCTGCCTCCTCGTGGGCAGCCTTCTCCCAGTACAGGCCGATCTCGGGATAGCCCTCGCGATGAGCGACGCGAGCCATGGCCAGGTACATACCGACCTCGGAGCACTCGCCCTCAAAGTTGGCGCGCAGGTCGGCAACGATGTCCTCGGAGACGCCCTCCATCTTGGCGACGCCCACGACGTGCTCGGCAGCCCACTCGAGCTGGCCCTCCTCCTGCTTCAGGAAACGAGAACCGGGAACGCCGCACTGGGGGCACTTGAAGTCCTCGGGCAGCTGGTCGCCGTCGAACTCTTCCACATAACCGCAAACGGGGCAAACAAACTTCATGATTCGATCCTTTCGATCGATGGCGATGGTGCGCTCGCCCGGTCCCATAAGGGCCCTCTCCGGACGTGCGTCTTGACGAGTTCTATTATCCATAAATGAGACTGAAAGTGAAGCCTATTAGGAATGATTTTTAATAAAACAATTTTGAGATATGAAGATGTTGATTGATTAACGATTGGCAGGCCGTCTTTGACCGCCGCTGAGTACAATCGGTCGAGCAAATGTTGACGAATCAACAAATGAAGGAGTTTCCTTTATGCATCTAGCCCGCCGCGCCTGGTGCCGAACGTATCAAACGGTTTTTCGCATCGCATTGCCGGTGCTGCCCTATACCGAGCCACGCATTTTGGAGCATGCCGAGGATATGCCCGCGGTGCTTCAAAAGCGCTCGATACAGCGGGTTCTTATGGTAACGGATCCCGGCATTGCCCGTCTGGGGCTCACGGCGCCGCTCGAGACGGCGCTCGCATCCAGGGGAATTGGCGTTACGGTCTATGCCGAAACGCGTGCGAACCCCACGGTCTCAAACGTGGAGGAAGCGGCGGCGCTGTATCGCGAGAACGACTGCCGGGCCATTATCGGCTTTGGCGGTGGCTCGGCCATGGACTGTGCCAAGGGCGTGGGAGCACGCATCGCGCAGCCAAACAAGCCCATCAACAAGATGCGCGGGCTGCTGCGGATTCATCGTCGCCTGCCGCTGCTCATCGCCGTTCCCACCACGGCAGGCACGGGAAGCGAGGTCACACTTGCAGCGGTAATTACCGATGACGAGACGCACTACAAGTACCCCATTAACGACTTTGTGCTTATCCCGCGCCTTGCGGTGCACGACCCCGAGCTTACGCGCGGCCTGCCCGCCTCCATTACGGGGCAGACGGGCATGGACGCCCTGACGCATGCCGTCGAGGCCTTTATCGGGCGAAGCACCACGCCCTATACGCGCAAGATGGCGCGACAGGCGGTTCAGCTCATCTACGACAATTTGCTCGAGGCCTATGAGCATGGCGACAACATGCGTGCGCGCCGCAATATGCTTTCGGCGGCGTATAAGGCGGGTGTTGCCTTTACGCGCTCCTATGTTGGATACGTTCATGCCATCGCACACAGCTTGGGCGGGCGTTATGGGATTCCGCACGGCTTGGCTAACGCCATCATCCTGCCGCATATGCTTCGCGCTTATGGTGACGCCGCCGCCCCCAAGCTTGCCGACATCGCTCGCATGGCGGGCATTGCGTCGGCTACCGCACAGGATGGTCTTGCGGCCGAGGCCTTTATCGATTGGGTCGACCGCATGAACGGGGCCCTGGGAATCCCCAAATATGTCTCAGGTATTCGCCGCTCCGACATTCCTGAAATGGCGGCGCATGCCGATGCCGAGGCCAATCCCCTGTACCCCGTTCCGCTTTTGATGGACCGCTTGGAGCTCGAGCATATGTACGAAGTCGTTGCAGGTGGTATGTTTGAGGGCGAGAACTAGGAGGGTCCATGAACACCGGGGAAATTGCGCGCATCGTCGGCGATCAGCGCGCTTACTTTAAGACGCACGCCACGTTTGATGTCGATGCTCGACGTCGCGCGCTCGCGAGCTTACGCGATACGGTGCGGGCCCACGAGGCCGATATTGCCCATGCGCTCAAGACCGATTTGGGTAAGTCGCATGACGAGGCCTACATGTGCGAGATTGGCACGTCGCTTTCCGAGATTCGCCATCAGATTGCGCATGTGGCTCGATGGAGTCGTCCGCGCCTGCGTCCGTGCGACCTCGCTAACGCCGTGAGCGTGTGCAAAACGCAAGCCGTGCCCTATGGTGTCACGCTCATCATGGCGCCCTGGAACTATCCGTTTTTGCTGACGCTCGAGCCGCTCGCTGGTGCCCTTGCTGCGGGCAATACCGTGGTTATCAAGCCGAGCGCCTATGCTCCGGCATCGAGTGCGGTGCTCAAGCAAATCTGTGAAGAAGCATTTGATCCGCGCCTGGTGACGGTTGTCGAGGGCGGGCGCGCCGAGAATGAAGCGCTGCTCGATGAGTGCTGGGACAAGATTTTCTTTACCGGTAGCGTTCCAGTCGGCAAGCTCGTCATGGAGCGCGCAAGTAAAAACCTTACGCCCGTGACGCTTGAGTTGGGCGGAAAGAGCCCCTGCATCGTGGATGCGACGGCAAACTTGAAGGTCGCGGCACGGCGCATCGCCTTTGGTAAATGGCTCAACGTGGGGCAGACCTGCGTGGCACCCGACTACCTGCTGGTCGATACGCGCGTGCACGATGAGCTGCTGGGCCTCATCAAGGAGGAGGTCCGTCGCATGTTTGGTGAGCATCCGCTCGATAACGAGGATTACGGGCATATCGTCAACGCCAAGCATTTCGCGCGCGTACGCGGGCTAATCGACCCCGATAAGGTCGTGCTTGGAGGCGCAGCGCGCGAGACTTCGCTCAAGATCGAGCCGACGATTTTGGACGGCGTGTCCCCCGATGACGCCGTGATGCAGGAAGAAATCTTCGGTCCCATCTTGCCGGTGCTGATGTTTGAGAGCCTAGACGAGGCCGAGACGTTCATCACGAATCGCCCGACGCCGCTGGCCCTGTATATCTTTAGTCAGGGTCGCGCGGTTCGGCAGCGCTTTGTGCGCTACGTGCCCTTTGGCGGCGGCTGCGTCAACGACACCATCATGCATTTGGCTACGAGCCATATGGGCTTTGGCGGCATGGGCGCGAGTGGTATGGGGCAGTACCATGGCCGCGAGAGCTTCGATACGTTCAGCCACAAGAAGAGCATCGTGAACAAGGCAACCTGGCTGGACGTGCCATTCCGCTATGCCCCTTACGCAAGCTGGAAGCACAAGTTCGTGCGCATGTTTGTACACTAGAATCAGATAAGATAGGGCAAACAAAATGGCCGTCTCCGCGCAAACGAAGGCGGCCATTTCTTACGATGAAAACGTGTATCGGAGTTGGCAAGACCCGCTGCAACAGGTGCCATCCGTGCCTCAGTCTTATCTGCAAGCGCTCTGTCTCGCAGACGTTGCAGCGAGCGATTGAAAGACGCAGACAGGACGAATTTGTGTCCGCACGGGCCCGTAGGCTTCTCAATGAGGTTAAGTGCCGGTTTATTCGGTCGTTAGAGGAGTTGCCATGTACGAGCCTTCACGTGTTCTTTTGTCGTTTCATATCGCAGGATTTCAGTATGCCGACGGTGCCTTGGTCCTGGGCGATCTTAAGGTCGGCGATAAGCTGACGCTGTGTGCCGAGCGCGATAATCCCCATGACCCTGAGGCGGTTGCGATCTATTACGGCAACACCAAGCTCGGCTATGTTCCAGGAAACGAGGTCGGCCCGCTATCCGTGATGATGTATTACGGACACGAGGGTGTATTTGAGGCGCGCGTGCAGCAGGTTGCCCCCGAGCGTAGCCCGTGGCACCAGGTGCGCGTTGGCCTCTACGTGGTGGATGCTCGCTAGTCGGTAAGGGCGGCTGCCATGTTTGATGACGATGGCCTGTTCGATCTGACGGATGACCCGTTTGAGTGGGATATGCTGCTCGACGATGATGAGCTGGAGCAGGACCGTAAGAAGCGGCAGGACAAGAAAACTCAGGGTGACGCTTCGAAAAAGCAAGACAAGCGCCGCCGCGGACTGTTCGGCGGGCTCTTTGGATAACCGCCGCATCGCTGCGTCTGTATACTTAGCACGAGTTGAACACGTTGCGAAATGAGGACAGAGACGATGATGTGGTTTACCGCCGATCTGCACCTGGGCGATACGAATATCTTGCACGACATGGACCGGCCGTTTGGCTCGGTCGAGGAGATGAACCGCAAGGTCATCGATGCCGTGAATGGGTGCGTGGCGGCGGACGACCGTCTCTATATCTTGGGAGACTTTACCTATCGTTTGCCCCTGGCGGATGCTGTGCGTCTGCGCGAGCGCATCGAATGTCAGAACGTAACGCTCATCCGTGGCAACCATGACGGTGACTGGGAAGATCCAGCTGCGCCCCAAATCTGGGAAGACGTGCGTGATTACCTGGAGATTGCTCCCGGCTATGCCAAGGGCCATCGCCTGGTGTTGAGCCATTACCCCATGCTCAGCTGGAATGGCAAGGCGCGTGGCGCCATTATGCTGCACGGGCATATCCACAGCAGGGGAGACCGCACCAACGCGCGCAACCGCGATCGCGAGCGCCCCATTTATCGCTACGATGTGGGCCTCGACGCCAACGAGTACAAGCCCGTAAGCCGAGACCAGATCTTGAGCTTCTTTGGACTGTAATTCTCGAACCACCACAAAGGACAGGCACCTTTGTGGTGGTTCTGGCGCTGTTGCCATTATGGCGGCGGAGTCTTTTTTGTCCGTGCGGCGCGGTAGAGTGTAAGCGGTTGAAATTTGCGTCCATCGAGGAGCTGCTATGAATGAGATCAAGTGTCCGCATTGTGGCGAAGTCTTTAAGGTCGATGCGTCTGGCTATGCGGATATCGTCAAGCAAGTACGCGATGCCGAGTTTTCGCGCGATCTGGATGAGCGTGTGAGGGCAGTCCAGCGCGAGGGCGAGCAGGCGCTGGAGCTTGAGCGCTCGCGTTCGACGGCTGCCTTGCAAAAGGCAGAGTCTCAGCGCAACGCTCAGCTTGCCGAGCAGAAGAACACTGCGGAGCAGAAGCTGGCACAAGAGGTTGCCAAGCGCGACGCTGAGCTTGCCGAGCTGCGCGCCAAGCTCGAGGGCGCTGCCACAGAGCGCGAGAGCGCAAGTCAGCGCGCGGCGGTTGAGGCCCGTGCCGACGCTCAAAAGGAAAACGCCGAGCTTCAGCGAGAAATCGACAATTTGCGTGCGCAGCTGGAGCGCAAAGATGACGAAGCCAAGCTCGTCGAGTCGGTGGCGCGCAATGCTGCTCAAAACGATTTGGCTGCACGTGATGCTCAGATTGCCGAGCTGCAGGCCAGGCTTGCCGCGGCGGACAAGGCCCAGGAGATGGCGCTTGCCGCTGCCGCGGCAGAGTCGCAGCGCGAGCTCGATGCTGCTCGCGGTGAAGCTGAGCGCGCGCTTGCTGACTACCGCGCGACGGTACAGGAGAAGTTTTCCGCCGCAAAGGCACAATCTGAGCAAGAGGCCGAGGGTCTGCGTGCCCAGTTGCGCGAGCAGGAACTGATGGCAAAAATGAACCTGTCGGAGGCGGTCGCCGCGGCGGAGCGAGAGCGCGATGAGGCACGTGCCAAGCTGACGAGCGAGCTGGCGGTGCGCGATTCTCGCGAGGAACAGGCCAAGGCGGCACACGAGCTCGAGCTTGCGCAGGCCAAGCGCGCGAGTGATGACCTGATTCGCTACAAGGATGAAGAGATTGAGCGCCTTAAGGACATGAAGGTGCGCCTGTCCACCAAGATGGTGGGCGAGTCGCTCGAGCAGCACTGCGAGACCGAGTTTAACCGCCTACGCATGACGGCGTTTCCCAACGCGTACTTCGAGAAAGACAACGATGCGTCCGAGGGTACCAAGGGCGACTTTATCTTCCGCGAGTGCGATGCGAGCGGCAACGAGGTCATTTCGATTATGTTCGAGATGAAAAACGAGAACGACGAGACCGCGACCAAGCACAAAAACGAGGACTTCTTTAAGAAGCTCGATCACGATCGTCGCCAGAAAGGCTGTGAGTACGCGGTGCTCTGCACGCTACTCGAGCCTGAGAGCGAGCTCTATAACGCGGGAATCGTGGACGTGAGCTATCGCTACGAGAAGATGTACGTGATTCGCCCACAGTTTTTCATTCCCATGATTACACTTCTTCGCAACGCCGCCATGGGTTCGCTGCGCTATAAACAGGAGCTGGCGGAGTACAAACAGCAGAATATCGACGTCACGAACTTCGAAGCCAAGATGGAAAAGTTCAAGAACGACTTCGGCCGCAACTACGAGATCGCGAGCCGCAAGTTCCAAACGGCAATCGATGAGATCGACAAGACGATTAGCCATCTGCAGAAAACCAAGGAGGCGTTGCTGTCCTCCGAGAACAATCTGCGCCTTGCCAACAAGAAGGCCGACGATCTTACCATTCGCAAGCTCACATGGGGCAACAAGACCATGAAGGCCGCCTTTGACGAGGCACGCGGGGCTGCGCCAGAGACAAACGATGAGCCAGCCGAGGCGGATTCGTATGAGGTCGAGGATGCCGAGTAAGGCATAGCAGATAGTGCAAAAGCGGGGCCGCTGGCGATATTGCCAACGGCCCCGCTTGTTTCGCTCCAGTATGTTCGGCTAGTCCTCGAGCAGGTCCTCGATAAAGCCAACGCGGTAGTTTTTGAAGATGACCTCGCCGCCGTCTTGCGTGGCGTCCAGATCGACATCGCCCATGATGCCAAAGTCGTGGTCGCCATCCTCGTCGGCAAAGATCTGGTGCACGTGCCATACGTGCGCGGTCTTCTCGTCGGACTCGTCGATGAAAAACATCGCGGCGCTGCGGGCATCTCCGTCGGTGAGGATTTCCTCGTGCTGCTCGTGGTAGGCATCGAGCGCCTTTTGCCAGCGAATTTCGCTCATGCCCCAGCCGTCGTCGAGCTCGCCCAGGTTACGAACGTGCTCGCGGGCGGCAAGGGTCACGCGGCGGAAGAGCGCATTGCGCACCAACAGCGTGCAGCCGCGGCGGTCCGCCACGACCTCGTCAATGCCCTGTGGCGGCGCGGCATCGAGGGCCGCCGGGTTGCCGGCGTTCTCCCACTCGTCCACCAGGCTCGAGTCCACCGAGCGCACCACAAAGCCCAGCCACGAGATAATGTCGCGCAGGCGCTCGTCGCGTTTCTCGATGGGCACGGTGCGGTCGAGCGAACGGTAGGCCTCTGCCAGGTAGCGCAGCAAAATACCCTCGGAGCGGGCGATGCCGAGCTTTTGAATGTAGCCCTTAAAATCGCTCGCGCTTTCCAGCATATCGCGCAGGACGCTCTTGGGAGAGAGCTGGTAGTCGTTGGCCCAGGGCACTTCCTGGCAGTACTTGTCAAAAGCGGCGTCGAGCAAATCCTCGAGCGGCTTTTCGTACGTGACGTCCTGAATGCGCTCCAAGCGCTCCTCATATTCGATGCCGTCGGCCTTCATCTCGGCCATAGCGCGATCGCGTGCGGCGCGCTCCTGTGCGCGCAGCACCTGCTTGGGATCCTCGAGCGTTGCCTCGACCATCGAGATCAGGTCCATGGTATAGGTCTCGCTCTCGGGATCGAGCAGCTCCAATGCGGCAAGCAAGAACGGCGAGAGCGGCTGATCGAGCGCGAAGTCCTCGGGCAGATCGACCGTCAGCGCATAGTCGATGCCTGGTGCGGCGTCAGCCGGGGCGTCGGGTGCGGGCGGCACCTCGGTGCGCACGACGACGCCGGAATCGATGAGCGTGGCGAAGATTTCGTCGGCGCGAACCTCGAGCTTGGCCTTTTCCTCGGGCGTTTGCAGGCTTGTCTCGATGAGGTCGTGCACGCGGGCTCGCGCATCGCCGCCCTGCTCGACCACGCTAATCACCATGGAGTGTGTGATGCGCAGGCGCGGCTTGAGTGTCTCGGGCTGCGTCTCGATCAGGCGCTCAAAGGTCTGCTTGTTCCAGGTGACAAAGCCCTCGGGGGCCTTCTTCTTTTTAATCTTGCGGAGCTTTTTGGGATCGTCGCCCGCCTTGGCCATAAGCTTGGCATTCTCGATCTCGTGCTCGGGTGCCTCGGCGATCACCATTCCCTCGGTATCGAAGCCCGAGCGACCGGCGCGACCGGCAATCTGATGGAACTCACGGGCGCGCAGGCGACGCATCTTGTAGCCGTCGAACTTGGTGAGCGCGGTGAGGACCACGGTGTGGATGGGCACGTTGATGCCGACGCCGAGCGTGTCGGTACCGCAGATGACGGGCAGCAGGCCCTGCTGCGCCAAGCGCTCGACCAGCAGACGATAGCGCGGCAACATGCCAGCATGGTGCACGCCGACGCCGCAGCCGAGCAAGCGCTTGAGGATCTTGCCGAAGGCCGTCGAGAAGCTCGTCCCCTTTGCCGCTTCTTTGATGGCTTCGCGCTGCTCCTTGCTGGCGATGCCAAAATTGGCGAGCGACTGTGCCGTCGCAAGGGCGGCATCCTGGCTAAAGTGCACGATATAGAGCGGGGCCTCGCCGCGGCGCATGGCGAGCTCGACCGTGCCCTCGAGGGAGGTCGTCACATAGTCGTAGCTCAGCGGAACAGGACGCGGGGCGTCGACAACCAAGTCGCAAGTAGCGCCGGTGTGCTCCTCGAGTGAGGCGGCGATGGCGGTGACATCACCGAGAGTGGCGCTCATGAGCATAAACTGCGTGTGGGGCAGGGTGAGCAGCGGTACCTGCCAGGCCCAGCCGCGGTCGGGGTCGGCAAAGTAGTGGAACTCGTCCATGGCAACGCAGCCCACGTCGGCGTCCTCGCCCTCGCGCAGTGCATCGTTGGCGAGGATTTCGGCCGTGCAGCAGATGACGGGCGCCTTGGTATTGATATGCGTGTCGCCGGTGATAATGCCGACGTTATCGCGGCCGAGCACCTGCACCAGGTCGAAGAACTTCTCGCTGACCAGAGCCTTGATAGGAGCCGTGTAATAGCAGCGCTTGCCCTGTGCCATGCCCATAAAGAGCATGCCCAGCGCGACGAGCGATTTGCCCGATCCGGTCGGTGTGCCCAAAATGACGTGGTCGCCGGCGGCCAGGTCCATGAGGGCCTCTTCTTGGTGATCCCACAGTTCAATACCGCGATCGCTCGTCCATTCAAAGAAACGCTCGAAGGCCTGGTCGGGCGTGAGCCATGGTTCGGGCTCACTGCCATCCTCGGGCTCCCACCAGGTGGGGGAGAGCGCGCCGAGCGAGCCAAACTCGGCTTCGGTTCCCGTGCCGCCCGAGAATGAGCTGGCGGCGCCGGCGCCGGAGACGGTGCTGGCGGCGGTATCTGTCGTGGTCTGTGCCATGTGTTTGCTTTCTCTCGCGATTGTCCGCCAACTATTATGGCGTAGCGGCGGCGCGGGGCGGCAGCGCGTGAGAAAATGCAGGAAATGGGCGCGTGAAGTTAGTGCTCTTGCGGCAGGCGCTTCTTGCCTTTGCGGGCGCGGTTTCTAAAGTTCTCGACGGCCTCTTCCATGCCCAGGGGTACATAGGTGAGCTCGTCGAGGTTATCGGGCAGGTAGCACGCAAGGCTTTGCTCCTGCTCTCGGCCTGCTGCGAGTGTCTCTTCGGTAGGCTTCTCGCCGGGTGTGGCACAAATGCCATAGACGACGGCACCCATCTCGCGCGTACGGCATTCATATTCGGTCTCGGGATGCTCGGGATGGTCGCGGCGGACGTCGTCACTTTTCCAAAGCGTGTCGTAGCCTGCCGCGGCAAACTGCCCCAGGGCGTAGTCGCGCAGTGGCTTGCTGTCGGTTCGCAGCGTTACGGTGGCGCCGGCTGCAAAGAGCGGGCGATAGAGCATTAGATGGTCGACATGGACGAGTCGTTTTTTGGCGTACTTTGCCTTGGGCTGCGGCGTGGGAAAGTTGATGGTGATGGCGTCGAGCTCGCCGGCGGCAAATAACTGCGGCAGCGATGCGGCGCCTCGGGGCAGGACGAGCGCGTTGGATAGCTCCTGCTCGCAGATTTTCTGTGCGGCATAGGCGATGCAGATGGGCTCCTGGTCCATGCCGATAAAGAGGGTGTTTGGCTCGTGGGCCGCGCGCTCTACAAGGTACGTTCCCTTGCCACAGCCAAGATCAAGGTGAAGGTGTTCGAAGGGCTTGCTGCCAGCTGGCGCACAGGCCTTGCGCCAATCTCCGGCATAGGCCTCGGGGCTCGTCTCAATCGCATCGGCGTAGCGCTCCAGGCGCTCCTCGAGCACAAAGTTCTTAGGCGTGCGAACGTGGACGGCTCCCATGAGGCTCCTTGGTCATAAGTATGGAACGCATAGCTGCACGTTCCGTCAATGGGTTGAAAAAGGGTGGACGCAATGTGCCCGAAAGTTGTGGTGCGGCTCGGCGACGAGTCGTCAATGCCTACAGGCGCTTAAGAATCACATAGCGGTTGAGCTCGCCGCTGCGACCGTCGGCATGGAAACGCTCAAGCTCGCGCACGGGGACCTCGCCGCTCTTGTAGAACGTACGGACGCCGCGCACCAGGTCGGTGATCTGCTGATCGTCAAAGTGATGGCAATAACGGTAGGCGTGACGGTCGTTTTGCCAGCCAATGAGGTGGTCGCCGGCTTCAAACTGCGCGGAATCGTAACCCTCAAACGGCGGGGTGAGCTCGGCGCGGGCTTCGGCGCGAACGGCCTTGCGCGCCATGCGCTCGTCGTTCATAAACTCCCAAAAACTGATGGCGATGATGCCACCCGGGCGCGTTTGGCGCACCAAGGCATCAAGTACGCGTACACGGTACTCGCACGACGGCACATGGTGCATAAAGCCAAAGCAGACCGAGATGTCGGCGAGCGGGGCGTCGAAAAGCACGTCGGGTGTCTCGGCGGGGTTGAGCTTCATAAGGGCGTCGAGTACGTCGAGTTCCTGGAAGTGCAGGTTGGGAATGCGCAGGGCGTGGCCGCGTGCATCGATGGCCAGGTCCTGGCACGAGTCAACACCATAGAACTCGAAGGGGCAGCTGGCGTCTGCCGAGGGGCTCGTGCCGTCCACGCCTTTGGCAGCCAGCGTGCCGCCGGCGGCAAAGTTCTCGAAGCGCATGTTGCCGCAGGCAAGGTCGAAGACGCGGACGGGATGCTCGATCGTGGCGACGTCGAGCTGTTCGAGCGCAATGTCCATGGTGCGCACCCAGCCGGGCCACGGGGCCTGACGCGTATCGGAAAAGGAGGCGGAGTGCTCGCGATAGAACGTGTTGTTGAGCTGGATGAGCGATGAGGCGAAATCGCGGTTCACGGCGCGGGACTCCCTCCGTTGGCGGTGCGGAATAAACAGTACGACCATACTACCGTTAACGCCGCAACGGGGACAACCGGGCTAGGTGCCATTGCTTCGTTTGGACACATTTCCGCAGCTCATATGCACCCGCAACCGCCGGTTGTCAAAAATCTCACTAGAATAGGTGGCATGCTTTTGGCGGTGGCGGATAGATTTTTAACTGTGCAAGGCGCCTTAAGAACAAAAACGGTCCGGCGGCACGGCTGGCATCACATAGGAGGAACCATGAATGTAGAAACTGCGCAGCGGCTCGCCGACCTTCGTCGCAGCAAGGGTTTTAGCCAAGAAGGGCTGGCGCGAAAGCTGGGGCTGTCGCGCCAGGCGGTCAGTAAATGGGAGCGCGCGGAGAGCTCGCCCGATACCGAGAACCTGATCTCGCTCGCCAAACTTTATGGCGTGAGCCTGGACGAGCTGCTCAATCCGAGCGACGAGATCGAGGACGATATCGAGTTTGAGAACGAGGACCGCGCCCGCCAGCGCGAGGCCGAGGCGGCAGAGCGTGCTCGCACCCATGAGGCGGCGGCGCGCGCTACCGAGGCGGCAACGCAGGCGAGTGATGCTGCGGCCAAGGCGGCGCAAGCGGCAAGCTGGAGTGCGCAGGCTGCCAATGCGGCGACGGCTCAGGCGACGAGTGGCGGCGCAGTTGGCTCGACTCCGGTGAAGGGCCCGTTCCAGTCGTTCCCGTATTGGGCCGTGTGTTGGCTGCTGTTCTTTTTGCTGATGCTCCTGTTTGGTGCCGGCCCCTTTGCCGCGCTGATCTTCTTTACGATTCCCATCTATCACTGGGTGGCGCGTGCGCTCGATGGTGATTGGGCACGCGGGGTTATTCAGGTTGGTCCGGCGCCGGTGGCGGTCAGGGCCCAGGGGAAGGATACTTCTGCGGAACCGGTTGCTGACGTGGCTACCGCGGCCACCGCTGAGCCATGTGCCAAAGAAGGTGACGAATGATGAAGCTTTCGCATGAATCCAAGCTGCGCCTGGGCGTCGGCATCGGAGCGTTTGTGCTCATCATCGGGCTTGTCTTTGGCATTTCGCGGCTATTGGCTCATTCCGATATGGTGCGTACGACCGGTATTCTATCTGGCAATTTGTCTGATTTTGACGATATGTTTGACGACGATGATCTCTTGGATAGCGGTAACTATTCCGCTCGGCCTCAGCAGCTTTCGAGCGAAACGTTTGATGCCGACGCGTTCCAATCGCTCGACTTGGACGTGACGTCGGGGACGGTCGAGGTTAAATGTGTCTCTGGCGGCCCGGTGCGTGTTATCGAAAGCGGTCGCGTTGCGAAGGGAACGTCTGCTTCTGATGCGGCTACCCGGAACCTTGCTAAGGTCAAGGGCTCTACGCTCAAAATCAGTCAGTTCGACTACGATGATAAGCGCGCGATTGACCGCACAATTACCATTGAGCTGCCGCGAGATGTTGCGGATAGCCTGGTGGGCATTACGGCGAATGTAGGGTCGGGCGACCTGGCGGTCGCGGACATTGCGTGCCATGATCTGGATATAACGTTGAATTCGGGAGACGTTGAGTTTACGGGCACCGTGACCGACACCCTGAATGCCGAGGTCGGTTCGGGTGACATGACGTTCGAGCTCTACCAGGCGCCCGCGAAGTCGATGGACGTGAGCGTGGGCTCGGGCGACGTGGAGATGACGGTTCCGAGCTCTACGGGCTTTAAGGCGAGCCTCACCGTGGGCAGCGGCGACTTCGAGAGCGATTTCCTTCCGCTTGGCTACGATGGCGAGACCATATTGAATCTTGAATTCGACAACGGCGATAAGTCTGCCACGTATCGTTTTGAGGTTGGTTCGGGTGACATGTCGTTTGATTCAGAGTGACGGGTGGTTATCGAAGACTTATAAACCATAGACGCGCTGTTTGATGGAGGCGCCGGAGCCGTGACGGGCTTCGGCGCCTTTGCCTTTACAATGGGGGCATGGAACAGATTATCTTGAACATACTCGAGGCCCTGCGTTGCGGCGAGACCGTAGACGACAAGGCGCTCGTCAAACTGATACATGCCGAGGCGCGCCGCGAGGGTGCCGACAAACGCGATTTGGCCAAGCGCCGTCTGCTGCCGTTCTACCAGCGGGTTAAACGTGAGGAGCCGGCTCGTTGGGCTGGATGGAATGTCGATGCGGAGCTGGAGCGTCAACTGCTGCAGGTGCTACGCATGAAGCCTCGTCGCACGGCTTCGGGCGTGGCGACCATTACCGTCATCACCAAGCCCTGGCCGTGCTCGGGCGATTGCCTGTTTTGTCCCAACGACCTGCGCATGCCCAAGAGCTATCTGCACGCTGAGCCGGCGTGCGCCCGTGCAGAGCAAAACTGCTTCGATCCGTATCTGCAGGTAAGTGCCCGTTTGACGGCGCTGTCGCAGATGGGGCACGCGACCGACAAGATAGAGCTCATCGTGCTCGGTGGCACCTGGAGTGATTATCCGGAAGGCTATCAGACCTGGTTTATGTCGGAGCTCTTCCGCGCGCTTAATGACGATGCCGTGGCCGGCGTGGCGGCCAACCCCATGCTGGCACGTCCGGGCATCAGTCGTGCCGAGGCGGGGCGCCTGCTCGACGATGCGCCCGCCGATGCCCTGCCGCCGGTGGTGGCGGGGCGTCGCGAGCGCTACCGGGCTGCCGGCATTGCGACAGACGAGGCCGAGCTCGCGAGCGGTGTTGCAGGAGAGCAGGAGCGCGTGGATGTTGCTGTGGGCGGCTACAACCGTGCGGTGCGTCGTCTGTACGGCCCTGGCACGCCGTGGGGCGAGGTTGCCGAGTGGCAGGCGGCAACGATGGAGGAACTTGAGCATCAGCAGCGCATCAACGAGACGGCGAAGCATCGCGTGGTGGGGCTCGTTATCGAGACGCGCCCCGATGCCGTAACGCCGCAGGCCCTCACGCTCATCCGCCGCCTGGGTTGCACCAAGATTCAGATGGGTATTCAGAGTCTCGACCAACATTTGCTCGATATCAACGAGCGCCGCATTTCGGTGGCGCAGATCGAGCGGGCGTTTTCGCTCGCGCGCCTGTTTGGCTTTAAGATCCACGCGCACTTTATGCTCAACTTGCTGGGCGCCACGCCTGATGGGGACAAGCGCGACTACGAGCGCTTTATGACCGAGGGCGCCTTTATGCCCGACGAGGTCAAGGTCTACCCGTGCGCGCTCATCGAGGGCTCGCGTCTGGTGGGCTGTTACGAGCGTGGCGAGTGGCGCCCCTATACCGAGGACGAGCTGCTCGATGTGTTGGCCGACGACATCGTGGTGACGCCGGCGTTCTGCCGCATCAGCCGCATGATCCGCGACTTTAGCTCCGATGACATCATGGTGGGCAACAAGAAACCCAACCTGCGCCAGCTCGTTGAGAACCGCCTGGCTGCTCGGGGTGACGGTGCGACGGTGCGTGAGATTCGCTATCGCGAGATCAGCACGGCGGGCGCCGACCTGGACGAGTTGACCCTTGACGAGGAAGTGGCGTACGAGACGCCGGTGACGCACGAGCGCTTTTTGCAGTGGGTGACACCGCAGGGCAAAATCGCGGGCTTTTTGCGCCTGTCGCTGCCCGACCGCGCGTTTGTTGCCGCGCATGCGGACGAGTTGCCGACGGTGTCGGACGAGGCGATGATTCGCGAGGTTCACGTGTATGGCATGGCGGCGCGCGTGGGCGATCAAGGCCAGGCGGCGCAGCATCACGGGTTGGGGCGTTTGCTCGTAGAGCGTGCGTGCGAGATTGCCCGGGATGCGGGTTATGCGCGTATCAACGTGATTAGTGCGATTGGCACACGTGAGTACTATCGTCATCTTGGATTTTATGACCATGGCCTTTATCTGCAAAAGGAGCTCTAGATGAACAAGCCGAGTGTTTCTGCCGGCGTCGTTGCCGGCGTTGCTCTGGGGGCCGCGGCGCTTGGCGCGGCCGCTGTCGCTGTCCGTGCTGCCTGTCTGCAGGTTGCGCGAACCCGCAATGGGTTGGCGCGTGTGAAACGCGTGCACGATGAGGGCGGCGACGAAGTCCGTGTATTGGTGCAAGGCGGCGTTTACCAAAGCGCAAGCTACGTTGGCGAGCGTTGGGCGGAGCCCGTCTTTGCGTACTATCGTGCGTTTGACGATGTGTTTGAGGCCGAGGACGCAATGCGTGATGCTTACGGGCATGGTATCGACCGTATGCTCATGCTGGGCGGCGGCGGGTTTGCCTATCCCAAGTTTGCACTGATGTCGCACGAGAGCTTGCGCATGGATGTCGTTGAGTACGATGCCGAGATTACGCGCCTGGCGCGCCGTTGGTTCTACCTGGACGAGCTGGAGCGCACGGTGGGCGATCGCCTGCGAGTGATTACCGCTGAGGCTCGCTCGTATCTGGGCGTGACGAGCGTGGGTCATCGTCGCTACGACGTGGTCGTGAGCGATTGCTTTGGCGGTGCCGAGCCCGTACGCGAGCTGGCGACGGTTGAGGCATTGCGTTTGGTGCGAGGCAGCCTGAACCCCGGGGGCATCTATGTTGCCAATATCGTGAGTGCGAACAGGGGGAGCGACGTGACGTTCCTGCGCGATTGCGTTGCCGCGGCACTCGAGGTATTCGCCCACGCCTGGGTGGTCCCATGCGGCGATGCGGAGTTCGGCGGCGAGGAGAACTACCTGCTCATCGCCAGCGACGGCGACTATGTCTTTGCCGAAGCTGTGCCCTTCGACACCGACTTCCTCGGCACCGTCCTTCACGACAAGTAAGTCTCTCCGTCCCAAAAAGACGGGTCTTAGG
Organism: uncultured Collinsella sp.; assembly: GCA_937925735.1. Lineage (GTDB taxonomy): Bacteria > Actinomycetota > Coriobacteriia > Coriobacteriales > Coriobacteriaceae > Collinsella. The sequence goes on along the minus strand of CALAMK010000046.1, from coordinate 18,184 downwards.
CGTGGTCGCTCCAGCTGCGGACACGCTGCTTCATGCCCTCTATGTCGAGCACGCCTTCGGCAAAGCCCTTGCGCACGAGCTCTTCGGGAACAAACTCGTCGTAGCGGTCAAAATAAGGCACCTCGCCGGGATAGACGAGCTCGATGGGATCGAAGTCCTTCTCGGCCTCGGCGGCGAGCACCTCAAAGAACGTCTCCTCGTCGGCCTTCATCTTAAACTGCATAAAGTACGGGCGTGATGGGTCGAGTCCGCGAAGGCCCAACTCCGCGGCACATTTAATCTTGAGCATGCGCTCGAGGGCCAAAAAGGCGTAGCTGCCCAGCCAGGGGAAGAGCACCCAGGTATCGCCGCCCAGGTTAATGAGCGGTTTAGTTCCCGCGCCCGAAATCTCGGCCGTATGACGAGCCTGCGCAAGGCGGGCCCGTGCGTTACCCATAAGGTACGGATACGCGGCGTGTTCGTTGAGCGCCTTGCGCATGCGCTCGAGTACGTGTGTATTGATGTCACCGGGACAGTCGCCAAAGTAGGCCGGCACCCGGCCCTTGACCTGCGTGGCAAAGACGGTATGACGCTTCCAGTCCACTTCCTCGACAATCCAGCAGTGTCCGGCGATGGCGATGCGCTCACCGGGCGGTGGCGGATTGACGATCGTGCCCAACTCGGCCGACTCGCTGCGAACGGTGAACTCCTCGTTTTCCTGGAACACGGCGTAAAACTTAAAGTTGTTAATAATGCGCTCGCCCGCGAGGCCCACAATGAGCCCACCGCCCTCGGTGACCTGGATGTGGTCGATCTTGATGAGGTGGCGCAGCAGTACGCGATAGTCATCGGCCGAGACGCGGTGGAAATAGCTGAGCGTGAGCACGCGCTGGGCAAGTTCGGCAGGCGTGAGTTCGCCGGTGCTGGCGAGGGTCGACATGGTCTGGTGATAGAGCAGGCTGTAGGGGAGTCGATCGAGCTCGGGCGGCTCGACCCACTTTTCCTCGCGATAGAGTTGTACGAGCGCGATGCCCTGGAGGAGCTTCCAAGGTATCGTTTCAGGCATCATCGTGCGCGGCTCGGGCTCTTCCTCGCGCATGACAAACCACATCTCGGGCGGAAGATCGCGGCGTCCCGTGCGCCCCATGCGCTGCAAAAAGGAGCTGACGGTAAACGGTGCATCGATCTGGAACGCGCGCTCCAGGCGACCGATATCAATGCCGAGCTCCAGCGTGGAGGTGGTGACGGTTGTCTGTGCCTGTTCCTCGTCGCGCATGAGCTCTTCTGCCGTCTCGCGTAGCGATGCCGAGAGGTTGCCGTGATGGATAAGGAAGCGGTCGGGCTCGTGCCGGCTCTCGCAGTAGCTACGTAGCATGGAGCATACGGCCTCTGCCTCCTCGCGCGAGTTGGCAAAGACCAAGCACTTTCGGCCGCGCGTGTGCTCAAAGATATATCCCATACCGGGGTCGGCGTTGTCTGGTGCTGTATCGGTGGGGTTGAGTAATGCCTGTTCGGGTGCTTGGGGGATGTCGACTTCGCCCTCGGGGGCCGAGGAAGCTTGGCGGTCCTTGGGAGCGGCCTTGCCCTGTGCCCGCTCACGACGTTGACGGCGCTCCTCTTGTGTGAGCTGTCCGCTGTGACGCATGTCTTGGGCGCCGGCGGGCAGTGCCGCGGATGCCGCCGCATCGATGCGCTCGCACGCAAGCACTTCGGCCTCTTGAGGACCTGTACCCATGAATCCCCGCTGCTGCGCCTGGGGGCCCGAGTTGTAGAAGTGCTCCATGGAGATGCGCCACACGCGGCGCGGTTCTTCAAAGTGGGGGATAACGCAGTCGCGCCCCGTTCCCTGTGAGAGAAAAGTGCCCGTGCGCTCGGGGTCGCCGATGGTAGCCGAAAGGCCAATGCGGCGAGGCCGCACGCCGGCCATGCGCGAGAGTCGCTCGATAAGGCAGAGCGTTTGCCCGCCACGGTCGCCGCGCATGAGCGAGTGGACCTCATCGATGATCACGTAGCGCAGGTCGCAAAACATGCGCGGGATCGCCATGTGCTTATGGATTAAAAGCGCTTCGAGTGACTCGGGTGTAATCTGCAGGATGCCGCTCGGTTTTTTAATGAGCTTAGCCTTGTGCGACTGCGAGACATCGCCATGCCAGTGCCAGACAGGGATATCGGCCTCTTCGCAGAGGTCGTTGAGGCGGACGAACTGGTCATTGATGAGCGCTTTGAGGGGGCCGATGTAGAGGGCGCCCACGCTTGCGGGCGGGTTTTCCCAAAACTCGGTCAGGATGGGAAAGAAGGCTGCCTCGGTTTTGCCGGAAGCCGTGGATGCCGTCAAGAGCACATTATCTTGCGTGTTAAAGATGGCATCAGCTGCTGCAACCTGGATAGAGCGCAGGCTCTCCCAATCGTGGGAATAGATGAAGTCTTGGATAAACGGGGCGTAGCGGTCAAAGGCGTTCACGGGGCCTCCTCTCAAAAACGAATCTCTCAACGCGGCTGGCAATGGTTTGCTGCATTGCCGTCTCAACGTTTGTGCAGATAAAAGCTGCCAAAATAGACCTGTCCCTTTTTGGCAGGTTAGATGGTGAATTCGGCGAAGTTGCGGTCGCCGTCTGCGGTGCCGGTGTCGCCTGTTGCGGCTGCCGGTGCCAGCGCGTCGCCGCCGACGCTTTGCAGCAACTCGGCCACGTTTGCATCGGGGTTCTGGCACAGGATATCGAGCAGCTCGATAAAGTCACGGATGACCTCACGCGGCGTCAGGTGCGTATCGGCTCCCACGCGGCCAAACTCAATCTTGAGAAAGTCTACCAAGTCGTTCTCGGTAAGCGTGGGCGTCCAGCCAAAGTATCCGGCATGGATCTGCATGAGTTTTTCGATCAGCACCAGCAATTCCTCGTAGGTGAGTGGCTGCAGGCGGATGATGGGCGCGAGCATGTCCTTAAGGTCCTCGCGTGCAAAGCGGCCCTGAGCGAGTCGACTTCGCAGGGCCTCGTAGGAGAACACGCCACGGCGGCGGTCTTCGATGGAGGTTGGCGTGCCGCCCATGATCATGCCCAGGTACTGCGCCTTGCCCTGGAGCGTGTCGTTGTACATGGTCAGGATCTTCTCGTAGTTGTATTGGCGCGTGATGGCGTTGGGAATCTTATACAGATTCACGAGCTCGTCGATGAGCACCAGCATGCCCTTGTAGCCGCTGCAGACCAAAAAGCGCGCAATGAGCTTAACGTAGTCGTACCAGTCGTCATCGCTGATGATGGTCGAGGAGCCCAGCTCGGCGCGTGCCTCACTCTTGGTGCGGTACTCGCCGCGAATCCATTTGGTCACGCGGCTCATAGCTTCTTCGTCGCCCTCAGATACGGCCGTGCGGTAGCGGCGGAGCATGCGGGCGAAGTCGAAGCCGTGGACCATTTCCTCGAGCGGGGCCAGTTGGGCATTGACGGCAGACTCGTCGGCATCGGCACACGAGGCGACCCAGCGATCCAGGATAAGGTTGAGCGCACCGCCCTCGGGGCGCGTCTTGGTCGATATGTTGCGGATGAGCTCGCGGTAGGTGGCAAGGCCCTGTCCCTGGCCGCCCTGCAGGCGGCGCTCAGGGGATAGGTCGGCATCGGCGACGACGAATCCCTCGCCCATGGCGTGCGTGCGGATGGTCTGGAGCAAAAAGCTCTTGCCGGCGCCGTAACGACCGACCAGAAAGCGGAAGCTCGCGCCGCCGTCGGCGATGAGACTCAGATCGGTGAGCAGGGCGCGGATTTCGACCTCGCGCCCTACGGTGATGTAAGGAAGGCCGATGCGCGGGACAACGCCGCCCTTGAGCGAGTTGAGAATGACGGCGGCGACGCGCTTGGGCACGCGGGGTGCTGTGGATGCGGTATCACTCATGGTCTAGGTATCCTCTCACGTCTGCTTCGTAGTCCTCGATAATCTGCGGTCCTGCTGAGCCAAATTCAATAACGGTGTCGCCCACCAGGTCAAAGAGCGCTTCGTTGATGCTATCGACGAGCATGTCCTCACTCTTGCCCGACTGTGCCACCGCCAATGTGGCCTGCGCCGTGTTCCGCTCGAGGAGCGCGCGAAGGAAGGCATCTGCGGCGGGCGCGAGTTTGTTCGCAGCTTCGGCAGACGCGGGCGTTACGGGCGCGGGCATAGACACGAGGAGCGGTGCCACGACGCCAAACTCTTCGGTGGAGACAGTCGGCTCGTCGGGTTCGTCTTGCCGTGTGGCCATCTCGCCAGGTCCGGCGGTCATGCTGGGCGCAGACTCGGTGTTCGGTTGCTCGACAAGCGTCGCCTCGGCTTCCATAGGCACATCATCCTCGCGCTCCTCATCAATCAAAAGCGCTTCACGCGTTTGCGCGGCGGCGCTCCGAATGTGCCCCAGCTGACTCAAATCGATATCGATCTTGACAGGCTGGTGCGCGGCGTCCCACGAAAGCCATGCCACGATCTCGTCATCGATGATCTTGGCCAGATATTTGGGGACCTTCTCCTCCTTTAGGGGATGGGTGGGGTCTAGGGCCAGGCGCAGGCGTTGGTCGCAGGCGCGCATCATCTCACCGAGCTTGCTACTTTTTTGTCTGCTGCCGTGGATGCGCATGCATTCCCAAAAGCCATTTTGGCAGCGGTAGATGTGAATGGGGTCCAGGCGATATTCGCAGTCCTCGTGGCGCTCGGGCGCAAAGAACACGGCCGAGGCAAACATGGTGTAGGGCATGGCCGTCTCCTCCCCAAACAAGCTCGCTACGATGCCGGTCTTTCGGTGCGTGTCATAGTAGCGCGCCATACGGACATACACGGCGCATGCCACGTGGCGCAGGTCGCGATGGTGGGAACGGTCGAGCCGTGAGTTATTCAGGTTGTACGTGGAGAGGGCGTTGATGGCGGTCATGAGTCGCTCCTCGCCTGCCTCGTCGGGCGGAAGGGGGAGCGTGGGCTCGGAGGTCTTGCGACGCGCAGGCGCCAGGTCTGGCGGCGTTGGCGCGGGCGCAAGGTCTCGCGCCGCACGCCGCAGCTCGATAAGGGCGTTATCGAACATGACGGTTTTAGAGTCGCGAAGCAGCTTGGGGTCGAGTCTGTGGAACACGGCGTAGTCCTGCAGCCACACGCGTGCGAACCGGTCGATGCCGGGTTCAAAGGCGCGATAGGCATCCCAAAAGGCCTTGATTTTGTTAAAACCATCGAGTGGGTCATCTACGCCAATGCCGCAGATCAGCTCATAGAGATACAGAAAGGCAAAGGACGTAGACGTTTCCTCGACGGTTCCGCGGCGCACTTGGGTGCGCCAGGTAAAATAGCCACGCAGCTGCCGATCGCTCATGGCATTGTAGGTGGGAAAGTACGACTTAAAGGTGCCGTTGTAGGGGCAGTCGTCCTCAAAGTCGGCCATCAGCAGGCCTTGGCGGTAGAAAAGCTCGGCTTCCGAAAGCCAGCGACCCGCGCCGCCTTTGGGGTCATCCTGCCAGCGCGATATCTCGCGCATCTTGCGGTACTGGTCGGGGAGGAAGTTCTGCATCTGACGACCAGTTTTGAGAATCGGCTCGTCAGCATAGACTTCGTTTGAGAAGCGAGCAGACTGATGGGTCCGGGCCTCGGCCATAATGCGCTCGATGAGCATCTTGATGTCCTGGTCGGCCACCGCTTCTCCTCTCCTAACGCAGCTTCGGTGACCTCATATCATAGCACAGCATCAAACAGGTGTTCGAAATACCGCTATGTAGATAGATTTAGAACAGGAGGGCGTAGATGACGGCTATGACAACAGAGGGGAGCATATTGGCCGTGCGGAAGGTCTGGGGACGGATGAGATTGACGCCGACGCAGAAGATGAGCATAGAGCCCACGAGCGATAGACTGTCGAGGGCGGCGGCGGTCATGATGGGGGAGAGCGCGCCGGCAAAGAGCGTGATCGTTCCCTGAAATACGGCAACAGGCAGGGCGGAGAAGATGCAGCCGCGGCCGAGCGAAGCCGTCATGGTGCAGACGATGATGCAGTCCAACGCGCCCTTGAGGGCAAGCGTGGACCAGTCGCCGAGCAAGCCGTCTTGGATTGATCCCACGATAGCCATGGCACCGATGCAGACGGTCAGCGATGTCGAGACAAAGGCATTGGTGAACTCGTTGTCTCCCTCGCTGCCGGTTTTGCGCTTGAGCCATTCGCCCAGGTTTTCGATGCCGGCTTCCAGGTTAACGGCCTCGCCGATGAGCGAGCCGAGGGCAAACGAGACGATGAGCATGGTGGTGCCGGTGGTCTCCAGCGCTTTCCCGTCAATGACGAGCATCTTTTGCATGGTGCCGCCCAGTCCGATAAACAAAACGCACAGCCCCGACGCCTTCATGAGCGTGTCTTGGATGCGGGGTGTGATAAAGCGTCCGCCTATAAGGCCCAGCAGTCCGCCCGCAATCAAAAGTGCGACGTTGATGACCGTTCCCAAACCCGGCATGAACCCTCCCATATTGATGCCAACCTGGCAATCGTAGCAGAACGGGCTGCAGGGTGCGTCATGCCTCATCCTATACGTTATATAAGTGGTATTAATGACGGCATTTGATGCCCGAGCCTCAGCCTCCCATCACGACATAGGGGCTGTAATCGAAGCACAGCGTCATGAGTCGCTGCGGGGACTCAATGGCCGCGGCGATGATATCGGCATCTCGAGCTCGGTCAAATCCCACGAGCTCAATTTGATACGAGACGTCTTCCATTTTATGGAGTATCCGGTTATTCAGGAGATTCTCACCGTCGAATTCCTCGGTTTTGCCTCCGTCCGAGGTTACGGCATACAGGTGCAGTTTTGCGGTGGTCGCAGGGTCGGCTACCGTGAGGTTGTCGATTTGGTTGGCCGTGCCCTTTGCCCCAAGCAAGGTGAGCAAGGTGGGGGCTACGACCTCGCCCGATGGCAGAAAAACAACTTCGACGGTTTTAGGGAATGCGATAATGGCTGCTTTGCGGACGGGCTTATCGGCAGCGGTGACCTCAATGCTCGCGGCGTCGACGGTTTCCGTGCGGTCGAGCGCGACCATCATGCAACAATTGCCCTCGTCGATGTCTGCCGGCATGGGACACCCCAAGTTTTCGCCAGCTTGCGTGCCGCCCACTGCGGTGGCTGTTTCGCTTGGCTCGCTGAAAGTGGCTGAAGGACCGCTCGATGGCGGTGTTATGCCGCCTGGTGCGCCATTGTCCCCAGGCGCTATTTCACCGCTGCTCTCGCTGGAGTCGCTTGCGATGTCACCTGTCGAGGGGGCGAGTCCGACCGCTCCTACTCCGCTCCATTCCATCTCGAGGAGCGCCGGATCGACAAGGACGTGATGCACATCTTGCGTTTCGGTACTGATATCGACAGGACCGGGATCTGCCCCTCGCGTCAGGCTGAGCGATCCGGTCCGCTGTTTGCCCCGAATCTCCTGGCTTTCTGTGCCGCTCGCGTAGAACATTAGAGCGATCTCGCCATTTGCCGTGGCGTCGGTGCCCGCCTTGGTCATTTTCAGCGATGCGGTGAATGAGATAGCGGGCTGCGTGCCATCGGCGCTCGAGGGGACGCAGCCCAGGCATACACCCCCTCCGTTTTCGAAAAACGTGCTGTCGAAGGCGACTGTTGCCCCGTCCGCCGAGTCATCGGACAGGGTGATGTCGAGGCACAGCTCCACGTCGCAGGAATCGCCATCGGCATCAGTTGCAGCTGCGCGCCATGTGCAGATAACGCATCCCGTTAGGGGGCCGTCCGCTGTGCTCGAGTGCTCGGTATCCACGACTATCGAGCTGTTCGTGCAGCGACGGAGGCACCCCGAGGCCGAAATGCTTGCCTGCGCAAGCGAGAAGCGTTGGCGCGCGATGGTGCTCATCTGGTTTGTGGCGAGACAGTTGACGGCAGGTAAGGGGGCGTCCGCGGCGGGTGTCGCTAGAGCGGCGACGGGCATGCCGGTGGCAAGCGCACTACAGAGCGCGGCAACGGGCAAAAGGTTCTTTGATGCCATGGGTTCTCCTTACCTATGCTGGACGGTCTCGATTCGTGTGGCTACCGGCTGCGTTTGATGTGCAGGCCAAGGCCGATGGCGCTAGCGCCTGCCGTGGCGATTCCTGCTGCCAGGAGCTGTCGCGTGTCGCTCGTTTGCGCGAGGGGTTCATGTTGGCCACTGCGTTCGAGTTCCGATAGATCGACAGTTACCTGCGTGGCAGCCTGCGCCTGCTCTTGTTGGGCAAAGGCGGCGATCGGGGCAAACGTTGCAACGCCGATGATGACGGCAAGGACAATTGCCTTAGGCCGTGTGCGCACCGGGCTCGACCGTCCACGTAATGGTTGCGACCTGGTCGCCCGTGCCGGTCACATGGAAGATGTCTCGCGTGACGCGGGCGACAGTGCCGCTCGTCTTAAGCTTAATCTTGTCCGTACCATCGGCGATGCCCTGGTAGCCCATGTCGAAGGATGCATTTTTGGAAAGGTCGAGGCCCGCTTCCTGCGTCGCGGCGTGGGCGTCTTGGAGTGCCTTGTCTGGGCCGACCTTAAAATCGATGGAGTTCTGGGCGGTCCCCGTCTTGGCGTCGGCGACGATGCTCCAGGACTTCTGGGCGGCAATCTTCATGTTGGTAACGTGGATGCCATAGGCCGAAAGATTGTCGATGGTGGTTGTATTCTCGGAAGGGCCTTGGAGCGTGCCGTCTGCCTTAGCGACGAACGGAATGACGGTCGGGGCTTTGAACTTGATGTTGTCGATTTCGGTCCTGATGGTCACGTTGGTGGTTCCAGTGCGTCCCTCCGCCAGGGCGGTGGTCGGCGCGGCACCCATTGAGAGTGCAAGCATCAGCCCCGCGCCCACGACGAGCACCCTGGCCCCATTCAAGTTCCTGGTGATGTCCATAATCGTTCCTTTCTATTCGTCACGGACCGTTTCCGTGAGGGTTAGACGAAAGCGGCACGGGTGCGCATTTTCATAACAGGTGGCAGGTCTAGTCTTCTGTCTGCGCAACTCGCACCTTGACGCGCGTGGGATTGCCATGGGCGTCGTAGGTCTTGGCGTCGAGCGCTTGAATCTCGATATACGCCTCACCTTCTTTGATGTCGCCTGCGGGGCAGGTCTCAACGGTCTTGCCGGTCTCGACCACGCCCGATTCATAGATGGTCTCGTCGTTTTGGATCACGCGGAAACGCTGGGGAAACTTGTTATCCTGGACGTTTTGCACGTTGACGCGCAGCTTGCCGCCTTTTTGTAGCTGGGCGACCGGTGCGACCGAGATCGTCATCATGTTGTCGCGGACGATGGCATCGAGCTCGTCCTGGATTTCCTGGCGCGACTTACCCTCCGCCGCTGTGACCGAGGCACCTGTCTCGGCGACAGGCTTTGACTGCCAGGCGTAAAGGCCGACGGCGATAAGGGCGCAGGCGATGGCCAGGCAGACAACGCCGAGCCTTTTTCGATGTTTTGACCCTAGGGGGCTCGACTGCTTCCTTACGCTCATGCGGCATCCTTAGTGGTATAGACGCGCGCGAACGTGGACGGATCGGCGCCAAAGAGCATGTGGAGCATGAGGCGTCGCGAGTAGATGAGCTCGTCGAAGTTTGGGTCGAGTTTGATGTCGTGGATGTGGGCGATGTGGTGGGCGAGTGCCGAAAACGATTCGGGATCGCAAATCACGTCGGTGGTGACGTGATAGACAGCCGCATCGGGAAACGCTTCCTCGTCGAAGGGCAGAAGATATGGGTCATCGTCAACTTCGATGGCGATGCCGTACTGGGGCCAGTAATATGCCATGGGAACCTCCCTGCTTTTGGGCCAAACCTTCTATTGGTTTTGGCTGTCGATGCCGACCGTATCAGCCACAACTTGACCAATTTCTGACCAAATGCTTGACGGGTTTACATCGCCGCAGGTGAGAGACGCTAAAAAATATCTCAAGTTTTTTCGAGCGCCAATTGTGCGCGTGGCTGCGATGGGAAGGAGCGCGTTAAATAGAGCGCCTGCCGAGAAAACGCCGCCGCTCGCCGAATTGCGCAAACGTAAAATTCGCCAATTATGGAGACGGTCTCAGTCACGTCGACGAAACGATGCGGTAACATCTCCCTGCAAACACTGTAGTTAACTAAAGGGGGAGTTCGCGTGTCTGCAGCCATCAAACCCTTCGGCGACGAGTTCGAAGAATATGGTCGCGATGAATCTCGCACATCGGGCGAGGCGTCGAGCATCTCGTTTCCGACAACGGAGGACGAAGTCCGCGCCATTCTGCGAAAGCTCCATGCCGAGCATGTTCCGATAACGGTCCAGGGTGCTCGGACCGGTCTGGCTGCCGGTGCCGTGCCTCACGGCGGGCATATCCTCAACACTTCTCGTATGAATCGCTACCTGGGTCTCCGCCGCGACGAGCGAGGCCGTTTTCTGCTGCGCGTGGAGCCGGGCGTCGTGCTTTCGGAGTTGCGCAAGCAACTGGGTAAGAAGGCATTGCCGACCGCTGACTGGGATCAGGTATCGCTTGAGGCCTATGAGGAGTTCCAGGCAGCTCCTGAGCAGTTCTTTCCCACCGATCCCACCGAGGCATCTGCCTGCCTGGGCGGCATGGCGGCGTGCAATGCCTCCGGTGCCCGCAGTTACGCCTACGGCCCCATGCGCCCGCACGTTACGGGGCTTCACGTGGCACTGGCGGACGGCGACCTGCTTGAGCTTCATCGAGGTCAGGCGCACGCTGACGCACGCCACTTGTCGCTCGTGACAGCGGAAGGCCGCGCGCTCGAGCTGGATCTTCCTGGCTATACCATGCCCAAGACCAAAAACGCGTCGGGTTATTTCGTTTCGGACGATATGGACGCCGTCGACCTCTTTATCGGTGCGTGTGGCACACTCGGCGTCATTACCGAGCTCGAGATCGCCTTGCAGGCGGCACCTTCGGTCGTATGGGGTGTGAGCTGCTTTTTCGACAGCGAGGACAAGGCGGTGTCCTTTACCGATTCCGTGCGCCCCGTGCTGTCCCATGCCGCCGCTATTGAGTATTTCGATGCCGGCGCCTTGGATATCCTTCGCCGCCAGCGCGAGCAGTCGACCGCGTTTGCCTCGCTGCCGGCACTCGACGATGAGGCAAAGGTCTGTGTTTACGTGGAACTCGACTGCGACGACGAGGCGCAAGCGACCGAGGAGCTGTACCACCTGGGATGGGTTTTGGAGCTTGCGGGCGGCCACGACGACGCGACCTGGGTTGCACGCACCGAGGTCGATCGCGAATGCCAGCGGTTCTTCCGCCACGCCGTTCCCGAGAGCGTCAACATGCTCATCGACGAGCGCCGCCGCACCGACCCCACCATTACCAAGCTGGGGTCGGATATGTCGGTGCCCAACACGCGCCTGGCCGATGTCGTTGCCCTCTATCGCCGCACGCTGGCCGAAAGCGGGCTTGAGTCTGCCGCCTGGGGACATATCGGCAACAACCATCTGCATGTGAATATCCTGCCTCGCGATGCGCAAGACTACCGTCGCGGTGGCGAGCTGTTTGCCCAGTGGGCTGCGGAGGTAACGGCTATGGGCGGCGCCGTCTCTGCCGAGCACGGCGTCGGCAAGATCAAAGCGGGCTTTTTGGAGACGATGTACGGCCACGAGGCCATGGTTGAATCGGCTCGACTCAAGCTGCAGCTCGATCCTGCCGGGCAGCTGGGCCGTGGCAACCTGTTTTCGGAGAAGCTCTTGGATGAACTCGTCCAGAAAGGGGGCGCGTGAAGATGAGTGATTTCCATATGGTGGTGTGCGTCAAGGCGGTGCCGGGAAGCACCGAGGTCAAGATGGACCCCAAAACCAATACCATCGTGCGCGATGGCAAGCAGGCGGTCATTAATCCCTTCGATGCAAGTGCCCTCGAATGTGCGTTGGCGCTCAAGGACGACTTTATCGGCTTTGGCATGGATGTGCGCGTGACGGTGGTATCGATGGGTATCCCTGCAACCGAATCGCTACTGCGCGACTGCATCGCCCGCGGCGCCGACGATGCATTGCTGCTCACCGACCGTGCTTTTGCGGGTGCGGACACGTTGGCGACCACCTATGCTCTCAAATGCGGCATCGAGGCGCTCGACGAGCACTTCGACCTGCTCATCTGCGGCAAGATGGCGGTGGATGGCGATACTGCCCAGATTGGCCCCGAACTGGCCGGCGCCTTCGAGATTCCCTGCGTGACCGATGTGAGCTGCGTACAGAGCGCGGGCTTTACGACGTGCGGCTCGCTGGCGCTTGTCCACGGCTGTGACGCCGGCGAGGAGACGGTCTATCTGGAGATGCCGTGCGCGATGACGACCGCCAAGGAGATCGGCCAGCTGCGCATGCCGAGCATCGCCGGCATTCGCGCGGCCGAAGATGCGGATGTGCGGGTGGTCTGTGCTGCCGATGTGCATGCCGACCCTTTGCGCTGCGGCCTTACCGGATCGCCGACGCAGGTCGTGCGCTCGTTTGTGCCCGACCGTGACCAAACGTGCGAGGCCATCGAGGGCACGCCGGTCGAACAGGCGGCAAAGCTTGCCAAGATTATCGAGGGGATGGCATAGATGAGCGGACTGATAATCGATAGCGAGGCATGCGTTGGCTGTGGCCGCTGCGTTCGCGCCTGTGCCTCGGGTGGCATTGTGGTGGAGGGCGAGCGCCCCAACCGCTGCGCCCATGTGACCGACGGCTGCATCTTGTGCGGCGGGTGCGTCGACGCCTGTCCCGTCAACGCCATTTCGATCGAGCGCGACGAGGCCGCCGGCGCGGTTGACCTCGATGTGTATCGAGACATTTGGGTATTCGTTCAGACCGACGAGCACGATGACGTGGCCCCGGTGGCCTACGAGCTCATGGGCAAGGGCCGCGAGCTTGCCGATGCACGCGGCTGTCGCCTGGTGGCGCTGGTCGGCATGGGCCCCGAGGGCTCGCTCGGGGACCTGGAGCATCTGGTTTGCGCCGGTGCGGACGAGGTCGCGGTTTGCCGCGACGAGCGACTGCGCCAAAACGATGCGGAGGTCTATGCTCGCTTGATTTGCGATTTGGTGGCCGAGCGCAGGCCCGAGGCCATTCTGTACGGCGCGACCGCCTTTGGCCGTGAGCTGGCGCCAGGTGTGGCCGTTCGCTTGCGGACGGGCCTTACGGCCGACTGCACCGTGCTTTCGATGGATACGGAGACGGGCCTGCTGCAACAGACGCGTCCGGCGTTTGGCGGCAACTTGATGGCCACCATTATCTGCCCCAACCACCGTCCCCAGATGGCAACGGTGCGCCCCGGCATCTTTAAGGCGCCAGACTTTGACTATAGCCGCTCCGGAACGATTACCCAGGTATTCCTTGCGGAAGACGCCAAGGCTCGTGTCGAGATTTCGATTCCCGCCGAGGAATGGGGCCAGCAGGCTTCGATTGCCGATGCCGAGCGTCTAGTTGTTGTGGGTCGCGGTATTGGCTCCAAGAAAAACCTACCCTTGATGCGAAAGCTCGCCGAAGCCCTGGGTGCCGAGCTCGGCTGCACGCGACCCGTCGTGGAGGCGGGCTGGCTGGAGTATCGCCACCAGATTGGCCAGACGGGCGTGTCGGTTTCACCCAAGCTCCTCGTGAGCATTGGTGTCTCGGGTGCCATCCAGCATCTTGCCGGCATCGGTGGGGCGGAGTGCATCATCGCCGTCAACGAGGACCCGGATGCTCCCATCTTTGGCGTCGCCCAGTACAAGGTCGTCGGCGACGCCAAAGAGGTCGTTGAGGAGCTGCTGGCCCAGCTTGAGTGCTAGGCACTTGCCAGCCAGCTGCGCAGCTCGTCCTTTAGGCGCTCCCAGGTCGCTTGCGTGGCGGGATCGGTGAAGGGGCGCGTGATACCAAAGGGTGCGTCGAGCAGGCGGTAGATATCGCCCTGCCCGCGCGCCAGCGCGCGGCTTGCCGGATAGACGAGCTCAAACATAAAGCAGATAAGCCCCACCAAGTAGTCCGCGGGCTCATTGCGCTCATCGCGCGTGACGCAGCGGTGCTCGTCAAAGGCGGCCAGCGTCGGTGCCGAGAAGTGGCTGGCAAGAAACGCGTCCTCATTCACTTTGAGGATGGTGTCGACGGTACTGTCGGCGATGGTGCGCATGATGTCGATCTTGTCGCCATCGCGCACGATATCGCAGAAGCGCCGCGTGCGCTCGCCGAGCTGCGCGGGCAGACGGAAATTGCTGTGATAGGCAATGCTCGCTCGAATGAGTTCGTCTTCTACCGGATCGTCGATAAAGTCGCGGATACTTGTTACCGCGGGCGCATCTGCAGGTGTTTTGCCAAAGAGGACCTCGACGCCCAACGCCGCATGGCTCACGCTTTCGGCATCCTTAAACGTATCCCAGCGTCGCAGCTGTTCAAAGCGACCCATATCGTGCAGCAGGCCGCAAAGCCACGCTAGGTCAATGTCCTGAGGTGACCAGCCCTGTTCGCGCGCCACGGCATCGCATGCCTCGGCAACGTGGTACGTATGCTCGATTTTAAGCGCGATACGCGGATTGGCGGCATCGTAGGCATCGGTGTAGGTCTTGAAGGCCGCGGCAGCCCGCGTTCGATCGATAGCTGTCATAATGACTTCCTAAAAAGTTGTGTCTTTCTGTGTCTTTCGATCCGGTGGCAATTGTAGGTGAACTCGGTTGCCACCGGACGATGATTCTGTCGTGTCGTTGAACGCGGCTCGGAAATCTTGTCGGGACGAGGAACGCTATGGTGCTCAAAATCGTTAAAACCGTTTGGCCGGTGATGCTCACCTATGTTGCGATAGGCGCGCCGTGCGGAATGATTATGGCGCAGACGGGAATGGAGCCCTGGATGGTTTTTGCTCTGAGCAGCACGTTTGTGACGGGTAGCGGCCAGTTTATGGTCTGCAACCTGTGGCTGGCAGGTGTGCCTGCGGCATCGATTGTCGCAAGTGTGGCCGCAATCTCCTCGCGCTTTGCACTTTACTCGGCATCGATCGCACCGCATTTGAGGGGTGCTTCGAAGCGTCAGACACTGGCTGTTGCCGCGACACTTACCGAGGAGGCATACGGCATTTCGCTTGCCAAGTTGGTTAAAGGGGAGGATTGGGGTCCGCTCGAGTCCTTTGTGCTCAACGCAATCCTCATCGCAACATGGGCCGTTTCGTGTACGACGGGCGCCATCGTCGGCGCCGTTGTCGATGTTCCCACCGCTATTGCGGGTTTTGTCTGCACATCGCTCTTTATCTGCCTACTCTTTTCGCAGCGACTGTCGCGCGGCAATGTCGTAGCTGCCGGTTTGGCTGCGCTGTCCGTCGCCATATGCAAGTTCTTGGGGTGGACGAATATCGCCGTGCCGGCAAGTGTGCTCGTCGGCGTTGTCACGGCACTCGCGTGCGATGTCCTCGCCGAGGGAAGGGGCGCTCGCGATGCCCGTTAATGAGTTTTTGGTCCTATGGCTATCGTCATGGGCGGCCATCGCGTTTTTCCGCATTGCCCCGGCGTTTGCCTTGCGCGGGAGAACGCTGTCGCCCCGCGTTACCGAGGCCTTGGGTTATATTCCGCCTGCCGCCTTTGCGGCGCTGGTCGCCAACGATTTGATAAGCCCTGGCGCTTTCGACGCCGGCTTGTGGCAGGGCTTGATTCCCTGGATTGCGGCCGCCGGCGTCGTGGCGGTGGCAATCAAGACAAAGTCGATGTTGTGGTGCTGCGTCTCGGGCATCGTGTTCTATATCGTTTTGAGCCTCATATAAGAGCGGGGCACGTTTAGCGTCCCGGCACAACGAATCGAATTTCTCACCGAGGCGGTCTGCTTCTTCTGGTACCATGGTCAAACTTTACTGTAGCAAAGTGTGACGTGGGCTTTTGTTCTGCGTCGGCGGAAATGGGGGTTTCATGGCACGGGAAGCGACCGCCAACGAGCAAAAGAAATTCAAAGTCCCGCGTATCCCGGGTGACATCATGATCTACCCGATGATCGTTGGCCTTTTGCTCAATACCTTCTGCCCGCAGGTCTTTGAGATCGGCGGCTTCTTTACCGCCGCCTGCCGCGGTGGTTCCAACACCATCGTCGCCGCGATCCTGCTGTTTGTGGGTGCCGGCATCAGCTTTAAGTCCACGCCGGGCGCTATCAAGACCGGCATCGTCGTGCTGATCCCCAAGCTTGTTGTTGCGGCCGCGTTGGGCCTGGGCGTCGCGTACTTCTTTAACGACAACCTTTTGGGCCTGAGCTCGGTTTCCATCATCGGCGGCATTACGTTTTGCAACATGGCGCTCTACACGGGCATCATGGGCGAGTTCGGCGACGAGTCCGAGCAGGGCGCCGTGGGTATCCTTTTCTTTACGGCCGGCCCCGCCGTCACCATGATCATCCTCGGTGTCTCGGGTCTCGCCAACATCCCCGTCGGCACCATCATCGGCTCCATTTTGCCGCTCGTTATCGGTATGGTTCTGGGCAACTTGTTCCCGTTCATCAAGAACCTGCTGGTTCCCGGCGCCAATCCTGCGATTGCCGTTATCGGTTTTCAGCTCGGTGCGTCCATGAGTCTTTCGAGCTTTATCACCGGCGGTATTTCCGGCATCTTGCTGGGCCTTATCACGCTGTTTGTCGTCGGTCCCATCACCTTTGCGTTCGAGCGCCTGTGCGGCGGTAACGGCAAGGCTGCCGTGGCCTGCTCCACCATCGCCGGCACGGCCATGACCACACCGGTTGCTCTCGCCGAAGTCGCACCGCGCTACGCCGAGCTTGCGCCCACTGCGTACGCTCAGATCGCCACCGCCGTTATCATCACGGCAATCATGGCTCCGATTCTGACCGGCTGGGTCGACAAGAAGTTCTGTCAGGGTAAGGAAGACCTGTCGTCTGCTGGCGTCGAGGCCATCGAGGAGGCTGTCGCAACCGATATCGACGGTGAGTAACGTCCGTTACCGATAATTGATTTCGGCGTGCAACTCGCGCCGTTTGAGCGCCCGAACGAGAGCTGTCTTGCAGTGACGTTCGGGCGCTCTGCTATTATTCCCCTTACCCCTGCGGGTAGGGGTGTTTGTTGCCCAGATTCGAATTGGTCGATTCAGACCACTTGGATATTGAAGGGATGGCGGTTAGTGGTTAAGGCACTCAAGATTGAGATATTCGTGCTATGCATGATTGTTCTTATCGGGCTTGCCGTGCGAAGTCGTCGCTCCTTGTTCTCGAGCACCCAGCAGCTATTGTTTAGCATGCTTGGCTACACCTCTGCCGCGTACATATTATTCGATATGATCTGGACGCTTTCGGACGGTGTGGACGGCACGTTGGGCATTGCTGCCAACTGGATTTCCAACGCGGTTTCGTTTTCGCTCTTTGCTATCGCGTGCCTCATTTGGTTTATCTATTCCGAGACGGTGCAGGGTTCTCGCCTTTTGACCTCGCGCTATAGGGTGGTGCTTGTAGCGTTGCCTACGGCTCTGGTGGTCGTGCTGGCGTTTACCAGTTACTGGACGCACGCCCTGTTCTATATCGATTCGCAGGGTGTGTATCGTCGCGGCTTTGCCTATATGATCCAGCCCATCGTCAGCTACTGTTACGTTATACATACGTCCCTGCATGCGTTTGTGCAATCTCGCAGGGTCGAGAGTCTGCAGATGAAGGCCATCTATCGAACCTTGGCATTTTTCGCCATTCCGGCCCTGGTGGGCGGTACCTTTCAGGTCGTATACTCGGTGCCCGGCCTTTGTGTCGGCATAATGATTAGCATGTTGCTGCTCTATATCATCTACCAGGAGCAGCTCATCTCGACCGACCCGTTGACTGGCCTCAACAATCGCAACCGTTTTGAGACCTATATGCTGTCGCTCTTCTCAAATGTGAATCAGGCCGAAGACGTGTATCTGCTTATGATGGACGCCGACGGCTTTAAGCAGATTAACGATCGCTACGGACATGTGGAGGGCGACCATGCTCTTCAGGTCATATCCGCTGCGCTCAAAGAGGTCTGCTCGGCGTCTGGTGGCTTTATCGCGCGTTATGGCGGCGATGAGTTCGTGGTGCTTCAAAAGGCGACGGCGGAGCAGGATATCATGCATCTGTGCACGACAATCAACGACGAGCTCGCGCGCGCTGAGGTTCCGTATCTGTTGCGGATGTCCATCGGCTACGCACGTGTTGGTGATGGCGTCGATACCTGGCAAGACTTGCTTCGCACTGCCGACGCAGAGCTCTACCGCGTCAAGGCCGAGAAAAAGAAAGCCGGCGTCCAGATACGCTAGAAAAAAGGGGCGCACGACCGTAGTGATGGTCGTGCGCCCCTTTT
>CALAMK010000045.1:0-65232 GCA_937925735.1 uncultured Collinsella sp. | reverse complement strand
GGGGCCATTGTGGCTCTTGACAGCGAATTGGGTCATATGAGCGAAAACCCGCCAGAGCGAGCAAGGTGCCTTGAAACAAGGCGGCATTGACCTTCTGGTCATGCCGCCGAAGTTGAAAGACAGATTGCCGCTCTGGCGGGTTTGCAGCGTCAACTGGTTACGCGGTTCGTAGAACCGCGTAACTGTTAGGGCCGCTGACCCATGCCACCCTCGAGGGTGACGGTCTCACCGTTCATGTACTTAAAGTCGGGGCCGCAGAGCTGAACGACCACGCGGCCGATTTCCTTCTCGACGTCGCCGTAGTGGCCTGCCGGCGGCATGTGGACGTTGGCCTTGAACGCCTCGGGGTAAGCATCCTGGAAGTTCTCGAGCGCAGCAGTCCAGGCAAGAGGGCACACGATGTTGACGTTGATGCCGTCCTTGCCCCACTCGTTGGCGGCGACGCGGGTCAGGCCGCGGATGCCCTCCTTGGCGGCAGCATAGCTGCACTGACCATAGTTACCAAACAGGCCGGCGCCCGAAGCAAAGTTGACCACAGAGCCCTTGGTCTCCTTCAGGTGCGGATAGGCCTTCTGCATGTACAGATAGGTGGCATACAGACCGGAATAAATGGCCAGATTAAACTGGTCCATGGTGTGGTCGGCGATGGTCACACCCGAGGCACTGGCCTGAGCGTTGTTGACGACGGCGTCGATGCGACCGAACTCCTCAATCGCCTTGTCGATAACGTTCTGGACGACGGCCTCGTTATCCTGACCAGCCGAGACATCGGCCTGAACAGGCAGAACCTTGATGCCGTACTCGGCCTCGAGGGACTCCTTGGCAGCCTCGAGCTTGGCAACGTTGCGGCCGGTAATAACGAGGTTTGCGCCCTCCTTGGCAAAAGCGATATCGATGCCGTAACCGATGGAGCCAGCGGAGCCGTCCTTGAGCGTGGCCTTGCCGCCGCCGGTGACGATCACGGTCTTACCAGTGAAAAGTCCCATACAAAGTCCTTTCAAAATCGCGACGGGCACGCCCGCCGACTGCGCGTATCCAACTTCACGCGCCAAAAGCTGTAATGCAACTTTAACGGGTTCAAGTGAAAAATAAAGACCGCAGCAGGCGAACGGCGCAACGTCATTCGGCGAAGGGAATGTCAAGCGTAAACTGAATTTAGAGGACGAATTTTTGCTATCCAAGCGAGTCATCGAACACGTTTTGAAACTTTGCTGCGGGGCGCGGGATGTCGGCGCGAGACTTTATCATAGGGTGACAAACAACGATGAGGAGCACATGCCTATGACGGACGAGCTGGACCCCCAGACTCAACAGCATATTGATGATTCAGCAGACGTCGCCGCAGATACTGACGCTGCGACCTGCAATGATACCGACGTCGACGACGCCACTCTGGATAACGGCGCTGCGACGGAAATCCCTGCGGCAGAAGTTGCCGGCGAGCAAAACGACGATTCGGACGCTCAGGACAACGCCCCCGAAAAGGAAGCCGCCCCGCAAGCAGAAGGCCCCATCGAGGTGTCTTCGGAAGAAGAGCTCGATGCCGTCATGGACTCCATGATGGATGCCGTCAAAGCGATGAAAGACGCCGTGGCCGACGCCGATGTTGACGCCGAAGAAGAGGAGGCCGCCGAGGCCGCCTCGACCTTCGTGCCCGGCGAGACCCCCGTTGCCGACCAAGGCAGCACCCTGCCCTCGTTCCTGCAGCTTGAGCACCCCACCATTGGTGCCGATGCAGTCGACCCGCACGCTGCCGGCTTTTCCGTAGTCGAGGGCGGCACCGGCAGCATCACCACGTCACAGGCGCCCGATGCGGGCACGGCAAACGCCGGTCACCCGACCGCCCTGCACGCCCCAGCAGCCAGCCGCGATCTGGGAGGCGCCGTCTCAAACACCGCCAGCGCCGTGGGCGCCTTTATCGCCCAGGGTGCCTCGGCCATGCGCGAGATGAACGCCGCAAAGAAGGCACTCGCGGACGCCCGCGCTCACCTGGCCGAACTTGAGCAGCGCATCGCCGATCAAGGCGAGGAGCTCGAGACACGCCAAGACATCGCAGGCCGCTACGACCAAATCGTCGCCGAGCAGCGCCAGACTATCGACACGGCACAAAAGGCCGCCGTGGCGGCAGAAATCGGCCGCGATACCCATGCTGCCAAGGCAACAGAACTCAAGGCGCAGCTCGAACAAATGAAGGAAGAGGACGACGCCACCGAGCGGCGTCTCAAAGCCGCACTCGACGCGGTGGAGGCGCGCGAAGCCAGCTCGCGCGAAACCGGTAACCGCCTCGTTCGACGCCTCGAGGATTCCAAGCGCATCCGCGACAAGATGCAGGCCGAGCGCGACGCCGGCGTTGCCGCAGCGCAGCAAACCGTCGACGCCACGCGCGCTCAACTCGAAACGCTGCGCCGCGAGTATGCCGAGCTGCAGCGCAATCCTTCGGCGAATCCCGCCAATTACACGGTGCGCACCAGCGAGCTTTCGATGCAGATCTCCGACACGGCCGATGCCCTGCGCAAAGCCGAGGAAGATGTCCCGAACATCACCGCCGATCTTGAGCACTCGCTCGCGGCCGCCGAGCACGCCGTCGAGCAGGCGCAAGCCCCCATCGCCGACGCCAAGCGTGCCCATCAGGCCGTGACTGCCGAGGCCGATGCCGCGCGCGACGAGCTGCAGACCGCAAAAGCCGCCGCCGCAACGCGCCAGCGCGAACTGCGCGAGAAGATCGCCGCCGAGGACAAAGCGCGTCGAGAGCAAGAGCAGGCTATTGCCAATGCCCAGGCGGACGTCGCGCACGCACAGTCGATCATCGAGCAGGCGACCGAGGTGCATGACCATCCCGAGATTACCGAATCGCTCGCGGGCTCCCTGGCCCGCGATAAGGCCGAGCACGCCGAAACTGAGCGTGAAGTGGCTCAACTCGAAGCCGCCGAGGACGACGTGCGCGAGCGTACCCGCGACTCACGCATCAAATTCACCGGAGCCATCGTCTGCATTGTCGCCGTGATTCTGGTGATCATCCTGGTCTGGCTCTTCGCAAGCAAGTAAACCAGCTGCCAAAAAGCGCTCACCGCAACTTATTTAAATCGGCGCAAGGCAACCTACCCCTCTTGCACCAATCTCTTGACATAAGGAGTATCCCCAGGTGCCGGCACAAAAGGAACGTCCCCAAGTGCCAACAACGGCAACGCCAATGTTTTGGCGAAGTCAGCGAAAACGCCCCTAAGCGAGCAAGGTGACGTGAAAGAGGAGGGCATTGACCTTCTGGTCATGCCTGACGATTGAACGTCAGATTGCCGCTTAGGGGCGTTTGCAGCGTCGAGCAGTTACGCGGTTCGTAGAACCGCGTAACTAACAAATGAGCATGGCATCGCCAAAGCTGAAGAAGCGGTAACGCTCTTCGATAGCGGCGGCGTAGGCATCCATGATCTGGTCGCGGGAGGCAAGCGCGCTCACGAGCATCATGAGCGTGGAACGCGGCACGTGGAAGTTGGTGATCAGTGCGTCGACCACGTGATAGGTCGAGCCAGGCATGAGGTAGAGCTGCGTTGTCGCGTTCTCGCGCACCACGATGTCACCGCGGCCGAGCGTGTCGGCGCCGTCCTCGCGGCCTTCAAAATAGCGCGCCGTCACGGCCGGATCGGACACCGGCGCGTCCGCGTCAAAGGCGCTCTCGAGCGAGCGCACCGCCGTGGTACCGACAGCGATCACGCGATGCCCCTCGGCCTTCGCCTTATGCACGGCGTCGACAACCTCCTGCGACACGTGGTAGCGCTCGGTGTGCATGACGTGCTGCGTGGGGTCGTCCTCCTCCACCAAGCGGAAGGTATCGATGCCCACCTCGAGCTCAACGGCGGCAAACTTCGCGCCCTTGGCCTCGATAGCGGCCATGAGCTCGGGAGTAAAGTGCAGACCCGCCGTGGGAGCGGCAGCCGAGTGCTCCTCCTTCATGGCGTAGACGGTCTGGTACTTCTCGGGATCGCCCTCGTAATCGGTAATGTAGGGCGGCAGCGGCACGTGACCGGCAGCATGGATGGCCTCGTCGAGCGTGCGCTGCTCGCCGGCGGCATTGCAACCGGCCGGCTCAAAGCGCACCAGACGGCCACCGCGGCTATCGGTGACAAAGTCGACAACCTCGGCCGTCAGCACCACGGGCGCACCCTCGGGCGCATGGGCGCCACCGGCGCGATACTCAATCTGAGCACCGGGCTTCAGACGCTTGCCCGGCTTGACCAGGCACTCCCAAACATGGCCCAGCGGATCCACGTCCTCGCGGCGCTTGAGCAGCAGCGTCTCGACCACGCCACCCGAGCCGGCTTTGCGACCGATCAGGCGGGCCGGCATCACGCGCGTCTTGTTGATGACGAGCACATCGCCCGGCTCGATATAGTCGATGATGTCGCGGAAGATGCGGTGCTCGACGGTACCGCCGTGCTCCAGCGGCGTTCCCGCCTGGGAGCCCTTGCGATCCACCACCAGCAGGCGGCAGGAGTCACGCGGCTCGGCAGGCGCCTGGGCAATCAGTTCCTCAGGAAGGTTATAGTCAAAATCATCGGTACGCATAGACACGTCGGATTCTCCTTATATAGCTAAAGTCCGCTCTACATCCTAGCAGGCTGACGTCCCAAATGAACTACTTTTTGGCGGCTTTGCGCTCGTCGCGGATGCGGGCGCGGTCCATGGCCGCCTCGACGGCCGAGAACCGGCAGCCGCAGTAATTCTGTCGATACATGCCAAGCTCGCGCGAACGACGCGTGGCCTCGGGGTAATACGGGCGAAAATCGCGTATGACCGGAGTTAGACCGCGGGCGGCAGCCAGACGCTCCAACACATCATTGCAGGTTTCGAACAACTGATACGGCGAGACGGCGAGCGTCGTGCCCACAAACTCAAACCCACGCTCCTGAGCCACACGGCATGCCTCGGCCAGGCGCAAGGCATAGCACGCGCGACAGCGACGGGGTCGATCGGCGCCCAGCGGGGCCACGCCGACCTCCCAGCGCTCGCGGTCCTCCCCCGCCTCGATGAGCTCGATGTCGCCATCGGCACACCACCGGCGCAGCTCGTCCAAACGCCGCCGCCATTCATCACGCGGTTGAATATTGGGGTTTGTCCAGCAGATTGTGGGTTCAAACCCTTCCTCGCGCAGCAGGCGAACCGGCTCCAGCGAGCACGGCGCGCAGCAAGCATGCAGCAGCAACGGCTTCATGGACATCTCCTCTCCCACAATGATTTTTTAATCCTCGTCCCAGAAAAATCATCCCAAAAGACTACCTTGCGAAAAAGCGGACGCCAAAGGACGTGTCCTCGCAGGCGACAATGCGGCGGTCGCGCAAAATGGTCCGCACGTAATACCAGTCGCCCACACAGCCCGACAAATGCAAGCCGGCAGCCAGGTAGCACAGCAGCGGATAGCCCGAGAACGCAAACCCCAGGGCAAACGCCGCCGTCACAACAACCGTCGGCGCCAGGCAAACCGCCACGTACCGCCGGCGCGAATACACGACACCCTCGGCGCAGGCATAGATCATCGCCGTCTCGCGATTCGCCCCAAAGGTCACCTGCGCGCCCGCAGGCGCCAGCAGCTTAAAAAACACACCGTGCACCAGCTCGTGCACGGCAAATGACGCCGCCGAAACCGCAGCCAAGCCGACCAGCCAGCCCAAAACGGCCATCCAACCGCCCGCGTCAGCCGCATCCAAGTCCGCGGGCCCACCCAGCAGCATAAACACCGGCACCAGGCACACGGCAAATGCGCCAAGCACTGCCATCCCCCACACAAAGCAGGCGTGCAGAAAATCCTCGTCCTCAAACGCATGTATGTTGGAAATCTCATTCATAGCATCTTAGGATAGCGCCCCTGCCACGTACCCGTCCGCATGTGCGATAATGTCGAACGATATGCACGAATTGACCACCGCGTCGCCAGGCCTTGCGCCCGGCCGCGCTCTCACCATATGCGAAGGAGTCCCATGGCATCCAAATACTCCATGAACGACCGTCCCAGCTGGCCTCGCCGCGCCATCGTTACCGCCGGCGAACCCTACGGCAACAAGGGCCTTCACTTTGGCCACGTCGGTGGCGTCTTTGTCCCGGCCGACTTCTTCGCCCGTTTCCTGCGCGACCGTCTGGGCCGCGAGAACGTCATCTTCACCTCGGGCACCGACTGCTACGGCTCGCCCATCATGGAGAGCTACCGCAAGCTCAAGGAGAACGAAGGCTACGACAAGTCCATCGGCGAGTATGTCGAGTCCAATCACTCCCGCCAGGCCGCGACCCTCAACAACTACAACATCAGCTGCGATATCTACGGCGGCTCGGGCCTTGAACCGGCTGCGCAGATTCACAACGAGGTTACCGCCGAGATTATCGAGCGCCTGCACGAGCAGGGCACCATCTCCAAGCGCTCCACGCTGCAGTTCTACGACGCCAAGGCCGGCACGTTCCTCAACGGCCGCCAGGTGATCGGCCGCTGCCCCATCCAGGGCTGCAAGTCCGAGAAGGCGTACGCCGACGAGTGCGACCTGGGTCACCAGTTTGAGCCCGAGGAGCTCATCGCTCCCAAGAGCCAGCTCACCGGCGAGGTGCCCGAGCTGCGCCCGGTCGACAACCTCTACTTCGACCTGCCGGCCTACCTCGACTTTATGAAGACCTACACCGCCAAGCTCGCCCAGAACCCGCAGGTTCGCTCCGTGGTCTCCAAGACCATGGAGGAGTGGCTGCTGCCGGCACAGCTCTATATTCAGAACAAGTTCCGCGAGGCCTTCGACGCCGTCGAGGACCAGCTGCCCGAGCACACCGTGCTGGAGCCCGAGGGCAACAAGAGCAGCTTTACCGTCACCTTCCCCAGCTGGAAGGAGCGCGACGACGCCCACGCGGTGCTCGCCAACGGCGGCGTGCGCTTCCGCAGCGGCAAGGCGCTCGTGCCCTTCCGCATCACCGGCAACATCGACTGGGGCGTTCCGGCGCCCGAGGTCGACGGCGTTTCCGACGTCACCTGCTGGTGCTGGCCCGAGAGCCTGTGGGCGCCCATCAGCTACACCCGCACCGTACTCGCACGCGATGCCAAGGCCGCCGGCGTAACAGAGGGTGTCGCCGCCCAGGACGCCGCCCTCATGGGCGAGCCCGCCGCCGATTCCACGCAGGTACCCGCACCCACCTACCAGCACAGCTCGCTCGACTGGCGTGACTGGTGGTGCTCGGACGACGCGCAGATCTACCAGTTCATCGGCCAGGACAACATCTACTTCTACTGCATCGCGCAGACCGCCATGTGGGAGGCCCTGGGCTGGAACCTCACGCAGAGCACCGTCAGCGCCTGCTACCACCTGCTCTACATGGGCAAAAAGGCCAGCTCGTCCTCGCAGACGCCTCCCCCGCCGGCAGACGACCTGCTCAACCACTACACCTGCGAGCAGATGCGCGCGCATTGGCTGTCGCTCGGCCTGTCCGAGAAGCCGGTGAGCTTTAGCCCCAAGGCATACGACACCCGCGTGACCGGCAAGGACAAGGACGGCAACGAGG
Source organism: uncultured Collinsella sp. (assembly GCA_937925735.1). Lineage (GTDB taxonomy): Bacteria > Actinomycetota > Coriobacteriia > Coriobacteriales > Coriobacteriaceae > Collinsella. The sequence continues at coordinate 57,711 of CALAMK010000045.1, read as the reverse complement.
TGCGTGCCTGCGATGACAAGCGCGTCATCGATCCGGCCCTTAAGGAGAGCGCCCTTTTGACCGGCGTCTTCAACCGCCTGGCCCGCAGCTGCTTCTACGGCGTCGCCGTCAAGGAGGGCGACGAGAGCCCCTATCGCAACGGCTGCATTCCCGCCGGTGCCGCCTCTGCCGCCGTGGTCGAGGCTGCCGAGCAGGCCGCCCTTGCCTTTGAGCAGGCTATGTACAAGTTCGAGACGCACCGTGCGCTCGCCGTGTGCGACGACTACCTGCGCGCCGCCAACAAGCGCTGGAGCGACGCCTCCAAGGCCGCCAACAAGCTCGAGGGCAAACCAGCCAACGCCGCCATGAAGCAGGCCCTGGTCGACGCCTTTACCGAGCTGCGCGTGGCGACCGTCCTGATGCACGGCATCGTCCCGGCCGGCTGCGAGCTCATCTGCGAGTACTTCGACGTCGATCCGGTCGCCTTCTTTAGCTGGGACAACATCTTTGCCTCCACGGACGAGTTTGTGGAGAGCCTGGGCGAGAAGCCCGGCGAGCACCGCGTAAAGCCGCTGCCCCCGCGCTTCGACTTTTTTAGCAAGCACGAGAGTCAGTACTAGGCAACCGCAACGCGCCCAGAATAATCATTTCGGTGGAAGGAAAGACGGATGTCTAAGCCGCGTCGTCGTAAGCAGAAAAAGCAGGTTAAGCCCGAGCTCAAGCTCAGGCAGTTTGCCGCTACCGAGCTTTCCGACCAGCTTGCCGCCCAACACTCCGCCGTCGACCTGCCGCGCTTTATGGTCGACACGATTGCTGGCGCCTATACGCCTGCCGATGCCGAGCTCGTGATCGAGGGCTTTGGCGCCGCAGCCACGCGCCCGGTCACGCTGCGCGCCAACACGCTCAAGGCGACCGCCGAAGACATCGCCGCCGCGCTCGACGCAGCCGACATCGCCCACCGCCCCGTTGCCTGGTACCCGGATGCCTTCATCCTGCCCGAAGCCCAAGTTTCCGACCTGTGGGACCTCGACATCTACCGTGACGGCAAGATCTACCTGCAGAGTCTGTCGTCCATGATGCCTCCTTTGGTGCTGGGCGCGCAGGCCGGCGAGGATATCTTGGACATGTGCGCGGCCCCCGGCGGCAAGACGACGCAGATCGCCGCCCTCACCCAGGGCCAGGCGCACCTCACCGCCTGCGAGATGAGCATTCCCCGCGCCGAAAAGCTCGAGGCCAACTTGGGCCGCCAGGGCGCCAAAAACGTGCCCGTCATGCGTATTGACGCGCGCGAGCTTGACGAGTTCTTCCGCTTTGACCGTATCCTGCTCGACGCCCCCTGTACCGGTACGGGCACCGTCATCAGCGGCAACGAGAAAAGTCTGCGCGGCCTCACCGAGCAGCTGCTCGTCAAGTGCGCCCGCTCGCAGCGAGCACTTCTGGACCGCGCCATGGGGGCCCTCAAACCGGGCGGCACGCTCGTCTATTCGACCTGTTCGATCTTGCCGCAGGAAAACGAGGACGCCCTGCAAGAGGCCCTCGACAAGCATATGGACTGCGAGCTCATCCCCCTCGACGGCACGCCAAGCGAAAGCGAAGCGCGTCGCGCCCAGGATACCGGCGACAAGCCGCATATCGAGCGCAACGCCCTTACCGAGGCCATTGCCGCCGGCCACGTCTCGGCCATTGCCAACGGCATGCCCGGCACGCTGACCATTCCGCCCAGTCGCGACTTTGAGGGCTTCTATATCGCCCTGGTCCGAAAACGCAGCTAGCGCACGGATTCAAAACTCAACAAGCTATCGCCGTGCGCGCTTGTCCTGCTGGTCACGGCACTGCTTAAGTGCCTCGCGCTCCTTGCGCTCGGCCTTTTTGCCCTTGATGGCCGTGACCGCAAAGTAGATGACCGCGGCGGCAACGATTGCGCCCACGCATAGGCCAATCGAGCCCAACATTGCCGAGAATTCCATACCGCGTCACCTCTCTTTTGTATACGGGACATTCAAGATAGCACCTCGATTCCCGCCACCACAGCTCCTTCACGTTCGCCGGCCCCTCAGTCTAACGGATGGCGCAGCGGGGAAAAATCAACTCGTCAAACGATTTAGCACTCGCAACGCCGGTCGCACACTGCCGACCGCACAACATAGAAACGGACCGCCATGGATTCTCTCAACGATTTGAACGAGCGCGTCGACGCCTTTGTCGGCACCAGCTCCTTCGATACGTCTGCCACGACGAACGACCAAGCCCCCATCGATGTTCCCGCCGAGGTTCACGAGGACATCGTCGCCTCGGTCGACTTCTCCGAGGTAGAGCTTGCAGACGAATTTACCGAGCCCCAGGTGGCCGTAACCCCCAACGGCCTTTTGCCCATGGAGCCGCTGCCCATCGACGGGCGCCTGCGCAAGGCGGCCCTCCGCATGCCCGATGAGATCGAGGAGGCCAGCGGTTTTACGCTCTTTGGCCGCCGCATCAAATCGCTCATCTACACCACCGACGTGGCGGTCATCCGCAACTCAAATGCCGATGCCGTGTTTGCCGTCTACCCCTTCACGCCGCAGCCCGCCATTACGCAAGCGTTGCTGACTGTTGCCGAGTGCCCGGTCTTTGTGGGCGTTGGCGGCGGCACCACCACCGGTAAGCGTTCCGTGCAGATGGCGGCCGTATCCGAGATGCAGGGCGCGGCGGGCTGCGTGGTCAACTCCCCCGCTACTGCCGAGATGGTCGAGCACATCACCAACATCGCCGACATCCCCGTCATCGCCACGGTCGTTCGCTGCGACGACGATGCTCACGCCAAGGTGCGCGCCGGAGCCAAGATTCTCAACATCGCCGCCGGCAAAAACACGCCCCAGGTCCTGCGCGAGCTGCGCGAGCACTATCCCAACCTGCCGCTCATCGCACCGGGCGGCAAGACGCCCGAGAGCATCCGTGAAACCATCGCCGCTGGCGCCAACGCCATCATCTGGACGCCGCCTTCGGCCCAGCAGCTTCAGACCGACATGATGCAGCGATACCGCAAGATGAAAGAAGACGCCACGCCCGTCATCTCGCGCGACGATGTGCCCATTATCGACCAGGTCGCCGCCGCCGAGGTTAGCCAGGTCGAGAACATGAATCCCGACGTGCCGATCCCCGACGAAGTCATCGAACGCGTCGCTTCGATCCACGATCATATCGAGGAGCGTCGCGCCAGCCGCGGACTCAAACCCTCGCTGCACGGCTTCTTCTTCCGCGGAAAGAAACGCTAGCCGCAACAGCAAGGCCCGTCCCGCAAACAACGGGACGGGCCTTTTTCTGTTATCGAATATCGGGAGGGACAGGCGCAGCCGTTAAAACCGTCAGCCAGCCCACGAACGTTAGTCCACGCGCTTGTCGCCCATAAAGAAGACGGCCACCGTGCCGGGGCCGGTATGTGAGCCAATCAGAGCACCGATGCTATTGATCTCAATCTTGCCTTTGAGCTGCGGAACCTGTTCCTCTATCAGTGCCGCAACGGCCTCGGCGTCCGCGCGGCACGCCGAGTGCGACATGATGCACTTGCCCGAATAGTTCGCACCGTCCTGCACATGCGCCATCACGGTCTTGGCCATCTCGGAGATCGCGCGCTTCTTGGTGCGAATCTTCTCACGCGGCGCCAGCTCACCTTCGCAATCGACCGTCATAAGCGGGCAAATCTTGAGCGCCGTGCCGATGATCGCGCTCGCGGCCGAAATGCGACCGCCGCGCAGGTAGCTCGACAAATCGGTCGAGAAGAACCAGTGGTGCAGGTTGAGTTTATGCTCCTCAATCCAAGCGGCCGTCTCGTCGAGCGAAGCGCCGCTATCGCGAACGTCGGCGGCACACTCCACCAGCAGGCCAAAGCCCGAAGACGCCGCCAGCGAATCGATGACGCGCACCTTACCGCCCCGGGGATAGCGATCCGCGAGCATCTGCGCCGCAACGCAGGCCGATCCATACGTGCCCGAAATACCCGACGACAGCGCCAGGTGCAGCACGTCTTTACCCTCGGCAACAAACGGCTCCCAAAACTCCTCGTACTCACCCACGCTCACCTGAGACGTCTTGGGCATGGCGCCCGCGGCAATCTGGGCAAAAAACTCGTCCGGCGTAATCGACTGATACAGATCGTCCGTATAGACGACATCGTCGATCTCGTAATGAAAACACACGACAGGAATATTGCGCGATGCAAAGAACTCACGGGTTCGATCGGCGGCGGATTCACAGGTCAGGACAAAATCACTCATATGAGGCTCCTTACTCATTGCTGCGCAAATTATCGCACAGCAAGTGTGAATACGGTACAAATGTCCGCTATTTACCAAATTGAACCAAAGGTAGTGAACATCTTTACCGTCATCATCTCTATCGATCCCGGATGTATGCGCCTGCATAAAAACGACTCTACGTCTCCACCCAATCGACACATCAACCTCAACTAAATCGATTTACCAAACCGTTCAGCCGACAATTCAGCCGCTGGCGCAAAATCGAAACAAAGCCGGCGCATACTGATAAACGTTTGACGCTGTTTATCAGTTTTACCAACCACATCGGAAGGTGCTTCATGGTCGCATTCGATCGCAATCCGCAAGACTTTAAGTATCTGCGTCTGCTGTCGAGACAGTTCCCCACCGAGCAATCCGCATTTACCGAAATCATCAACCTCTCGGCCATCCTCAACCTACCCAAGGGCACCGAGCATTTTATGAGCGATGTGCATGGCGAATACGAAGCCTTTATGCACATCCTCAACAACTGCTCGGGCGTCGTGCGCGAGCATGTCGACGAGATCTTTGGCGACACGCTCTCCTTTGACGAAAAGGGCGAGCTGTGCACGCTCATCTACTATCCGCGCGAGAAGATCGATCTTGTCCGCAGCCGGCGCGAGGACTCGCCCACCTGGTACAAGACCATGCTCGACCAGCTCATTGTAGTTGCCCGCTCGCTTTCGAGTCGCTACACCCGCTCCAAGGTGCGTAAGGCCATCCCGCGTGATTACGCCTACATCATCGACGAGTTGCTGCACACGCATCCAGACGAGAACAACTACCGCGTGCGTTATCACGAGCGCATCATTGAGTCCATCCTGGAGACCGCCAGCGCCGACGACTTTATCGAGTCGCTCGCCTCACTCATCAAGCGGCTCGCCGTCGACCACCTGCACTTGGTGGGCGACATCTTCGACCGTGGCGGCGGTGCGGCCAAGATTATGGACCGCCTGCTCACCTATCATTCGCTCGATATTCAGTGGGGTAACCACGATCTGCTGTGGATGGGCGCCGCGGCCGGTGAGCCCGCCTGCATCGCCACGGTGCTGCGCAACAACCTGCGCTACGACAATTACGAGATCCTCGAGAACGATTACGGCATCTCCCTGCGCGAGCTTGTCGCCTTCGCCGACGCCACCTATACCGCCGGCGAGTCCATCACCCCGCTGATCAAGGCCATCAACGTGCTGCTCTTTAAACTCGAGGGCCAGATTATCCAGCGTCACCCCGAGTTCGACATGACCGACCGCCTGCTGCTCGACAAGATCGACCACGACGCCGGCACGGTCACGCTCGCCGACGGCAGCGTGTGGCCGCTCACGACCAACGACTTCCCCACCGTCGACCCAACGGACCCTTACACACTCACGCCCCAGGAACAGCACATCATCGACAAGCTCGTGTCCGAATTTGTCACCGCCGATCACCTGCACCGCCATATCGATTTCCTCTACACCCACGGCTCGATGTACAAGGTCACCAACGGCAACCTGCTGTTCCATGGCTGTGTGCCGCTCAACGAGGATGGTACCTTTAGCAGCATGAACTGCCTGGGTACCTGGCACGCCGGTCGCGATTATCTCGATTTTTGCGACCGCATCGCCCGCCGCGCCTGGCGCGTGGGCGACCGCGACGCCCTCGACTGGATGTGGTACCTGTGGATCGGCTTTAACTCACCCGCGAGCGGACGCCTGGTGCGCACGTTCGAGCGCGCCTACATTGCCGACAAGAGCACATGGATCGAGCCGATGGACCCGTACTATACGCTCACCACGTCCTCGTCCGTTTGCGACGATATCATGCGCGAGTTTGGCGTCGCACCCATGGCATGTTCGCCGACCGGCCACATCATCAACGGCCACACACCCGTCAAGACGACCAAGGGCGAGCAGCCCATCCGCGCCAACGGCAAGCTGCTGGTCATCGACGGCGGCTTCTGTCGCGCCTACCATCCCAAGACGGGCATCGCCGGCTACACGCTTATCTCGAGCTCACGCGGCTGCCGTCTCAAGTCGCACCGGGCCTTTACGACGGTTGCCGAGGCGCTCACCCGCAACGTGGACATCGAAAGCGAGACCAACCGCTTTGACGAGGCCGACCGCCGCCGCATGGTCAGCGATACCGACACCGGCGCCAAGATCCGCAGCCAAATCCAGGACCTACGCCAGCTGCTCGATGCATATAGAAACGGTGCTATCGAGGAGCGCGCCTAGCCCCGCCTGCGGGGATTGGCTAAACTTGCTGAGTTTGTCATCCCCGCGGCGCTCCGGCGCCACTCTAAGGCAGGTACCATGCAAAAGCTCCTTGCGCAGATCATGAAGTTTGGCGTCGTCGGCATCGTCGCCACGGTCATCGACTTTGGCATCATGAATCTGCTTCACTACGGTCTGGGCCTCAATATCCTGATTGCCAATACCAGCGGCTTTATCGTCTCGCTTATCTTTAACTACGTCGCGAGCATGAAGTACGTGTTTGCGCATAAGGAGGGCATGAGCCGCCGCCGCGAGTTCATCATCTTTGTCGTGCTGTCCGTTATTGGCCTGGCGCTCAACGACGGCATCGTGCTGGCGCTCAACGCCGGCCTGGGGCTCGAGGCCAATATCGCCAAGATTTGCGCCACCGCGCTCGTCATGGTCTACAACTTTGTGACCCGTAAGATTTTCCTGGAAGGCGACGAGACCAAGTAGCTCGACTTTCCCGCACAGCTACGGGGCCCACGGATGACGCACGTCGAGCACTGCGTTGTTCGTGGGCCTTGCTCGTTTACGGGAAGATTTGCAACGTTTGCGGATTACCTCTTGAATATTTGGCGAGTTCGTATAGTTCTTGGCAAAGCCCTTACGTTTCCCTTGCAAAAGCTCTAAAGTATCCTCTGCTCGATTCGTCAACGCATTGGATGTGATTACGTGCGCAAGGCACTGGCACAACCTCATACCAAGCAGTTCCTCAAGTTCGCTGTCGTGGGACTTATCTCCTTTGGCATCGACTGGGGTATGCTCATTGCGCTTGTCGAGCTGTTCCACCTCGACTTTTTGATGAGCACCACGATTTCGTTCATCACGTCCGTCGTGGTGAACTACTGGCTCAGCATGAAGTACGTGTTCGACCATCGCGAGGGCATGAGCCGCAAGCGCGAGTTCACGATTTTCACCATCCTATCGGTGATTGGTCTGGGCCTCAACGACCTGTACATGTTTGTGGGCGTCACGTTTTTGAGCATCGGCTACCAGGCCATGAAGGCCATCGCCACGTTCCTAGTCACCTGGTACAACTACTTTAGCCGCCGCTTCTTCCTCGAGGGCGCAAGGTCGTAGATTGCCGAACATATGCTTGAACGCAAAACGGGCTGGGACATCACGTTCCAGCCCGTTTTTTGTTTGCCGAGCTTTCTATAATTGCCGATAAGGGCGCGCGAGACGGATCACGATGCCGAAATGGGACACGCTTTCCCATGGGCCTCCCCGGGGAAACCGCATCCCAGAATAGGACCTCAAAACGGGACACAGTTTCCCAATAGAACTCCAACCGGAAAGTGCATCCCAGAATTCAGCTCAAAAGTGGGATGCGCTTTCCGGTTGAGCCTTGATTGGGAAACTCCGTCCCATTCGCATCAAAAAACGGGCGGCCTGGATGTTTGTCCGAGCTGCCCGTTCCGTGCGTTATGTTGAGATCCCTAGCCTGTTACGTAATACCAGACGACGTTGTCGCCGTTGGAGAGAACGTAGTTGCTGCAGGCCGTCATGGGCGTCGAGCCGTTGACAGAGTACATCCAACCGCTCGTGCCGCCATACTGCTTCTCGGCCAAACCGCCGATCGCGGCGACATACGTGCCGTACGATGAGCCGTGTGCGTTGACGGAAAGCCCGAGCGCGCATAGGGCGTCGTAGACGGTGGCACCTTCGTTAAAGGTATAGGTGCCGCCGGCGGACACAGGATTGCCCACGGCGCTCGATGTGACCGCAACCGTCACCGTGACGTAACTGGGCTCCTGCGTGCCGCCCTGGCCGCCCGAGGAGGCGGTTCCGCCGTTAGAAGCAGAGGCGCCGCCAGACGATTGGCCGCCGCCCGAAGAGGTACCACCAGACGTGTTAGAAGTATCGGCAGTTTCGGTATTCTGAGCAGCCGATACATCGCCAGACTTCTTGCCACGCTGGTCTTCAGACTTTTTGCCATCCGAGTTTTTATCCGAGCTCTTGTTCGAAGACTCGGAATCGCCCTTGGCGTCACCCGAGTCCTTGGACTTATCTTTCGCATCGCCCGAAGCCTTGGAGTTCTTAGAGTCAGCTTTGCCAGAAGCAGCAGCCGAGCCAGCTCCCCTGGCGTCGTTGGCAACGACGCTCTCCCCCGTCACGGCCTGAACGATCCAGTCGATGGACCAGGCACCGCTTGTGGAGGGATGGACAAACCCCAGCGAGACGACAATCAGGGCAACGCAAGCAGCCGTAAAAACGCCGACAAGTGCCTTGCGCCGCGGGGCGGACGCCGCCGAAGCGGCGCCCTTTTGCTTTGCATCGTCGAGCTGGATAAACGAGGAGTCGGGCTGCTGCCCGTTGGTCTCCTTGGGCTTATCGGGCATTACCGTCACCCTTGCCGCGCTTGGTCAGCATGAAGACGGCGATGAGCGCGAGGCCGATCACGCCGGCCGCGATGCCGACAATAGCGAGCGGGTTGAGGCCAGACTCCTGCGCGGAAGCCTCAGTGGACTTCTTGGCAGTGGTCGTGGAAGCGGATGCCTTGTCGGACTTGGAGTCGGACTTCTTGTCGGACTTGGAGTCGGACTTCTTGTCGGACTTGCCGTCCTTCTTGTCAGACTTCTTCTCGTCCTTCTTGTCGGACTTGTCGGAGTCCTTCTTGTCGGACTTGTTGTCCTTGGTCCCGGTCTTGGTCGACACCGTCGTCTTGGTCACCGGCTTCTGACCCGGGGCGACAGCGCCACCCTTCGAGCCGGAGCCAGTGCCCGCGCCAGCGCCCGTGCCGGTACCAGCACCAGTGCCGGAGCCGCTGCCACCGTTAGAGCCAGAACCGCCATTGCCGTCAGGGTTAACGGCGTTCTTGGTCCACTTGGCATACAGCGTCATATCGGCCGTCACCGGCGTGCTGAAGTCATACGCCTCCGTGCAAGCCTCATCGGTGTACCAGCCACCGAAGGTGTAGCCCTCACGCGTCGGATCGGCAGGCTTAACCAGCTTGCCGTCGGCCGTAGTCTGGAAATCGACCTTGGAACCATCGCCAGTCTCGAACGAGACCTTAACGCCACCATTCAGCTTGAACAACGTGCCGGAATCGTTGATGTAGTAGAGGTTGCCCTTGGCGTCGCAGGCAATCGGCGAGTCGCAGTAGTTGTTGTGTCCCGTTGCGCTAAACGCACCGGTCGCCTGCGCGTCACCCAGCTTGTAGCGATAGACACCGCCGCCCGAGGTGTAGTTCACATAGTCGGAAGTCGCACCGTAGTTAACCGTGAAGTAGACATACGTGCCATCTGCCTGGGCGCTCACGAGCGGTGCACCCTTGATGCCGCCGATGGGAAGCGCGGAGCCATCAGCAGACGAAACCAACGTCGTAGCAAAGTCATTATCAAGGTCGACAATCGCCAGCGCAGAGCCACCGGAAACCTCGCCGCCGACAATCAGCTTGTTGCCATACAGCGTAGGCATGCAGGCGCATCCCGTAAGACCCAGGTCGACGACGCGCTCTTCGGAAATGCGCGAAGCGGCATCCGCACCACGCGAACTACCGTCAGAAATCGCCAAAACGTGCAGCTTGCCATCGCGCGAAATCAGATAAGCATGGCTACCGTCGGCGGAGAGCACACAGGAGGAGTTAACGATAGCCCCAACGGAAACGCTTCCAAGCACAGCGCCCGAAGACTTGCCGAGCATCTCAACGGTACCGGCGCTGGTGGGAACCAGAATAAAGCCGTCACCCACGGTAGCACCCGTCCAGTAATAACCCTCATCGGCGTTGACGTGCTGCCAGGAAACGGCACCGGTCAGGATATTGATGCGCGTCAGATGGCCGTTGTTATACACGCCCTTACCATAGTCGACATCAACGGTGCCGACATAGAGATAGTTGCCATCGACCGTCAGCTGAGAATTCGACTGAGCAGTTTTGCTCACAGGGTCGGTAACCCAAACCGTCGTGAGCGTATCGGCCGTCAGAGCCTGGACCGCACCGCCATCGAGCGGGACGATGACCAAGCCGTTCGTATAAATCGGACGCGTCGTGTAGCCAATCGTAGTCTTAAGATTCGACTCGGCAAGCACCTTGCCCGACTCTGCGTCGATCTTAAGCAAGCGCTTGTTGACGGCGAGATACACGTTGCCGTTTACGACAATCGGCTCGCTCGCGTTGGGATACGTGGCGCCCGAGTAGGCCTTCCAATCGAACGTCCAAGAGCTTGCCAGCGCGCCCGTAGGGGTGGACACGTTCTCGACCACCGCATTGGAATTGCCGTTCCAGTCGGCTTTCCAATCGGTCGGGCGCGAAGCGCTCGGATCCACGACGATTTCGTCAGGATTGGGCACCGTGTCGCCGGCAGCATATGCCCAGACGATCTTGTCGCCCGACTTGAGCGCGTAGTCACCATCGAGCTGAGTCCCGGGGTCCCCGTTTACAAAGAACGACCAGGAGCCCGTCAGCTTTGTGCCATCAAGCGGGGACACGAGGCTATGGACATTCCAATAGCCGCCATCATTGAGCATCACGGAATCAATGCCCAGGGCATCGAAATAGGCAGCAGATGCATCCTTAATCGTCGTGCCCTCAACGAACACCTGCATCGAAGGATCAGTCCAGCGCTGAGCCTTATCGTCCTTCTTGCCGATGATCTCCATCGAAACGGAGACCTGACCAGGCATGGTGCCGTCGGAGCCATAGACCCAAGCAATCTCGTCGCTTGCCTTAAGCGTATAGGCGCCCGCACCAACATCAACAGGCTTGCCATTGACAAAGAACTGCCAATATTTCCAGGTGTTTTCGTCAACCTTCTCGCTCGAGAGGGTCACGTTCTTTTCGAACGGCGAGGTCAGCGACTCGAGATACCAGCCAAACGAGCTCTCCCCCGTTTTGGCGCCAATGCCAGACTTTTTAAAGATCTGCTCGGAAAGGTCAGCAGCGGTTGTTCCCTCGTCCACGAGAGCTGTCGTAGGCTGTGCCCACGTCTGCCGGGCGCCCGAAGCATCCTGGCCGATAACGGTGCAGCTTACCGAAAGCTGATCGGCAGGAGCGGGGTCGTTGTACTTCGAGTAGTACCAGACGACGGAGTCGCCGGCCTTGAGCGTGTAGCCGCCGGCGCCGACCATGGAGGACTTGCCGTTGATGAACAGCTGCCAGTACGCTTCGGTCGTCGGGTCGTAGGCGAGCGTGCGGCCGGAGTCGAAGGGCGACGTGATCGAATTGAGCGCCCAGCCCCAGGAGCCGTTGGGGTCGTAGTCGGCCTTGAGGCCGGTCTGCTTGAAGAGCTGCTCGGAGAGGTCGGCCGCGGTCGAGCCCTTCTTCAGCGTAATGCTCTGAGCGGCGGCCCAGGTCTGCTGAGCACCCTTGGCGTCGGTGCCGACGACCGAACACGTCGCGGAAACCTGCGTGGAAACCGTGCCCGTGGGATCCTCGTACACCAGCTCGAGCGTGTCGCCATCGCTCGGGTAGTAGCCCGTGGCATAAGAGTTGGCAGCCTTGCCATTAATATCAAAACGCCAGTACTTATAGCCGGACGCCGTGTTTTCCATCGCGAGCGTCTGGGACTTATCGGGGTTCGTAACCGAATAGGGAACGCCGCCGTCCGTGCTATAGCTATAGCCGGCGTCGTCAAGCACCTTGGCAAAGATGTCCCAGGCAGACATTTTTTGGGTACTCGACCACTCAAACGAGGCCGTCGGCACCCAGTCCACAAGGTCATAGGACTGACCGACATCGTGCTTGCTTACGCCTACAACCCTGACGTTAACGGAAAGAGACTTTTCGTCGGAAGAATTAACGAGCCAAGCGGTGCTCTTGACATCGTTGTTGCCGGCGTTTGCCACGACATAGGCGTATTTGCCCTCAGCCGAGGCGGGAAGCGTGATCGCGCCGGTCGTTTCGTCGGCGCCAAACAGCTCGTGGGCATTTGTGCCCTCAGCGTCATCGGCGAGATACCAGCGGTAATCGACGAGGGAGCCCTCGGGGAGTGCCGTCTCGTAATCGCCCCAATCGCCCGTTGCCATGTAATTGGCAGTAGGGGTAAGCGTTCCGCCGACCTGTGCAAGGTTGCCGCTCGAAGCGACATTAACCGATGTCAGGGTATACGCCTTGGCATCTTCGCCCTTGACGATGGCATAACGCGTGGAGGCATAGTCGGTGTTGTAGCCACCGTCGACGATGCACTTGAGGTACTTGCCGACGTACTTTTGCGAAATTACGAACGACGGCCTGTGCGCGTTCTCATCCGTCAGCGTCGTGAACGGACCCTGGGCGCTATCGGCAATCTGCCACGTATACGTCAGTTGATCAGATGTAAGCTCGGCACCCTTTGTTCCTGCAGACGTCTTCTCGAATGCAGTAACACCGATCTTTTCGCCACTCTTGTAGACAAACTTGGCGTCATCGCTCTGATCGCCGACGATCTTTTTGAGATACGTCAGGAACAGCTCGTGCGAGCCTGCGGCCTTAACGGCCACAGCAGTAGTCGCCTCTACGGTATTATCGCCCGCAGTGGCCGACACGCTCACCCAGCGCTTGGCGTAGTCATCGGGAATCGTAAAGCTGCTGTCGGTTTTGCCCTCGACCACATGCCAGTCGGTCTTCGCATCAAACGCAGAGGAAGACGGGTCGACAGAGGACCAACGCCACGTGTAGGTAACGCCCTCGGTAACCGGCTCAGACGAGTAATCGACCGCCTTGTAGGCGCACGCCTCAATCGTAGAGCCAGTGTCCTTGGCGCCCTTGCTCGCATTGGTAAATGCAACTGAATCGAGCGTCGTCGCGCCCTTGGGCAGAATGCGGCCCGCCTTGGTCTCACAGCTATCGGAGCCGGGGATACCCTTCTTGGCCTTAGCGACCACCTTGAGGTAGCGGTTCGCGCACTCCTTGGTAACCGTGAAGGTATCACCAGTTGCAACCTGCTCGAACGTGCCGTCAGCAGAATCGGCCACCCACCAAGAAAAATCGACCTTGTCGGAGCCATAGAGGTCAGTCGGCGTGTCGTAGTTAAGGTAGTAGGCGGCAGCCTTAATCGTGTCACCGACGTTAGCGTTGGGGACGTTCTCATAATCGTCGCCAAATTCGGCGCCGTTATAGGCGAGAACGATATGGCCTAACGCGATCTGGTCACTCGCGGCAACAGGACCCGGCGTATTGTAGCCAACAGACGCGGGCGTCCCGAAAGAGCTGCTCGGACCGTACAGCTCCTGGCCATCGCCGACAACCTTAACGCGAATGTACTTGCCCGCAAGTTGCGAAGCGAGTTCGTCCGTGATCGTCAGCGACTGGGCGGTCTGGCCCGGAATTGCCTGATAGGCGGAATCCTCGGCATCGCGCACGTCAGACGCAAGCCACTGATAGGTCCAGCCGGCCTGTGTCGCAATACGCTTATTGGGAACCGCTTCGCCGTCGTAGGCGTTCGCCCAAAGCGTAGTGCCAGGGTTCAGCATCTCGGCCTTAACAGACGAATACGAGCTCGAATCGTCTGCCGAAGACTGGATGAGGACATAAGACTTTGCATCCAGTGCCGTCTTGGTAGGAACGGGCGCCTTGATGGTGTTCGTCGCTGTCAGCTTTTGGTTGTTGGCGCCCTTAGTCGGGCCGTAGATGACGTTACTGCTGGCATCGGTAATGCGTACGCGCAGGCACTTGCCGTTAAGCTGAGTGCGCAGGGCATCGTCCAAAACGATCGATGCGCCCGTCTGACCCTCGACAGGAACAAACGCGGAATTGTCCGCATCGCTCTTGTTGCTGATGTCGGCAGCAAGCCACTGATAGGTGCAGCCCGAAGCGCTGGCGCGCTTGCTGGACGAAGTCCAAACATTCGCATAGAGCGTAGTATTGCTCTGGATAAAAGCGGTGAAGTTAGAGCCAGCCCAACGAGAAGGCGACTGGCTCTTTCCGACGCTGACACCATTATTCGAGGAAAACGTAGCAGCGGCACGAGACGCGGCCTTGGCAACACTGGGCTCGCTGGCCACCGCAGTCGCGTCGCCGGTCTCGGCGGTGGTGTCAGACGCCTCGCTCGCCGGGGTGGCCGAAGCAGGGTCTGACGCAGCGGGGTCGTCCGATGCATCATCGCTCACGTTGTCAGGCGCGGCCGAACCCGTATCCCCAGTTTCGGAGGAGCCACCTGCAGCCGAATCGTTTGCGTCAGCAGCAGCCGCGGTAGTATCTGCAGCACCGTCCGTGGCCTGCGCGCCCTCGCTCGGCGTTGTGGCCTGAGCCACGGCCTCGGCAATGCCCTCGGCGCCGTCGGCCCACAGCTGGGCCGGCGTGGTGCCAAAGGCCATCGCGAAGGCCAGGAATGCCACCAGGCCGCGCTTGGCTACGCCGCGCGCGATCGCCCCACGGCGACGCAACGAGGCGCGCTTGCGCTCGTCCTCAAACATATCCATTTGTCCCCCATTGTCTGTATTTGGAGCGTTGCCTTGCGGCTGCCCAACGTCATCGCGCATGTTGCGCTCGAGTTCCCCCATCGGGGTCCTCCTTCCCTCCAGAGCCCAACGCATGCCGACGGGCAGAGCCGCGGCCGCGTGCAAGATGGGAGGCGATCCGACTTAACCTTAACGACTCGGGCGCGTCGTCCGATCTGCGACGCGAGCATCCCGAGCCAAGAGGAATTACGGTTACTGGTACAGCCGGGGACTTGCACCCCGATTCTCCCAAATGCGCAGGAAAACCGCGCATTCGTGCGTCTCCGCACCACCATCTAGGCCATTGATTATTACCGTCAGTATGGTATCACGCAAAAGGGCCTCGCACACAGGCGAAGCCCAAGGTAAAAGCTATTGTTTGCGATAGGAAAGGGTTGGGCACGGAAGGGTGCCGTAGGGCAAGACACCGTGCAGCTACGCTAGTGCTTGCCGCCGTGACTGTTGCGCCAGATATTGCGGCCCAGCATGAGCGCCAAAACCAGCGCGCTCACATAGCCAACAAAGCCGATGATCGGAATACCGAGCACAACAGGCTCGATGCGCGCATAGTAGACCACCGAGGAGCCGATAAACAGACCGGCGATAACAATGGCCATTGACATGCGGTCGACGATGCCGCCTATCTGACGCAGCGCCTTGTCGCTGCTCATGAGCTGCAGATTCACCTTAAGCTGGCCGCGCGTGAGCATACGCGACGCCAGCCCCAGGTACTCGGCCGCCTCGAGTGAGCCCTTGGCCGCACGGTAGCTGCTCGCCGCAAAGTCGCAGCCCATCTCGCGAACGCGGGCATAGGTGCTCTTCTCGTTTTTGATATGCGTCTGGATGATCTGGATCATGTTGACGTTGGGCATGTACTCGGTCAGCAGGCCCTCGAGCGTCACCATGCCGCGCGCGAACATCGTCACCACGCTCGGCAGCTCAACGTCGTTCTTGCGCGCCAAGTTCAGCAATGAGGTCAAGAACTCGCCGATGTCCAGGTCCTTCAGATCGAGGCCCGCAAAGTCGGCAACGATAAAGTCCAGATCGGACAAAAATGCCGAGTGATCGAGCTCTGCCGAATCGCCGCGCGTCACGGCAAAGCGCATGAGCGAATCCTTGAGCTTGGGCACGTCGCCCTCGGCCACGGCAAAGATCATATCCTTGACGATACCGCGGTCATGGCTCGACATACGCCCGACCATGCCCAGGTCAATAAAGTAGACGATGCCGTCCTTGAGGATGATGTTTCCCGCATGCGGGTCGGCATGGAAAAAGCCGTCGTCGAGCACCTGCGTCGAGTAGTCCTCGACAATTGCGGCGCCGATCTTCTCCAAGTCATAGCCCTCGGCCACCAGGCGTTTGGGATCGGCGATGGAGATACCGTCGATATAATCCATGACCACGACGTGCTCGGTGCAAAGGTCCAGGTAGGACTTGGGGCACGACACGCCATGCACGCTTTTGTGGAAGTCATAGAAATCGTTGAGGTTTTTGGCCTCGGCCAAAAAGTTGGTCTCCTCGCGAAACGAGGCCCACAGCTCCTCGACGACGGCGTGTAAGTCAACAAACTGGTCGGTGTTGACGAACTTGGAAACGATGCGCACCACCGAACGGATGATGTCGATATCCTGCGCCATGACCTGTTGCGCGCCGGGACGCTGCACCTTAACGGCCACGTCCTCGCCCGTCACCAGGCGGGCGCGGTGTACCTGCGCGAGCGACGCGCTTCCGAGCGGGTTGGGGTCGATCGCGTCGAACATCTGCCCCAAGCGCTGGCCGTACTCCTCTTCTAGACAGCGGAGCACTACCTCATACGGCACCGGCTCCACGTCGGAGCGCAGGCGACGCAGCTCGTCGCAAAACCGCTGCGGCAAAATCTCGGAACGGTTAGCCAGAATCTGCCCCATCTTGACGAACATGGGGCCGAGCTCTTCGAGCAGACGGCGCAGGCGCACCGGCGTGAGGTTGTCCCACACGCGATACTTTTTGATCAGGCGAACAATCTGCCCAATGCGCTCACGACGACCTGCCGGCGTGAGTTGGTATTCCTCGTCCGGCGCCATCGCGTCGGGCTCTTCGGGGACCATATCGACAGCGCGCGGCTTCTTGCGAGCGCCCGAGACGGCGGCATCGACCTCATCGACAACCGCCGCCTCGTCACCCAAGGGATCTAGATTGTTGTAATCGGTAGTGGAATCTGCCATCTGCGCTGCTACTCGGCCTCTTCGGTGTCCTCTGCATCGTCGGACTCAACGGACTCGACGGGCACCGAGGTCACGTTGTCCTCGACCGAATCGACGATATCGCGCACATGGGCCAAAAAGGCCGTGCGCTCGGGGGCGGTCATAACGCGGACGCGAGCCAGGATGAGCTCGTCGAGCACACGCTGCGCCGCAGTTTCGCCCTGCATGCCCAGGCGCTCGGTCAGGTCGGAGATGGTGCCACCCGCCTGCTCGAACATGTCGGACACGCTGCGAGCGATATCGGGGGTGCCGGCGTCCTTGCGGACCTGCTCGCCCTTGGTATTGAGGTCGTCGAGAACCTTCTTGCCGCCCTCGACGGCAACGGCGGCGGCACCGAAGCCCACGTTGATGGCACCGTTAACAAGCTGATCGAATTTCATAACCATGGTTGGCTCCAATCGTGAACAACTGCATTGGCCTTCTTGTACCCAAGATTGGGTGAACGACACAAAATCGTTTTATCGCCAAGATAGAAATCGAGCGGGGCAAAGCCTTTGACAGCGTTTGTCCCGCTCGTTCGCTGCAATACGGCTTTTACCTAATGTTGTCGTTCATCGCGAAGGAGTTCTTCATGGCGCAGCTCGTGGTATAGAGCACCTTGCCCAACAGGGCATCGGTCTCCACGCGCACGAGCTCGGCAAAGGCCTCGTTGGCGCGGGCGAGCTCGGCGGGCACCTCGGCCTCGGGTAGCGCGGCTACGACGGCGTCAACGTCGTGAATCTGCTTGTGGCCCATGCCACCGACTTTCTCCTGATAATCCTCGACCGCACGACCGCACTCATGGAAGCGAACATCTGCCAAGGCACCGATCAGGCGATTTGCCCAATAGAAATTCTCGGACGTCACGCGAGCCTGCGTGTCGGCATAGTACTCGGGCATGGTCTCGACATTGGCGTACAGCGGTACGAGCGCGTTAAACGAGTTGGAACCAAACGCCATCCACTGCACGGCGCGATACGCCGGCTGCGCATAGGGGCGCAGCTGCAGCACGGCGAGCTGGCTGTTGCGGTTAATGCCGATGGGGCGATAGGCGCCGCGTGTGGCGGGCGTACCCTTGCTGCCGTAGCAGTCGTATTCCGTGCCCTGGTAGTGGCTCGAAAGCACGTACTTGATGTCCTCGATGGTCACCTTGCGCTCGGGCACGCGGCTCCAGGGGATGTCGTCGCTCTCGGGCGTGTAATCGGCCTCGGGACCGTCCCACACATCGCTGGGATTGAGGCAGCGCTGCATATACCAGGCGCGCGGCGTGTTGTAGACGTGGTCGCTGTCACTGTGCGAGCCAAAGGCCTCGCGCGGGTTGAAGACCGCGGCGGGACCGTCGCCCTTAACACCCAGCGTCAGGTCCAGATGCCACTCGGCCATCCAGGAGCGCAGGTCGGCCGAGCACATGTGGTCGGCCTGGGCGCCCTCGGCGTCGTCCAGGTCAAAGCCATCGATACCCAGCTGGTTGGGCATGGTCACATAGGCGTCATCGGGCACGCGCTTGGCGATCCAGTGGTGCCCACCGATGGTCTCGAGCCACCAGATCTCGTCAACGTCACTAAAGGCGATGCCGTTGTTCTCGTAGGTGCCGTAGCGCTCGAGCAGCTCGCCCAGAATGCGCACACCGTCGCGGGCAGACTTGGCGTACGGCAGCACCAGGGTCACCATATCCTCCTCGCCCAGACCGCCGGGCTGCGCCGGAACATAGCCGTTCTCGCCCTCGTTACCCTTGGCGGGCACATAGTCCACGAGCGGATCGGCGCCGCGGACGCGCTCGTTGGTGGTGAGTGTCTCGGTTGCGGACATGCCGACGTTGAGCTCGTTGAAGCCGGCCTCGGCCCAAATGCCATGGCCCGGGACAACGTCAGGGACGCTTGTGTAACGCATGGGATTATCGGGCAGCTCAACGGTCAGGTGGCTCAGGACACTCGTGTAGACACGCGGCTGCTCGTCGGGATGCACCACGCGCATGCGTTTGGGCTCAAATACCCCATTGGACGAGTCCTCATTGCGGGCAACCAGCGTCGAGCCGTCGTAACTCGCGTTCTTACCAACCAAAATCGTTGTGCACGGCATGCGCATCCTCCTTGAGCGAAGAAATCAAACGGCAACAGTGTATCGCTTCGGCACAAAAAGGGCGAAACCGCGACCTCGGCAACCTCTGTGGTCAAAAACGCCTATTTCGATGAACGCTCCGCCGCCTCGATCACGTGCTTGGCGAGAATCGCGGTGGTCACAGCCCCCACGCCGCCCGGCACCGGAGTAATTGCGCCAACGATCGGTTCCGCAGCATCAAAATCGACATCGCCGACCAGCTTGCCAGCGGCCTCGTCCCAGTTAATGCCCACATCGATGATCGTCTGGTCCTCGCGAACCGCATCCGCGCCAATCGTGCGCGCGCGTCCAACGGCCGCAACCACAATATCAGCCGCACGGCACTCGGAAGCCAAGTCACGCGTATGCGTATGGCACGTCGTCACCGTGGCATTGCGCGCCGTAAGCATAGCTGCAACGGGGCGGCCAATTACCAGCGAGCGACCAACAACGGCAACCTTAGCTCCATCCAGCTCAACGCCGTAATGGTCCAGCAACGTCAGCACGGCCTCGGCCGTGCAAGGTGCAAAGCCCTCGCCTCGCCCCGAAAGCGTGGTAAGCAGCGAGGCCGACGTCATGGAGTCAACATCCTTGGCGGGATCGAGTGCCGCGGCAACTGCATCCTCGTCAAGCCCAGCGGGCAACGGGCGAAACATCAGGCAGCCATGAACAGCGGGGTCGGCATTGATGTCCTTAATAGCCGCCAGCAGCTCATCCTGCGAAACATCGACAGGGAGCAAAACGCGGCGAGCCTCAATGCCAACCTTCTCGCAGCGCTTGAGGGCGCCGCGCTCGTAGGACAGGTCGTCCTCGCGCTCGCCCACACGAACGATGGCCAGTGTCGGCACGATGCCCTGTTCGCGCAGGGCGGCGCAGCGAGCAGCAAGCTCCTCGGTCAAAGCACGGGCAACGGGAGCACCCTTAAGCAGCTCTGCCATGGCTATCCCCTCTTCCTGGCGGCGTCGGCAGCACGGCGCGCCAGCGCATCGGCGCGCGGCAGCCACGTATCCAGCAGCTCATCGCACGCCGTCTCGAGCTCCTCAGCGCGCGCCCGGTCTTTCATAGATGTGGTGTTGGCAAAGAGCGTCAGGCTCGCGCCTTGCATGGCGGCTCGGCAGAATACGGCGCCGCAGGCCACGTCGGACAGCAACTGGCGCGAGCCTTTGTCTGCCATGTCCTCGAGCAGCGCCAGTGCGCGCCCGCAGGCATCCATGATCCGATACGGCGGCATGGCCGCCACGCGCAACGCGTCCTGAATCGCCGCGGGTCGAGCCGGGTCATCACGAGGAATACCGTATGCCGCAGACACCTGGCCGTATGCACGCACATCCTCGGCAACCAGACCCACTAGTTCCTGCGCCAACTCGTCTGCCTGGGCAAATGCACGCGTCAGATCGTCCGCCCGATCGCTAAGCGCGGGATTGGTCGCCCCGTAGCGAGCGACCATCCCGCAAAGCGAGGCGCCCAGCGCGCCCACAAAGGCGCTCGCGCTACCGCCGCCGGGAACCGGCTCGCGCGCGGCCAGCGCCTCGGCAAACCCACGGCAGGTCTTGTCCATCATCTCTTGGCTCATACGTATGCACCTTCAAGTCATATAGATCGGTCGGGCGGCAACTGCCGACCGACCGCATTAAACACGTAATGATGCTAAGTCTAGCCCATAAGCACATGAGCGTCAGCACACCTGGCCATCGCGGATTTCTATGACGAACGATAGGCGTAGGCGCCGCAAACATGGGACACATGGCCCACCTTTCGAGACTCCCGAACGGCACAAACTGGGGCATATCTATAAGTAAGGAACCCGTTGGGGCACGGCCGCGCAACGGCCACAAGCGATGAACGGAGGCATAAGCCGCACAGTACACAGAGACATCCGCCGCCAGCGCAATCAGTACCCCAACAGTATGCGGCGCCGTGATGTCACCGGCAGACAAGGAGGACGCCACCATGAAGAAAAAGACCCTATCGATCCTCTCCCTGTGCATCGCCCTCTTTGCCGCGCTCGCCCTCGTGGGCTGCGGCGGAGGCGCGTCGAGCGGAGGCGGCAGCACCTCAAAGAGCGAAGGCAAGGAAAAGGCCCCCGTCGCCGAAAAGACTGACTTTATCTGGTTTAAGGTCGAGATGCCCGAGAGCGCTGGCGTGAGCGACTCCGCCGGCAAGAACGCCGACAGGGTCCAGCTCACCTTCCCCGAGAACGAGAACACCACAGTCGACCGCTTTATCCCCGTTTGGGAAGAGAAGATGACGGCAGAAGAAGCTCTTGCCGATGAGGGTCGAAAGAACAGCATGTTCCAGTGGAAAGTTGGCGACCCCGTCGAGTACAACGGCAGGACATGGCTCACCGGAACGTGCGAGGACAACCGCGGCACCCATACCTATCTCTTTACCGACGTTGAACCGGGAAGCGTCTGCGTTCTCATCGCGAACTTCGATCAGCACGAGAAAGAAGCCGAGACGCTCCTCAACTCCATCGAGCTCCCCGATGACATGGCGAAGGCAGTTGCCGAGGCACGCGAAGTTGAGATTTCGAGCATCGAGATCAAGTAACGGGACCCCGCACACGCCCACGTACGCGCGCCCCATTAAAACAACGGGCACCCAACCCCGGGGAGGGCCGACAACATCGGCCCTCCCCTCTTTTGCGCCCGAACATATTGCCACTTATCGGCGCAAATCCAGCCCCCAGAATGGGACACATGGCCCACCCTAGCGAGCCGTCCACGCGTACAGTAAAGACAGGTAATCCATGGGCGGTTACAGATCGAGGAGGACACGACCATGAAAAAGAAGGCCTTTGCGATTCTCACCCTCTGCATCAGTCTCTTTGCCGCAGTTGCCCTGGTGGGCTGCGGTGGCAGCGGCGGCACTTCCGGCAGCGGCGGTGGCGGTGCGGAAAAGCCAGCCGTGGATATGAGGACCGACTTCATCTGGTTTAAGGTCGAGGTCCCCGAGGGCGTCGAGGTCACCGACGTCGCAGGCGATACCGCCGACAGGGCCCAGTTTAAGTTCACCGAGAGCGAGCACGCCAGCGATCGCTTCATCCCCGTCTTCGATCCTGACAAGAACGCCGACGAGCTATTCGACTACGAGGCAAAGTGGAATGCCAGCTTTGAGTGGACCGAGAATGACCCCGTCAAGTACAACGGCAAGACTTGGCGCAACGCTTCCTATACACACTCGGGCGGCGTGACGACTGAGTACTTCACCGAAGCAGGCGGCGGCAGCGTCTACGTGCGCATCGACAACGTCGAGGAGCACAAGGACGCCGTCGAGACCATGATGAAGTCTCTGGAGTTTGCCGACGACATCGCCGAGGCAAAGACCGAGGCCATGGACGTCAAGCTCGAGGATATCGAGATCAAGCGCTAAGCGACTCGCGAGCGCAACGGGAAACACGAGCGCAGTGCAAACAAGCAACGGTACCCCAGAGCTTCGTACTAAGGGAGGGCCGGTAAACCGACCCTCCTTTTCTTATGCCGGTAGCTGACGAACGCGAGGATGTCGGACGCCGGAACCACCCAAATGTGACAACAATACGAAAACAGCAAGTACCCCAACACGTCCGCCCGCCGATTTATTGCGCCGCGCAGACAATTAAACCGGCGTCTTTAAACATCTGGGCAGTATATTGACCAAAACGAGCGCACAGCCGCACCCTGCGAACGGAGGAGTTGTGACCGAACACCACGCAATCAGTCGCCGAGCGTTTACGCTGGGCCTTGGACTCGCAGCATTGTCGCCATTTGTAAGCCTGCCCGAAACCGCGGGATTGGGCCTTCCCATGCGCGCGGCATTTGCAGAAGACACGCCCACATCGGCGGCCACCCTCGACAATTTCGTCATTCGCCTTCGCCCCGCGGGCTATTTTCGCACCGCGAGTGTCAACGAAGACGGCAACGTCATCGGCAACGTCTGCCATCTGTTTAACGACGGCACGTCCAGCAAGCTCATCCTTGAGCACGTAGCGACCGATACAGATAATACAAATTGGTATGCCATCCGCACCCTGCTCAATTTCGAAGAGCACAAGAAGACGGGCTACAGCATTTGGTCGGTCGATGGCGACTCGGACAAAGATGGAAAGGTCATCCACGTATGGAGTGGCGAGCACGACGGCAAGGCCAGCCGCTCTTTTGCGTTCGAACGTCAGTTAAACGGAACCTATAACATCCGAGACCGCACGGTCGAGAAAGAAACCGAGAAAAAAGACATTAAGTACTTGGCAATAGAATCGGACGGCAAAGACCAGGACAACAATAAGATCTGCCATAAGAGTAAGAGCATTCCGTGGGAGCTCGAACTTGTCGGCTACAGCATGGACAAGACCAATGCCACAGTTAGCAGTATCGACTGGACCACGTATAGCAGCTACGTCGACGGACCATGTTGGATGAGCCACGTCGATGGCAGCAAGTACCTCGACGAGCTGAGCATCCCGGGCACGCATGATTCGAGCACTTGCAGCGTCGACAACGACACCGAGCCCCAAACCTCGCTTGCAAAGTGCCAGCAGGATTACATCCCCACGCAGTTGCTCGAAGGCATTCGCTATTTTGATATCCGACTTGGAAAGAACAACGATAAAGGCGACCCCGGCATCGACCATGGAATATGCTACCTGCTCAAAAAAGACGGGGGCTTTATACATCTCTCCGATGTCATCGGTTACTTCAAAACATTTTTGAACGAACACCCGTCAGAAGCGCTCATCATGCTTGTGTCACGAGGCAACGACGAGGCTACCGACGAAAGTGTTACGACGGCTTTTGCCAATGTTATGGGCAATAACTCCGATCTGTTCTATACGTCGAGCCATGTCCCCACACTGAACGAGGTGCGCGGAAAGATCGTCCTGCTGCGTCGATTTAAACTCGCCGGCGACAGCGTAGGCGGCCACACGTGGGGCCTCGACCTCACCGAATGGGATGACAAGATCAAGGCGCATTCCGGAAAGTCCATGTGCCTCGTGAAATACGAGCAAGGCTTTGAGGCTGCGGGCAATACGGGCGACAAAGAGCCCTATAGCACAGCGGTATATGCCCAAGACCATTACAACTGCACGGGATCCAGTAAGATCGACTGGGTCGATATGGCCCTGAAGGCAGCGCCCGAGTTCGAGCGCAGCACCGTAGATATCACTGCCGCGGACGGGACAACGGTGCAGGCAACGGAGCGCTGCTGGTTTATCAACTACACGAGCTGCACGCAAAACAACCCTTTTACCGCAGCGCGAGTGGTCAACGAGCACCTGTACAAGAGCTCGTATATAAACAATACCGGAGTTGAGAGCACAAAGGCGGACTGCCGCAAGCACATTGGCATCATCGCATCCGACTTTGTTGATGCGGCACTGGCCCGGAGCATCTACCAGCGCAATTACGATACGGAGCACAAGCAGACGGCTTCGTGCTACCTCCCAGCCCGCATGCACATGACATATGGCGACTCGCTGAGCGACGCCTCGCTCCAGGACGGCAAGACCGTTGGCGAGGGTCATTTCCGCCTCGTCGATAGCAGCAACGTACTCAACGTAGCAGCCTCGGGACATGCGTTTGCCATCGAATATGTGGATGTCGACGCCCTGGGCAACGAGACTGTTACGGGGCTGCAGGGCCCTGTGCCCATCGATATCGATCCACGTGCGCTGACGCCCCATTTTGAGGGACTCGAAGGCCTTAAGGCCGGCGAAGACGTGCGCGCCAAGATTGCGGCATCACTCGAGGGCAAGCTCGAAACCGATGCCTGCACGGCCCAGCTCGAGTTTGTGCACGACGCGGACGGCGCTCCGGGCACGGCAATGGCCGAGGGCGAAACATTTGCCGCAGGAACGTACTGGGTGCGCGTGAACGGTCTCTTGGGCGACGCGGCGCAGAACTACACGCTCGCCAGCGACGGAGCCGCAAGCTTTACCGTTGCAGCCTCGGGCAACGCGGGCGGCGCCGGCACCGGCAACGGCACGGGCTCCAACACAGGCGGCGCCGACAAAAACGGCAAGGGCAACAAGAGCAAGGGCTCGGGCGAGAAGCTCGCCGGCACGGGCGACGGCTCTGGCATTGCCGCCGGGCTCGCCGCTGCCGCCGTAGCGACGACGGTCGCCGGCGCAGCAATGCTTGCCAGTGACCGCGAAAACGCTGGGGACGACAGCGAATAGACAAGCCTGCCTTTTAGACACATCGACTCAATCGGGGGCGCAGGGCACCGTTCTGTGCCCCCGATTTTTACCTTGGCCCGAACGCCGCCATGGGCTACATCACCATGTTCAGCGCGTTAACAAACTCCTGGGCCTTCGCACGACTGCTCAGACTAAAGACGCAAGCGGTTAACAGTCGATTGCGCAGGAAAACGTCGCGACCCTTGATCCTGCTGACCCCCGTGATGTCCTTAAGGTAGACAATCTCGGTGTGCTTGCCGCCGAAAGTGCCCTTCTTGAGTACCTCAATGCGGTTAGGGTAGATCTTGACGTCTTTAAACCTACCCGAGCCCTTGTCCTGAAACAGCAAGGTGTTGTTGTCCATGCGTGTCACTCCCATGGGGTTCGCTAAAACTGCCTCCATGGTCACATTTTAACCACCGCAAGGCTCCCATGCGAAGGTGCCAGACAGCACAGCAATTCGTGTCCGCGTGAGGCTTTAAACTAAATGCGATAAAGATGCATTCCACAAGAGGAAAGTGGGGCGACAGTGATGGGCGAACTGGTAAACCGTGGAGAATCGGCAATCGTGCCAGAAGTTTTTTACAAGCAGGTTTCCTCGATTCTCAACGCCGCTCGCGACAAGGCCTATACCGCCGTTAACTTTGCGATGGTTGAGGCGTATTGGGAGATCGGCAAGAGCATTGTTGATGAACAGGGCGGAGAGGAGCGCGCAGCATATGGAGAGGCATTGATTGCAGGCCTCTCCAGAAGGCTTACCGCGGATTTCGGAAGAGGCTTTGGCATCGCAAACCTTCGCAATATGCGTCAGTTCTTTCTTGCGTTTCCAATTCGCGACGCACTGCGTAGCGAATTGAGCTGGACTCATTACCGCAGGTTGATGCGCATTCCCGACCCTGATGCTCGCGCCTGGTACATGAACGAATGCGCCGATTCTCGTTGGAGCACGCGTCAGCTCGAGCGTCAGATCAACACCATGTTCCGCGAGCGCCTGCTTGCCAGCAAGGACAAGGAGGCCGTCACCCAGGAAATCCAAAAGAGCGCCCCGGCTCGTCGCCCCGAGGATATCATCCGTGACCCATATGTACTGGAGTTTTTAGGTTTCTCGGACGATACTGCGTTTCGCGAGAGCGATCTAGAGCAGGCGCTCATCACGCATCTTCAGAAGTTCCTGCTGGAGCTTGGCCGTGGTTTCGCTTTCGAGGCGCGCCAAAAGCGCATCACCTTTGATGGGCGCCATTTCTATATTGACCTTGTGTTTTACAACTATCTGATGCGCTGCTTCGTGCTCATCGACCTTAAGACCGATGACCTTACGCATCAGGACCTGGGCCAGATGCAAATGTACGTGAACTACTACACGCGCGAGCTCATGAACGAAGGCGACAATCCGCCTATAGGCATCGTGCTCTGCGCGGACAAAAGCGACTCGATTGTCGAGTACACGCTGCCCGAAGACAACGACCAAGTGTTTGCCGCCAAATCCCTGCCGTATCTTCCAAGTAAGGAAGAGCTGGCGCGCGAGCTGAGTGCCGAGTACCGCGCCATCAACGAAGCGACTAATGGCGAAGCACAAGGATAGCAATACGTTGCGACCGACACCACCGATGGCGCTCCACATCACCCGGGATAAGAGGAGCTTTCCATGACAGACAGACCGAAAACAACGCTGCGCGACTGCATCTATGGGCTCGCCGTCGGCGACGCACTGGGCGTTCCCTACGAGTTCAGGCCCCGCGGCGCGTTCGAATGCACCGACATGATCGGCTACGGCACGCATGGACAGCCCGCCGGCACCTGGAGCGATGACACGTCCATGACGCTTGCTACCTGCGACTCGATTAGGGAGCTAGGGCATATCGACACCGCGGACATGCGCGACAAGTTCGTAAGCTGGATTGCCCGTGGCGAGTATACAATCGACGGCGTTTTCGATTACGGCGGCACGACCGCCCGCGCCTTGCACACCGGCAAAGGAGGCTCCGGCGAGCGCGACAACGGCAACGGTTCGCTCATGCGCATCGCTCCCCTGGCGTTCACCGATGCGACAGGTGAAGAGATCCGCGAGGTCTCCGCGATTACGCACGCCCACAGAACGTCGACTGACGCGTGCATCGTATTTGTCGAGCTGATGAGGGATGTGATGAACGACGCGCTCCCCTCGTGGGCACTCCATCTGAAAGGCGTGCCAGAGCAGGAAATCAGGTCAGGTGGCTTCGTGCGCGACACGCTTAAGGCAGCCACCTGGTGCTTCGTCAACACTAACAGCTACGAAGATTGCGTGCTTGCCGCCGTCAACCTAGGCGACGACACCGACACCACCGCAGCCGTCGCAGGCGCCCTCGCCGGCACGGCCTACGGTATCGACGCAATTCCGCAGGAGTGGATCGATACCCTGCGCGGTAAAGAGTTGATAGAGCAGTGTTTGTTTTAGGACACGCCTTTAACGAAGACAATGTCAGTCAACGCAAATGATTAAGGGACCGCATAAATGATGATTACAGAATGCGCCGTCATGGGTCCGTTCGTCACAGAGCAAAGTACCGTGGGGCCGTACACCGTGTTGGTATTCGAATCCCCGCTGCCGCAGAAAAGGGCCGGTTGCCCCGGCCCTTTAGACATTAGCACCTGCGTTGCCCGCGCTTCCAAAGTTGACCGACTGAGGAGCGGGTTCCGCGGCACACCTTGATTTTGCCCGGTGGGGCGGCTCTTTTGCAGCCGTCCCACCGTTTATTTAGATCTACCACGACGGACAGCTCGCACTACTGCGCACTGTCCCGTACCGTTCCCCTACTTCCCAAAGATCGCTGCAAGCAGCCCCTTGCGTTTGGGCTTTTCTTCTCGGTAGGAACCCTCGGCAACCGCTGCCACCTGACGCGGCTGCTCACCGTCTCCACGACGCACGATCTGGTACAGGAACGGCGACTTGACGTATTTGACCTCGATGGGCGTAGCGTGCACGGTGCTTTCTCCGGACAGATGCAGGCTTGGGTTGAGCGGCGCCACAATATGTGTTTCGTGCTTGTCGCTAAACACCACCGCGACCGCGCGGCCCGTCTGGCCGTTTACGGCAATGCGCACCTGCTCGCCATCGCGGCTGTCCGTCGCCGGGCGATCGACAAAATAGACCGGCACCATCACCAGGCCGTCCTTATGCTTGCGGGCCTTGCGCGCCCAGGTGCGGATGCTCTTTTTATTGAGCCCCAGCACCGCCTCGGCATCGTTGCCGGCAACGTCGAGCGCCAGCTTATCAATGACCACCTGGTCCTTGGTAGACGCATCGACGGAGACAACGCGGAAGTCGCCTTCCTGCATGGCCGGGTCAAACGGCCCAACCTTGGCAAAGTCCCACGGCTCCAAAATGCCCATAAGGCGAACGTCCAGGTAGTTTGCCCGCGGATACGCCCAGTCGAGCACCTCGTAGTACACCAGGGTCTCCTTGCTCAGCCCCTTGCCTGGGAAGGACGCCATCATGCGCAAATCCGCGAGCGCCATGGGGAAGTAGAAGAGCATCATGTCATTTTGAATCGCGTCTTCCACGTCGTGCCCGGCAAAGGCATCGGGATACTGGCGCACCAGCTGCAGCGCGTTGGCATGTGCCTGCTGCGGCGTTATCTCGCAAGGAATACCCTGCTCAGGCACGTACTCGGCACCAACGCCCATGGTCAGACGCTTGCTAAAGGTACCGGGCTTGAGTAGGTCGGCAACGCCGATCTTATTACCGCAGGACGGGCACTCAAACACGCGCTGGGTCGATGACCCCTCAAAGGACGCACCGCAGAAGGGGCAGGGAATGCTCACGTGCGCTGCCTCTTGAAACTCCTGCGCCGTGCCGCGGTCCTCCCACAGCAGATGCTCCAGAACCGACTGGTTGCGCCAGTACGAATTAAAGAAATACCAGTCGGGGTCCACCGGACGCTCGAGCTGCGACACATGGGTGAGCTTAAGCAGTCCATCGACAACCGTCAGCGGCGCATGACGAATGCCCAGGGCGCTCTTGGGCTCCCCCGCATCGGCCTGCCACGGGATGACCGTGCCGCAATAGGCGCACTCAAAGCTGCGTTTAGCCTGGTGTGAGTACATAGGACCGCCGCAGTTTTGGCATTTAATGGCAAACATCTCGTCCATAGAAACGTCCTCCTTTGCACAGGGGCTGTCAACATTAAGTATGTCGGGCAGGCAGGCACATGCCCATACCCATGTGGCCTAAAATGGAGCACCCGGTCGGACAAGAAGGGCCGCTCGTTAGCTCGAGCAGACCATTGCTGCATTTTCAAAGCATCGGCGCACGGTGCGCTCATGCGAGCTACACTATCCCCTTAAACAAGGATGCGAGGAGATACGCCATGCTATTTGTAAATCGGCTGGTACATACGCTTGTTCCCGGCAGCGAGGACGAGCCGGTCGATACGGCTTGCCGCACCAACGCGGGCTTTGCCGCAAGCCTCATCTGCATTGGCCTCAACATTACCCTGTGCCTAGCCAAGGGCATCGCGGGCCTGCTCGCCGGCTCTGTCTCGCTTATCGCCGATGCCTTCAACAACCTCTCCGATGCGTCGAGCAACATTGTGAGCCTGCTCGGATTCCGACTTGCCAGTCGCCCGGCTGACGAAGGCCACCCCTATGGCCACGGCCGCTACGAATACCTCGCCGGCCTGTTTGTCGCCGTCCTCGTTTGTGCCGTCGGCATCAACCTGGTGCTCGAGTCCGTTACCAAGATCATCAAGCCCTCCCCCACCGCCTACACGCTCGTTTCCCTTGCGGCACTGGCTACGTCCATGCTCGTTAAGCTCTGGATGGCCGCGTTCAACCGCACGCTGGGCGATCGCATCGACTCGGAGGCGCTCATCGCCACGGCGCAGGACTCCAAAAACGACGTCATCACCTCGGGCTCGGTCTTGGTAGCGGCGCTTATTTCGCAGACGACCGGCTTTGACCTCGATGGCTGGGCGGGCCTGGGCGTGGGCATCTTCATCTGCATCAGCGGCCTGGGCCTGGTGCGCGACGCCATCAGCCCGCTGCTGGGACAAGCGCCCGACCCCAAGCTCGTCCAGGAAATCCGCGACAGGATCATGTCGTACCCCCAGGTCCTGGGCACGCACGACCTCATGGTGCACGACTACGGCCCCGGCCGTCAGTTTGCCAGCGCACACGTGGAAATGCCCGGCGAGGGCGATGCCTTTGAGCACCACGAGATTCTGGACACCATCGAACACGACATCAAACGCCAGATGGGCATCGCCATCACGTTGCACTGCGACCCCATTGCAACAACCGGCGATGACTTGCGCGGCTGGGTCAAGCGCGGCGTAGCGCAGATCGACCCCGCGCTTTCCATCCACGACTTGCACGAGCACGACGGCTTTGTTTCGTTTGACCTGGTGCGTCCCGACGGCTTTGACATATCCGACGAGGAGCTGCTGGGGCTCGTCACGCGCATCGTGCACGAGCGCAGGCCCGATGCATCATGCGTCGTCACGTTTGACTCCGGCTTTAGCTCGCCCGAGCGTCCGGCAGAGCAGCTGTAATCGACAGCAAAACGGGACGCAGGACCGCCGACCAGCGCGCCTATGCGCCCGGTCACGCGGTCCTGCGTCCCGTTTTTGTTTGCACCGCTAAGGCTCTAGCCGCTCGGCCGCTAGTTTCCCTGTGCGCCCGAAATGCCGTTTTGTAGGGCGTTCCAGGCATCCGTCGCCATGTCTCCCAAGTTCTGCGCGGTATCGCCCAGGTTTTGTGCCGTATCGCCCAGCTCTTGCGCCTTGTCTCCCAATTCCTGCGCCTTATTGCTCAGGTCCTCCAGCGTGTTGGAGCTCGAGCTGTCCGTGGTGCCTTGATCGCCGGACGCATTGCCCGACGAGCCGTCCTTGTGCGTGAGCTGTATTTCGAGGTTACCGTTGTCGTTATAGTAGGCAGAAGTAACAACCCAGTTGGCATCGACAACAGGCGTCGAGCCGTCGTCAGTCAGAATCACAGTATTCGAAAGATCGGCGCCGCGCGACTTGAGGAGCTTCTTGGCATTGGACCAGTACTGCCCCGGGATATCGCTCAGATCGACGGTGCTAGACGAGGCAGACTCGGTTTGCTCGGCAGTGGTATCGGCCGTTGAACTCCCCCGTTTGTTGAGCATGCCCGACACAATGGCAAACACAACCGACAGCGCAAAGAAGATCGCCAACACGATGAGGATCTTCTTGATCACACTCGACGAACGCGACGGCGTCTCTTCCTCGTCCTCACCATACTGCGGAATCGATTTGGGATACTCGCGATAAGGTTGGCGCGCATATGGATCGCGCGACTCATATCGAGGCTGGGCCTGTGCCGTGCGCGGCATATACGTCGTCTGCTGAGGCTGCGGAATAGGATTTTGCGGCAGGTTGTTATAAGCATCTGTCGCCGCATTGCCATACGGGTCCGGCGCCGCATTGCCATACGAGTCCTGCGGTGCATAATCAAACGGGTCCCGTGGTGTATCGCCATAGCCCATAACCCGTGTGGGTTCGGCAGAAGGCTGCGTCGCGGCGGGGTCGGTATAACCGGGGTTGGGAACAACGCGGGTCGCATCGGCGCTATCGTCAGCCTGCGCGGAACCATATCCGCCCATCACGGTCGTCTTGTCCTGGTCCATGCAACGTTTCCTTTCCGTCGCCTGTAAGCATCAAGTTATCCATGCATTCTACCCGCGCAAAAGCCTATGATGGGCAAAGGCCGTCGGTATCTACAAGACATGCGCGTGCCTAAGGATCAAAAAGCCCCGCCGGGCCTTGGTGGGCGCGGCGGGGCGGGCAAGCGGCTATAAGCAGCAGGCTTAGAACAGGCCGGTGATGTTGCCGTCGTTGTCGACGTCGATGTTCTCGGCCGCGGGAACCTTGGGCAGGCCCGGCATGGTCAGGACGCTGCCAGTCAGCGCGACCACAAAGTGGGCACCGGCGGAAACCTTGAGCTCGCGCACGGTGATGCGGAAGCCCTCGGGGGCGCCCAGCGCCTTGGCGTTGTCGCTAAAGCTGTACTGGGTCTTGGCGACGCACACCGGCAGGTTGCCAAAGCCGTTCTCGCGCAGCTCGGCGAGCTGACGCTTGGCAGCCGGCGTAAAGTCAACGCCGTCGGCGCGGTAGACCTTGGTGGCGACGGCCTCGAGGGCATCGGCAACATCGGCGCCGTCCTCGTAGGCAAACTTGAGCTCGCTCGGCTGCTCAATCAGGCGCATGACCTCATCAGCCAGGTCGAGCGCGCCCTCGCCGCCCTTGGCCCAGACCTCGGAAAGCTTAACGTTAACGCCGAGCTTCTGGCACTCGGACTCGATGAGCTCGAGTTCGGCCTCAGTGTCCGTCGGGAAGCGGTTGATGGCGACCACACAGGGAAGACCATAGACGTTCTGGATATTGTCAACGTGACGCAGCAGGTTGGGCATGCCGGCCTTGAGGGCCTCGAGGTTCTCGTCGTTAAGGTTGGCCTTGGCAACGCCGCCGTTGTACTTAAGCGCGCGGGCGGTGGCGACAATCACGACGGCGCTGGGGCGGACGCCCGTCATGCGGCACTTGATGTCGAGGAACTTCTCGGCACCCAGATCGGCGCCGAAACCGGCCTCGGTAATGGCGACATCGCCAAAGCGCATAGCCATGCGCGTGGCCATGATGGAGTTGCAGCCGTGGGCGATGTTGGCGAAGGGACCGCCGTGGACAAACGCGGGCGTACCCTCGAGCGTCTGCACCAGGTTGGGCTTGAGCGCATCCTTAAGCAGCGCAGCCATGGCGCCCTGGGCCTTGAGGTCGCGTGCGCGGACGGGCTCGCCGGCATAGCTGTAGCCGACGACGATCTCGCCCAGGCGCTCCTTGAGGTCATTGATACTCGTGGACAGGCACAGGATCGCCATGACCTCGGAGGCGACAGTGATGTCGAAGCCATCCTCGCGCGGCACGCCCTGAGCCTTGCCGCCAATGCCGTCGATAACGTGGCGCAGCTGGCGGTCGTTCATGTCGACGACGCGCTTCCAGGTAATGCGCTTAACGTCGATGCCGAGCTGGTTGCCCTGCTGAATATGGTTGTCGAGCATGGCGGCCAGCAGGTTGTTGGCGGCACCGATAGCGTGGAAGTCGCCGGTAAAGTGCAGGTTGATGTCCTCCATAGGGATGACCTGGGCCCAACCGCCGCCGGCGGCACCGCCCTTTACGCCAAAGACGGGGCCGAGCGAAGGCTCGCGCAGGGCCACAGCGCTCTTGACGCCGCGACGGCGCAAACCATCGGCCAGACCGATAGTCGTGGTGGTCTTGCCCTCGCCGGCGGGCGTGGGATTGATAGCGGTCACGAGGACGAGCTTGGCCTGGTGATCGGTCGGCTCGTTGAGCAGTGAATAGTCAACCTTAGCCTTGTCGAAGCCGTACGGAATCAGGTGCTTTACGTCGACACCGGCGTTCTTGGCCACCTCGGTAATGGGCAGCGGTGTGACGGAACGTGCGATTTCGATGTCAGTAGGCATGGACGGTCCTTTCGTTACCGGATGAGAAAAAGACCAATCCAGCATAGCACGCGCGCGCAATAGTAAAACGCCCGTAACCGACGAACGGCGATATGTTTACCCGATGCCCAGCGATAGCCTACAGATGCGCTAAAACAAGCCCATTACTACAGGGTCGGTTCAATACCCAAATGCTCGAATGTGCGAAGCGTTGCCTGGCGACCCTGCGGTGTGCGAATCATCAATCCGCACTGCAGCAGATAGGGCTCGTAGACATCCTCAAGCGTACCCGGGTCCTCGCCCACCGCACTGGCAAGCGTGGTCAAGCCAACGGCACGGCCGGAGAACGTCTTGGCAAGCGTCTCCAAGATTCGAATGTCCATCCAGTCCAGACCAAGCTCATCGATCTCAAAGAACTCGAGCGCCTGGCGGCAGATATCGAGCTCGATGGGACCGTTGCCGCGCACCTGCGCGTAGTCGCGCACGCGCTTGAGCAGACGGTTGGCAAGACGCGGCGTACCGCGCGAGCGCGAGCCGATCTCGAGCGCGCTGGGATGGTCGATCGTCACACCCAGAATGGTCGCCGAGCGTGTCACAATCTGGGCGAGTTCCTCAACGGTGTAGTAATCCAGGCGATATGAAATGCCAAAACGGTCACGTAGCGGGCCGGTCAACATGCCCGAGCGAGTCGTTGCCGCCACCAACGTGAACTTGGGGATGTCCAGGCGAATCGAGCGCGCCGCCGGACCCTTGCCGATCACGATATCGAGCGCAAAGTCCTCCATCGCAGGATACAGGACCTCCTCGACCGAGCGGTTGAGGCGGTGGATCTCGTCGATAAACAGCACGTCGCCCGGTTGCAGGTTGGTAAGGATGGCAGCCAGGTCGCCGGTGCGCGCGATGGCCGGACCGCTCGTCGTCTTAATTTGAGCGCCCAGCTCGTTGGCGATAACCGTGGCCAGCGTGGTCTTGCCCAGACCTGGAGGGCCCGAGAAAATCACGTGGTCGAGCGTTTCGCCACGGCTCTGCGCTGCCTCGATGAGCACGCGCAGGCTCTGTTTGATGTGCTCCTGACCGCAGTAGTCATCCAGACGCTGGGGGCGCAAGGTGCGGTCGACATCGAGGTCTTCGGGCGTCAGCTCCGAGCCCACCATGCGCTCACCGTGCGCCATCGATGCCGCCGGCGAGTTGCCGGGCATCGCCCACAGGTCCTGAGAGTCATCGGCTTCCCACATCACGCATCCATTCCGAGTCGCTTAAGCGCCGCGCCGAGCAAATCCTCGACACGCATATCCTGCTCATCATACCCGCTCAGGGCAACCTCGGTCTCCTGCGGGCTAAAGCCCATGGAAAGGAGCGCCGCGCGGGCGTCATCGATTGCCGAGGGAGCGGCAGCGGGAACCGGCATCGCAACCTGACCGGGGATTACGTCGACCGGAACAAAGCCCTTGTCCTTGGCAAAGGTACTCTTGAGCTCCAAGATAAGGCGCTGGGCGGTCTTTTTGCCCACACCGGGAACCTTGGCCATGCCCTTGTCGTCCTCGGCCATCACCAGGGAATACAGCTGCCCCACGGTATAGGTGGAGAGCACGGCGAGCGCCAAGCGCGGGCCAACGCCCGAGACGGAAACGAGCCGATCGAACATCGTGCGCTCGTCCTTGGAGGCAAAGCCAAAAAGCGTCATGGCGTCCTCGCGCACCTGCATGCGGGTATAGAGGCGAACCTCACCGCCGGGCGTAGGCAGCGTGGCGGCAGTGCTGCCCGAAATACCGAGCTCAAAGCCCACGCCCGATACATCGACGACGGCCGAGCTCATCGTGGCCTCGACAAGCGTTCCATGGAGCTGAGAGATCATCAGTATCCGGTTCCTCTCTGTTGATAGAACTCGCCACCGGTAAGCGCCCGGGTGCGGCTTAGGTTAACGTGACAGATGGCGCAGGCCAGGGCATCGGCGGCATGGTCTGGGTGAGGATCGTGATCGAGCTGCGTGAGCGTGCGCACCATGTAGGCAACCTGCCGTTTATCCGCAGCGCCCGTGCCCACCACGGCTTGCTTGATCTGCATGGGCGTGTATTCGCCAATCTCGAGCGCGCACTCCGAAAGCGCCACGAGCGCAGCACCGCGGGCATGCGCCGTGGGGATGGCCGAGCGGACGTTGGCGCCAAAGTAAATGCTCTCGATGGCAGCGGTATCGGGACGGTAGCGTTCGACGACGCCCTTGAGGTCGCGGGCGATATGCGACAGGCGCACCGCGAGCGGGCTGCCCGCGCTGGTCTCGATACAACCGTAGGCACGGCAGCGAACCTCGCCACGCCGCTCCTCGATAATCCCCCAGCCCGTATGGGCCAAACCAGGGTCGATACCCAAGATAACCAAGCCGACCTCCCCTCGCCACAAGCACAGCGCAAGGCAAGGCCCCGCGCATCATTCACGAACGTCTGTTCTAGAATAACACAACGGGGCCAAGACGCTTAGTTGAAGTATCGGGGTTGGGAGCGAATCCCATCCCATAGTTAGTTCTGCGAGAAGAACGGGAACTGTCGGGGATCCACCGGCGGATGCGGCATCGGACCTCCCTGGGGCCCACCCTGTGGTCCGCCCTGGCCGCCCATCATCTTGTCGATGGCGTCCTGAACCTCGCCCTCGAACTTTTTCATTCCCTCGTGCAAACGACGCTGACCGTCCTCAGAGCGCAGCTCTTCCATCTGCTCAGGCGAAATACCCAACAGCTCGCCCAACAGGCCCATCATCTCGCCGCGCATGCGGTCACTCGTATCGTCGTCGGCAAAGCGGCGCACCTCGGCGCGTGCCAGCGAATCAACCGTCATGCGCTCCTTACCGTTGAGCCCCAGATCGGACCATGCAAGCATGTACGGCCAGGCGCGCTCGGCAAACGAACGGGCCGAGACGATCGGGGCCGTCGGTAGCATGCGACGAGCAGCCTCACCCTGGCGCACGAGCATCAGCAGCAGCGAGCAGGCCTCGGGCTTGGCGGCGGCCATCGGGATGTCGTCAAAGGGACGGTTGCGGTCCACGTGCGACTCGAGCGCACCATCGACCTCACCCGGCTCAAGCCCGCCAAGCAGCTGCGCCGCGCGATCGAGCATATCAACCGGGCCGGCGAGCGTCGAGAGTGCCTGCGCCAGCACGCGATCCATGCAATCCTCTACCGCGTTGAGCGTCACGAGCTCTTGGGGCACCACGGCCGAGGCACGGTTGCGCACGCGTGCCACAAACTCGAGCGTCGACAGATACACATCGCCAAAGGGCGCAAAGTCGCCCTGATAGCCGCCGGACAGCGCGGGCGCCGCCAATGCGTACTCAGTCTTGGAAAGCGGGCTCAACGCCATGGCGCCCAGCTCGAGCGCCGTATCCTCGAGCATCAGGCCCAGCGCGCGCGAACGCAGGCGTTCGGCATCGCCCGCCGACACGTCGCGATCGAGCACGCGCGCCGCATCCGGCGCATCGCGCTCGACGGTGCGAATGTGCAAGCGCTCGGCGATTGAGCGCACAGCAGAACAGCGGGCGGCCTCTGCCTCCTCCTGCGCCGGCGTAAAGATGCGATTGCGCCCCAGCACCAGGCCAATTACGTTACGCGGACCCAAGGCGTCGACGGCAAGCGCCGCCAACAGGGACGACGGCAGATCGCCCTCGAGCGCCACCACGGCACGCGAGGCGCCGCGGGCGCGGGCATTGTCGCGCACGGCAAGCACCAGCGCCTGCCACAACCACTCCTCAGAGCGAAACTGGGGCAGCTCATGGTCCTCCAGGGCATCGAGCATCACGCCGCGCTGTATTTCCTGAACCAGCAGGCTCTCCTCAAAACACGGCGCCTGGGCCACCACGCGGCCGCAATCGTCGAGCACAAACGCCCCGCCGGTATACACCGACTCGTCATAGGCGCCGACCGGCGCCATGCAGGCAAACCACACGCTGCGCTTGGAGGCGATCTTGCGGTAGGCACCGCTGCGCACGGCGGCGACGGCGGCGGTCTCGCGGTCGGTCATGTCAAACGCATTGAACTGAAAATAGGCAATGAGGTCGACGCCGGTCGGCAGCATCTCGAGCTCGCGATCCAGGTCAAACACCACAGCGATGCGCACGCCGTCCACGTCAAACACCGGAGGCGCCCAACGCGCGTCGTTGCTCTCGCCACGCTGCAGGGCGATACTTGCGCGCGCAGGCACCACGCGACCGTCTTTGAGCATCATGTAGTCAAGCAGGGGCTGACCCTCAAACGAAACCGCAGAGGGTACGATGCAGATCATGTCGAGCTCTTGGATGCGCTCGGCAACGCCCGTCAGACCCGTCAGCATATCGTGCTCAAAATCGGCAGCGCCCACCAGGCCACCGGGTATGGCGCCCATAAAGAGCGGAGCCGGAACGCACAGCACGCGCGCGCCGCGCTCATGAGCCAGGCGAGCCTGGTCCTCGATGCGGCCGCAAATGCCCTCAATATCACCCAGGCGCATATCGATCTGTGCAAGTGCGAGCTTCATGGCCCAGCCCTTTCCGTCGTAAATCGTCGTTGCCGTAGTAAAAGCGCCGGCCGCATAATGCAGCCGGCGCTCGCATGTGCATATGCTAGCTATGATACCCCGAGCGGGGGCGCGCTCCTAGAACGTCGCGGACCACAGCCCATGCAGGTTGCAGTAGGCATAGACGGTACCAGTCTTGGAGCCGCCAGCGAAAAACGTCGTGGGCTTCATGCCGGGCTCAAGGTAATGGACCTCCAGGCGGCCCTCGGCCTCAAGCGCGATCCACTCGATGTAGTGCTCGGGCAGCATGGGGTGCTCCGTCGAGCCCACGCGCGCGCGAATGACGTGGCCGTCGCGCTCGATCTCGACAACAGGCACGTGCTTCTCGTGCGCCGCATCCTCGGTGTTTGCCGTCAGCTCCGTGCAGCCGGCAGGGGTCGCAACGCCGTCGCCAAGGGCGGCAACGAGCTTGCCGTCGGAGTCCTTAAAGAATTTCGCCATGATGTTCTCCTTTGCTGATGTGCCGATGTTCTCGATGGTTCTTATGCCCAAAGAGCGCCGAGCCATCCATGGCATTGCAAATGAACACATAACGGGTGGGACAAGCGGTCGGGCCAGGACGAACCGGCGACCCGGCCCGCCCCGGCAGCCCCATCCCGCGCGCAGCTAGCGACCGTCACCACCGAGCAGCGCCAGAACATCCTCGCGCGTGAACAGCGCCGACGAGATACCATCGCCGCCGAGCACACTGTTGACCAGATCGCGCTTGGACTCCTGCATCTGCATAATGCGTTCCTCGATCGTATCCTTGGCGATGAGCTTGTACACGGTCACGGTGTGCTGCTGGCCAATGCGGTGGGCGCGGTCGGTCGCTTGGTCCTGCGCCGCCACGTTCCACCACGGGTCGTAGTGAATGACCACGTCGGCTGCCGTCAAATTAAGGCCCACGCCGCCCGCCTTGAGCGAAATCAAGAACACCGGCACCTCGCCCGCCTGGAACTGCGCAACCATCTTGGCGCGGCTCTCCTTGGACGATGCACCCGTGAGCTTAAGGAAGGCGATATCCTCCTTGGCCAGGCGCTTGCCGATGATATCGAGCATGCCCGTAAACTGGCTGAACAGCAAGATGCGGTGACCGCCGTCGAGCGCTCCGTGGACGAGTTCCATGCATGTATCGAGCTTGGCGCTCCCCGCCTTGTAATCCTCGTAGTGTAGGCGCGGGTCGCAGCAGATCTGGCGCAGCTTGGTGAGCTCGGCGAGCACCTTGAGTTTATCTTTCTTAAACTCGGATGCCTCGCGGTGCTGCACCTGCTGGGCGATGCGGTCCTGGTTGGCCAGGTAGAGCTTGCGCTGCTCTCCGGTAAGCTGCGCCATCACCGTGTCTTCGATCTTCTCGGGCAGGTCGGCCACCACGTCTTCCTTAACGCGACGCAGCACAAACGGCGACACGAGCGCCTGCAGACGAGCGGCGCTGTCGCCCTCGGCATGCTCGACGGGACTCTCAAAGCGCTTGGCAAATGAGTCGCGCGTGCCAAGCAGACCCGGCATCAAAAAGTCGAAGATGCTCCAGAGCTCGGACAGGCGGTTTTCGATGGGCGTTCCCGTCAAGGCAAAGCGCACGCCGGCCGGCAGGCGCTTGGCAGCACGGGCCACCTGGGTGAGCGGGTTTTTAATGTACTGGGCTTCGTCGAGCACCACGCGGGCAAAGTCCTGCTCGACGTATTCGTCGATGTCCCGGCGCATGAGGTCATACGACGTCACCACCACGTTGTGCTCGGCGGCACCGGCAATTTGCACGCGACGCTGGGCCTTGGCGCCCACGATGGCGCACACATCAAGCGAGGGGGCAAAGCGCTCCAACTCGGCAGTCCAGTTGTACACGAGCGACGCGGGACATACCACGAGCGTGGGCTTGGTGTCCCCCGCCTCCACGCGCGCCAGAATGTGCGCGATCATCTGCAACGTTTTACCCAAGCCCATATCGTCGGCCAAGATGCCGCCAAGGCCCAGATGCTCAAGCGAGCCGAGCCACTGGTAACCGTCGACCTGGTAGCCACGCAGTGTGGCCTTGAGAGATGCCGGCACCGTAAAGTCCATCTTGCCGAGCGTGTCCAGACGCTCGACGGTGCGGCGGAACGCGGCGTCGCGATCGGCCTCAAGCGCCGGCGTGCGCGCGAGCATGCTATCGACAAACAGGGTGCTCGACGCGGGAAGCGACACGCCGTCGAGCAGGTCGACGGCATCGACGCCCAAGTCCTCGGCAAGGCCAAACGCGGCACGAGCGCCCTCGTCCAGGCGAATGATGTCGCCCGACGTGAGACGCGCAAACGTCTGGTGACGCTTGTAGGAGTCAAGGTAGATGGCAAGGTCGGCTGCCGAAAGACCGCTCGCGCCCAGCTCGACGTCGAGCAAGTTGCTCTTGACGGTGGCGCGCACCGAGAGCTTGGGCGCAGGGCGGACCGAAATCTGGCGCAGGCGGTCGCTGAGCATGACCTCTCCAAGCTCGGACAGGGCAGACAGGCCCTCGGTCAGCAAGTGGAACAGGCTCTCGTCATCGCGCTCCTCAAACGCCAGGCCGCCCTCGCGGAAATCAAAGTACAGGGCAGCCGTGTCCATAACGCGAAACTCCGCCAGCGTATCGCGGGGCGGAACGCCGGGGCGTTGCTCTTCGAAAGGACTGCCCGGAGCACCAAGACTAAAGAGATCTGCCGACCAATCGCCGTAGGCCACCGTAATCTTGCAGGTCACAAGGCCATCGTCGACGCCAATCGCCATGGCAAAACTCGGCTCGGGCGCCACGGCGTCAAGTACGGCGGGAGCGATCAGGTCGGTGTAGTCGCGCAAGATCGGCAGCGCCATGCGGCAGAACTCGCCCACCTGGTCGGCGGCGATATGGACCGGCGTGCGGCAGGGCAACAAGTGCGATAGGAACGGCGCCGCATGCTGGGCAAACGCCGTGTCGGTACGGCGCGCGCGGCGCGTATCGACCAGATAGGCTGCGTCACCAGCGACAAAGCAGTACGTATCGGCCGGAATGCGCAGGTCATAGCTGCCTCCCGCCGCCGGTGCAATCTTGGCGGCAAGGAGCGGCGGGCGCTTAGCCGGGACTTCGCCCTCCCCCTGCGGCGATGGCTCGACTGCCACCTCGTAGGCGCGATGCGTCGTCGTCCCCCGCGACCAAGCAGGCTCAAAGGACATGGTCCTGCCGCGCAGCAGGTCCAGCACGGACACGATGGAATGCTCAGATACCGGCAACTGACGCTCGGCGACAAAACCGCTGCGGGCAAAATCATACGATGCCGAGCGCGAGCTCGTAATATCGCCTAGGTAGGCGACCGTCATTGCGATAAAGTCGAGCAGCTTTGTCGACACGTCATCGAAAGCCTCGGGCACATGGGCAAACGTAAGCTTCTTGCCATAGGAGAACGTACCGCCGCGCACATAGGCATCGGCCATGCCGTCGATATCCTTAACCACGTAGGACACCGAACCGCAGCGAATGCGAAACTCGAGCGCCCAGTTAAAGCGATCGGCAAACAGCGGATTGTAGTACGGCACCAGCGAGGGCTCCAGCACCGCTTTGGGCGCATCAGGGTCAATGGTGCCGGCGAGCTTGCGACGCATGGCCACAAGCTCGTCCATGCGCGCGTCCGAAAGATCGGAAAGCGCCGCCACAAGGCTCGGGCTCGTGGGGATGGGTGCCGGAAAGGGAAAGTTGGGGTTGACCGCAGATGCGGTGGGCGCGGGGCGCGTGGGCTGCTTGGACTGTGCGGGCGGTGTCGTAAACGTGCGGACCGGTGTGCGCAAACCCTCGACGGGCTCGGCGCCACTGGCATCCAGATACGCCAGCGCCGTGGCGATGGCGTGTTTGCACATGCCGGAATAGCGGAAGGCAGCGGGGCAATCGCAGTCGTAGTCGATAACCTCGTGCTCGTCCATGTCGAGCGCCACGTGCGTCTTGTACAGGTCGCCGCGCGAGCCGCGCACCGAACCCTCGATGTTCACGTTTTTGGAGAAGCGCGAGCCGGAGTCCTCAAACGACAGCACGGCGCCGTTGAGCATGAGCGAGCGCCCCTTCATAAAGGTGCTGCTAAGCGCCGCCTCCTTACGAAGCGCCTGCACAAACGTCCCCTGCGCCATCACTTCCTCCAATCTCGCATGCCAAATGATTTTTCTGGGACGGGGATGAAAAAATCATTCCCGTCCCAGAAAGACTGGTCTTCCGCCACACGTCACCCAAAATGATTTTTTAATCCCCGTCCCAGAAAAATCATTTTAGATCACCGTCACGCGGCCTTGGTTGCCGACGATGGCCTTTGCCTCTGCCAACAGCGGAATCGAGCGTGCGTTGACCTTGGCCGGCACCTCGGCACGCAGCACGCGCCCGTCCACCTGCTCGATAAAGATCTCCACGCGGTCGCCGCCCGGGTTGGCGGTAAGCACCGTGGCGAGACGCGCCATATTGCCCTGGCTAAAGCGGCTGTTGGGCACCATGACCTCAAACACCTTGGGCTTGTTGCTCTCCTCGTTAAGCTCCAGCGGCACGATCTCCTGCGCGATGATCTGGTCGCCGCGGTCCGAGCGCTCGAGCTTGCCCTTAATGCGCACAAACGCATCGGACAGCTGTGCACCGGTCTCGGGATCGACCTCGCCGTATAGATACCCCTCGGCTTCCTTGTAGGTCTTGGGGAACACCACGACCGTGGCCTCGCCTTCCATGTCCTCGAGCTGCACGATGCCCATGGGGTCGCCGTTTTTGGTCACGCGCTTGGACACGCTCGAGACCATGCCGGCCCACCACAGCGCCTTGCCCTCGGGAATCTCCTGGTTGATGGTACCGCCCGTGGGGTTTTGCACCTCGTAGCCGGTATCGATCTGCGAGAACGAGAAGTCGCGTGCCTTGGCTAGCGCATACTCAAACGGGCGCAGCGGGTGGTCCGAGACATAGATGCCCAGAACCTCCTTCTCCTGGCTTAGCTTAAGGTGGCGGTCCCACTC
Organism: uncultured Collinsella sp.; assembly: GCA_937925735.1. GTDB lineage: Bacteria > Actinomycetota > Coriobacteriia > Coriobacteriales > Coriobacteriaceae > Collinsella. The sequence goes on along the minus strand of CALAMK010000045.1, from coordinate 14,462 downwards.
CTGGCCATCCGGATCGGGCACGCTCACCTCAAAGCCCGAGCCCTCAACGTCGCCAAACATATCGAAGAACGACGTCTGGCCGCTCGCGCGATCTTTCTGGCGCTTTACCGCGGCATCGATGATGTTCTCGGGGTTGTTCTTATCCACAAAGTGCATCATCTGGCGACGCGGATACCCCGTGGAGTCAAAGGCGCCTGCCTTGATGAGGGATTCGATCACGCGACGGTTTGCCTGGCTGGAATCCACGCGCTCGACAAAGTCGTGCAGCGTCTTAAACGGGCCGCCCGCCTCGCGCTCGGCGATAATCGCCTGCGCCACGCCGGTGCCCACGCCGCGGATGCCGGCCAGACCAAAGCGCACGCCCTCCTTGGTAGCCGTGAACTCGGTACCGGACTCGTTGACATCTGGCGACAGCACGGGGATGCCGTCGTGACGGCACGCCGAGACGTAGTGAACGATCTTGTCGGTCTTGCCCGTATAGGACGTCAGAACGGCCGCCATGTACTCGTGCGGATAGTGCGCCTTGAGCCACGCCGTCTGCATAACCAGGATGGCGTAGCCGGCGGAGTGCGACTTGTTAAAGGCGTAGGACGCGAACTCGAGAACATCGTCCCAAATCTTCTGGGCGACCTCGCGCGTGTAGTTGTTCTTGATAGCGCCGTTCATCCAGTGGTCGTAGGTGGTCTCGTCCGAGCCATCCTCCCAGTGGAGCACCGTCGAGGTGAGCAGCTTGATCTTTTTCTTAGCCACGGGCTTACGGATACGCGAGTCCGATTCGCCCTTGGAGAAGCCGCACATCTCGACGGAGATGAGCATAACCTGCTCCTGGTAGACCATGGTGCCGTAGGTTTCGCCCAGGATGTCGTCCAGGCGGTCGTCGTAGGAGACGGCCGGCTCCTTGCCGTTCATACGGTTGATGTAGGACGAGACCATGCCGGCACCCAACGGGCCCGGGCGGTACAGGGCGATCAATGCCACGACGTGCTTGTACTCGGTGGGCTTCATGTTCTTGATCGTGGCCGTCATGCCGGCGGACTCGACCTGGAAGACGCCGGCGGTGTGACCGGAGCCCATGAGCTTAAAGATCTCGGGATCGTCAAAGGGAATCTCTTCCTCTTTGATGTCGATGCCGAAGTTCTTTTTGATGTTGGCCTTGGCCTTGGAGATAACCGTCAGCGTGCGCAGGCCCAGGAAGTCCATCTTGAGCAGGCCCATGTCGGCAACGGTATGGCCCTCGTACTGGGTAATCTCGACGCCGCCCTTGGTGTCGAGCTTGGTGGGCACATGCTCGTTGACGGGATCGCGGCAGATCAGAACGGCGCACGCGTGCACGCCCTCGCCACGGGTGAGGCCCTCGATCGAGAGCGCCGTGTCGATGATGCGGCGGGCGTCGTCATCCTTTTTATAGGCCTCGGCAAAGTCGGGGTTAAACAGATCCTCTTTGCCGGGTTGCTTTTCGAGCACCTGCTTGAGCTTGACCTTGGGGTCGCTCGAGACCATCTTGGACAGGCGCTGGCCCATGTAGACCGGGTAGTCCAGAACGCGCGCAGCGTCGTTGATGGCCTGCTTGGCCTTGATGGTCGAGTAGGTGATGACGTGGGTAACTTTCTCGGGGCCGTAGAGCTGGCGAACGTGCTCCACGACCTCGAGGCGCCGCTCATCGTCGAAGTCCATATCGATATCGGGCATCTCGGTACGCTGCGGGGACAGGAATCTCTCGAACATCAGGCCATTCTCGAGCGGGTCGAACGCGGTGATGTTCATGGCGTAGGCGACGATAGCGCCGGCGGCCGAGCCACGGCCGGGGCCGACGCCGATGCCGTTGTCCTTGGCCCATTGCACGTACTCGGCAACAATGAGGAAGTAGGCGGCAAAGCCCTTGTCGCAGATGACCTTGTATTCGTACTCAAAGCGCTCTTTGATGTTGACGCCGCCGATCTCGCGCGTGGCCCAGTCGTCGCCGTAGTGCTGGCGCAGGCCCTTCTCGCACTCGCGGCGGAACTGGCTCTCGTGCGTCTCGCCGGGGTCGAGCAACGGGAAGCGCGGCAGGATGATGGAGTCCCAGTCCAGCTCCACGTAGCACTTGTCGGCGATCTCGAGTGTGTTGTCGCAGGCCTCGGGGCAATACGGGAACATCGCCCGCATTTCCTCCTCGGTCTTCATGTAAAACTCCGAGCCGGTCATGCGCATACGGTTGGGGTCGTCGACCTTGGCGTTCATGCCGATGCACATGATGACGTCCTGCACGGGCGCGTCCTCGCGGCGCAGGTAGTGGAAGTCGTTGGTGGCGATGACCTTGACGCCCACCTGCTTGGCGATATCGATGAGCGTGCGGTCCATCTGCTCGTCGGTCAGGCCGTTATCGGTGGTAATGCCGTGTTCCTGGATCTCGATATAAAAATCGCCGGGGTCGAAGGTATCGCGGAAGGTCTCGGCCCACTTGATGGCGCCCTCCATGTCACCGCGGTCGATGTACTTGGGGATGATGCCCGCGATGCAGGCGCTGGTGCAGATCATGCCCTTGGCGTGGCGGCGCAGGTTGTCGAGCGTCACGCGCGGCTTGTAGTAAAAGCCCTGCACTGCGGCCTCGGAAACCGTCTGCATCAGGTTGACGTAGCCCTCCTGGTCTTTGGCCAGAAGGATCATGTGGTAAAGCTCGGGCTTATGGTCGCGGGCGAGCGTCTCGTCCGGCGTAAAGTAGACCTCGCAGCCAAAGATGGGTTTGATGACCAGGGGCGGCTTGAGCTCGTCGATATTGCCCTTCTCATCCCACATGGCCATGTCCTTCACATACTGGGCATGCTCGCGCGGGTTTTCCTCGGGATCGGGCTCCACCAGCTCGTCGCGGCGGTCCTTTTCCAAGAAGGCCTTGTCGTGGCTCCAGGTTTTATACTCGGGCGTGTTGTGATTGACGGCGTCGCAGGCCAGCGCCAGGTCGGGCACGCCATACATGTAGCCGTGGTCGGTAATGGCCACGGCGGGCATGCCAAGCTCAACGGCACGGTTGACCATATCCTGGATACGGGTTGCGCCGTCGAGCATGGAGAAGACAGTGTGGTTGTGCAGATGGACGAATGCCATGTGATGAGCTCCGATGCGGGTTCGTGATCTTAGGGTTACGATTCTACCGCACGGCGCGGACGGCACCCGAACCTAGCCCAAACCCACACGGCTCCTATTGAGTTGCGGTGAAATGCGGACTGTTTGGCGGCTTTTTTGACCAAAACAGTCCGTATTCCACCGCAAGTTATCTGAGGACTAGAGGTTGTAGGTGACCACTTGAGGTTCGGCGGGATTGACGAAGATGGTTGGATTCGCCCGCTCCACGCGAACGAACTTGACGGTCACGACCTCAAAGCCCGCCTTGTGCAGAACGTCGGCGTAAACGCGCGCCTGCAAGGCGTGTTTCTCGAGCAGCTGCTCCGGCGTCTCATCCGGCGTGCCGCCCGTCTTGTAGTCGATGACCAGTGCGCGCGACGGATCCGCCGGGTCGGTTGCCAAGGCATCGATGGCGCCCTCGGCATAGGCGCCGTAGCGGGCGATATCCTCGTCCTCGCAGCCCAGCGAGAAGAACGGCACCTCGGCACGGATGCACGGCCACGCGAGCAGCTCGGCACGAACCGACGACTTGAGCCAGCGATCCAGAGCGACATCGAAGCGCTCGCGCTGTTCCGGCGTCAGGCGCCACAAGCGAGCCAGGGCGTCGGCACGCTCAACGGGCAGCGCATCGGCACCCATCTCGATGAGCCACTGGCAAGCGGCGTGGAAGGCCGAGCCCAGCGCCATGGGGTTGCCGGCGGGCTCGACAGCAGCCACGTCCGCATCGGCCATCTCCGAGCCATCCGACTCCGCATCATCGCCGGACTCGTCCATGGGAACAAGCGCCTCGGCGGCACGGTCCTCGGACTCGGCATGCAGCGCCACGGCAATTGACGAGTAGCTATACGAGTCACGCACCGGGAACGGACAGATGCCCATGCGCACGCCCACTGCCTGGGGATACACGAGCTCAAACGCATCGGGCTTGGGGTCGGCAGGACCGGGCACAGTTGAGCGCGCAGCATTATCAGCGACATCGACATCGCCGCGAACGAGCCTGCCCTCGGCATCCAGCGAAGCGTTAGCCTCAAACGCCTGCTCACCAAACGTAAAGTCCGCCAGCGAGATGAGCTCGTAGTCGCCCGGCTGGGAGTTGTCGAACACCAGACGGTCGCTATCGAGCTGCGGCATGTCCAGACTATCGGTCGGCAGGATGCGGCGCAGCACGTCGTAGGTCAGATCCGTCTCGACATCGAAGGTCGGCGCCATCACCTTGCCGCGGCTCACACCGGCATCCATCGCCAAGATCACCAGCTCGCCCGCTCGCGTCATGGCAACATAGAGCAAGCGGGCCCGCTCCTCGAGCGAAAGCTGCAGGTCGTCGTTGCGCAGGCGAGCAAATGCCTCGGCGGGAGAACCCGTCGCACAGACGTCCTCCATGAGCTCCGGCGGCAGCCACAGCGACGTACCCTTGCCCTTAAACGCGTGTTCAAACTGCTTTTTGACGTCATCGCCCTTCACGAAGGTTCCGTCGGCAAGCTTAACGCCATCGAAGCGCGCCGGCAGCGCCACGACTTGCGCTCCGCCCTCGACGCGACCCATCTGTGCCGCACCGGACGATTTGCGCACGCCAAAACACTCGGCAACCGCCACGACCGGATACTCCAGGCCCTTGGACGCATGCACGGTCATGATGCGCACCGCGCCGTCGCCCTCCTCGTTGAGGGCGCCCGGGGCCTCCTTGCCCGCCAAGAAGCGGTCGAAGGCGAGCGCGATGGAGCGCGGAGAATTGCCGAGCTCGGCCTCTGCCTCGGCCACGGCGTCGAGCGCCTTGAGCACGTTGGCGGCAATGGCCTTGCCCTCGGGGCCGCGCTGCGCCAGACGCACGAACCAGCCGGAGGCGTTGACCACGTCGCGCGCGATGGCAGCGAACGAATCACGCCCCACGCGACGCAGTGCGTAGCGCAGCACCTCGCGGGCGCGCGTTACGAGCGGCAGGTTCTGCAAACCCGGCACATCGGAATCGCTCATGATGCCCACATCGATATTGCGGCGCGACGTCTCGCCCGTCTGCTCGTCGAGCTTGGTCGCCAGCGCCAGGAACTCCTGGGCGCCGAGTGCAAACATCGGCGAGGCCAGCAACGGCATAAGGCCTTGGGCCGTATCGGCCGGATTGGCGAGCGCGCAGACCAGGGCACGCACCGTCTGCACCTCGGCCGCCTGGGCAAAGACCGAGCCGCCTGCGATGACGCAGTCGAGTCCTTGGTCGCGGAAGGCCTGCGCGTAGACGTCGGCATTGGTCATGCGACCCAGCAGCAGCACCATGCCGCCCTGGGGCTGGCCGGCATCGGCAAGCGCATGGAATCGCTCGGCGATCGCACGGGCCTTGGCCTGCGTGCGCTCCTGCATACTGCCGCCGGCAACGAACAGCGCCTGGCGGCGCGAAGCCTTTGCCTTGAGCATGTCCTTGCGTTTGTCGCTCGGTTCAAGATCCAAGAACCCCTGCATCAAACCACCGGTGTCGCCGTCAAAGACGCGCGCCACATAGCGCAGCACCTCGTCGTGGCTGCGGAAGTTGCGCACGAGTTTGACGAGCTCGCCGGCGGGAGCATCGGACGTGGTGACCGTCTCGGACGCCGTCGTCGAACCCACCTTGCGCTCCTGGCGGCGAAACACCTCGACCTCGGCACCACGGAAGCGATAGATCGACTGCTGCGCATCGCCCACCGTGCACAGCGCGCGCTCGCCCGCACCCGTCAAATAGCGAATCAGATCGACCTGCATCTGGTCGGTATCTTGGAACTCGTCGATCATGACCATCTTAAAGCGGCCCTCATAGGCAGCTCGAATAGCCGGGTAGTCGCGCAGCGCCTCGTACGCCATGCGCAGCAGGTCATTGTTATCGAGCGCGGACTGGTCGGCCTTGAGCGCACGGTACTCCGCCTCTACGGCACGGGCAAGCCCCACCAGCGCATCGAGCGCCGGGCCGCCGCAGGCAAGCACGATATTGATAAACGCATCAGCCGCCTCGGCCTTGAGTAGCTCCACCTGCTCCTTAGGAAACGCCTTGCTCGCGCGCGGCATGCTGCACGACATCATGAGTCGCGCCGCATCCTCCATGGTTTTGCCGCTCGCCTCAAACGCGTCGATGGCGTCGAGTGCCGCCTGCGCTTTCTCGGTCGTGGCCTTGCTTGCGCCCAGCGCCGCACGATAGGCATCGGCAAGCGCCGAGGTGTCGGCCTGGCCGCGCGCCACGCACACATCGTCCATGCCGCCCGGCAGCTGGCTCGATAGCTCCAACAGGTCGCGCACCAGGCCTTTGATGGTGGTACCGGCGCCAAACGGCCCGCCCTCGCCCGCCATGGGATACCAAGCGTAGAGGGCCTTAAGCGAGGCGGCAAGCTCGGGCGCGGCATCGGGCGCCGTCGCGCGCCCCAGCACATGCTCGACAGCCTGATCCATAAGCTCATCGGTATCGGTGAGCACCGTGAACTCAGGATCGATGCCCAGCTCCAGCGCGTGCGCGCGCAGGATACGCGAGCACATGCCGTGGATGGTCGAGATCCAAGCGTCGTCGACCGTCAGGGCCTCCTCGTCCATGCCCTCTTCGATAAGCGCACAGCGCACGCGGTCGCGAATCTCGGCCGCGGCGTCTTTGGTAAAGGTAATGGCGAGCACCTGGTCCAGATGCTCGACAAACGGACCGGATTCGGGCGAGAGCGCATAGACGATGCGGCGCGTGAGGGTAAAGGTCTTGCCCGAGCCGGCACCCGCCGAGACAAACAGCGGGCGGTCGAGCGTTTTGACGACTTGCAGCTGTTGCGGCATCAAGGTCGAAAGATCCATGGTCTACACGTCCCTCCTTACAAACGTTCCTTCGTGGTTATACGAGCAGCGCGCATGCGCGGCCTGAGCCGACGTTGGGTCGACAGCGGCAACGTTGCCCGCCTCGAGCTCGCGCAGGCGCTCGGCAATGCCGGTCTCCACGCGGTCGAGCAGCGCATCGAAGTCCATGTTGCCGCCCTCGCCCGGAAAGCCCTTCTTGAGGCCCGGAATGCGGCCGTCGCCGCGCTCTTCCTCGAGCAACTCGGCACTTGCGGCACCACGCAGTGCGGGCTTGCCGCCCTTGGTCGAAAAATAGAGCGCCGCACGGGCATCTAGACCCAGCGCCCGGCGCATGGCCTGCGCGTAGATGAGTGTCTGGGTATGGGGCGGCAGCCAGCGCGGATCGTCGATGGGGGCCTCGCCCGACTCCTCGTCGCGCACCGTGGGGTCGGCGAGCTTAAACTCCTCGACACCCGAACGATGCTTGTAGTCAATCACCACAGCGCGGTTCTCGGCGTCCACATCCACGCGGTCGATGCGCCCGCCGAGCGGCCAGCCGGCATACTCGACCTGGAGCTCGTTGAACGCAAACTCCAGGTAGCGCGGCGCGAAGGGCGCGAGCGCCTCGGACTCGTAGGCGAGCACGCCCTCCAGTTGCGGCAAGATCTCGGCCGCCTGGCGCTCCTCCACTGGAGAGAGCGGCACCAGCGGGCCCTCGGTACCGCGCTTGCCGGCGTGCTCGGCCAGGGTCTCGGCAAAGACCTCGTGCAGCAGCTCCTTCGCGCGCGGCAGATTCATGGGCGTCACGCGCTCCATGCCCTCCTGCGGAAGACGTGCATGCAAGTGCTCCAGCACGTCATGGACAAAGTTGCCCTTCTCCATGTTGCCAAAGCCCGCATCGATGGACTGAGGTTTGACGCGATACGAGACGAACCAGCACAGCGGGCAGGTGGAATAGGCCTCGATCTGCGAGGCGGACGTCAGGCGCGGCACGAGCGGCGCGTCCTCGCCCTCGCCATCGCGACGACGCAGGACCAAATACGGCACGGCCTCGGCACTCAGATGCTGAGGGGCTTCACAGGTCACGCGCTCGCGCTTGAGACCTTCGCCTGCCGCGGGATCGAAGTCCTTTACGATATCACCCTCACCCACGCACTTCGCCTTGTCGGCGCCAGCGGCTTTAGCATCACCAGCGGTCTTAGCGTCGTCAGCGATCTTAGCGCCGTCAGCCTCGGCATGCGCCCGCAACTCGGTCCACACGGCCGCCGGATAGCACTCGCGCGCCTGACGATCGTGGGTCACACGGGCGAGCATAACCGGACCACGCGACGCCTGCATCGCGTGGCCAAAGCGCACGCGCAGCAAGGCCGCGGGCTCAAGCGTCACGCCCTCGCGACCAAGGCTCGCCGTCAGCGTGGCCAGCGGCCCCTCCTCGTGTGAGAGCGGATAGCTGTCCAGATCGACATCGGCAAACAGCACGGCATCGTAGCTGCCGGGGCGCAGAGCCGCCGCATCGGCAAGCGAAGCAAAACGAACCTGGGCACGTGGCGCACGGTCAACCTCGTGGGTCTCGTAATCGTAGGCGGTGCTACGCTTGTCCACCTTGGTGCGAATGCCATCGAGCACGGGCACGGTCGCGGCCTGCGACACGTCGAGCGCGCGGGCGCCGTTCATAAGGATGTCGATGGCGTGGCGCAGCAGGGCTACCTCCGCCTGGCGACGGGCCTGGCCATCCAAGCTGCCCAGCGAGCGATCGGGCAACGCCTCGGCAACGGCAAGCATGGCCTTGAGCGCCGTCACGGGCTTGTCACGCCACAGAGCCTGGAACACGTCCGAAACCACACACGGTACGTTCTTAAACCAGTTATCGTCGCTCGCCGCCTTGCGCGCGCCCCTCACCTGGCCTTGGACACTCTGCAGCAGGCTCTTAACGCCCGCGGTAGTCTTGCTGCGCGAGAGACGCATATTCTTATCGAAGGTACGGGCATTGACGGCATCAGCGCCCGAAAGCGGACTGTAGATCCAGTCGGTAAGCTCCGGCGCGGGCCACCACTCGGTCTTTGACGCCATGCCCTCATCGGCGGCCTTCATATGCTCGATCAGACCGGCAAGCGCCGCAAACTGCCTGCCCGCAATGGATTGGGAAAACGCCGTGAACTCAGCTGTCTCGGCGGCGATATGACGAGCCGCCAGACGAGAGGCGAGCTCACCGAACAGCTGGGGTGCCCGGGCAGAAACAACGAGCACGCGCACGGGGTCGGCGGGCGTTGCGGCGCCGTCGACCTCGGAACCCTGGCACGTTTTTACCAGATCATCAATTGCGTCCGCATAGACATGAGCACGGGCATGGGGCCCGGCGACCTCAATAAAGGCAGGCTGAGCGGCGGTCCCGCAAGCGGCATCAGACGCGCCGACACCCTCCCCCAGCGGCCCGACCTCAAACAGCACACCGCGGGCATCAAATGCCGTGGCAAGCTCCTCGCGCATCGCCGCCTGCTCGCGGGCAAGCAGCACGACGACCTCTCCCCCATTGTTCGCCACGGCAGACAGCAGCTCGAGCAGACCGTGCGTAAACGACGTGATACCGCGCACGCATACGGCGCGGGCGCACGCCGGCAGGCTATCGGCCAGGGCACCGGCCATAATGTCAGCCGCCTCGCAGGGCTCGACCATATCTCGACGGTCCAAACCGCCCGCGTAGGCACGCAAAAGCTCGAACACACGAGCCTCGGCATCGCTTTTTGGCTCAGGCTGGCAATTGTTGCCACGGCATCGCTCGGCCGTCGTCCCCGCCACACCCGGCAGCACATCGCGGGCCATGCGCGCAAGCATACGCACCGTGCCCTGGCTGCGCGAAAGCGGCTGCAGGTCGGCATCGTCGAGACGCGTGACCATGTCCGAGAACAGCATCTGGCGCTGCAGGTTGTCGACAAAACCTCGCCCGTCGCCCAAAAGCTCCCAAAGCGAGCGAAGCCACGATGTAGGCGTCTTGTAGTCGATGCCCAGCGAAACGCCGGCTTCCGCCGCATCATGACGGCACAGGTCGAGCTCGGCAAACGTAGGTGCCAGCAACACGGCACGCCCGTGGCGGGCAATAAGATCGGCAAGCAACGCCGACTCGGCATCGCTCAAATCCGTGCCGGCATTGGTGGTATAGATTCGAACAGGCATGGTCCTCCGCTCAAACTGTTCGCAATAATCAATGCATCCATCCTACCCGCCCAAGCGGACAGATTTGCCCCACGCCAACAGATTTGATCCCTTGGGGACGGAGGAAAACGGATCATGGAGAGGGTCAGTCTAACCCGGTGATCCGTTTTCCTCCGTCCCCAGGGGATCAAAAAACCGCCCCCGGAGGAGCGGTTTTGCACAATTCGTTTTTGGCGCGGCCTACTCGCCATCCTCCAGTTTAATGAGGATCTTGCGGTAGCCACCGTACTCGCCGTTGAGCGCCTTGGACACACGGCTCACCGTGGTGGACGAAGCGCCGGTACGCGCCTGAACCTCGACATAGGGCTCGCCCTCGTCCAGGTAACGCGCGACCTGCAAACGCTGCGATAGATCGCAAATCTCGCGCGGCGTGCAGATATCGGTCAAAAACGCTTGGATATCTTTCTCGTCGTCCAAAAGGCTAAATGCGTGGACCAGCTGCTTGACATCAGGCTTGTCAAACATGTTCTCGATATTCATCGATCACCGCCAAACCCGCCAAAAGGCATCGAAGTTGATACTGACATCGGGCATCGCTCGCCCGTTCTATGCAATAGGGCAACGCCTGTGGCTTTTGCCCGTAGCAGTTTAGCACACCACCAAACTAAAGCGACAAGACTCTCTGCCAGCGGCGCATTTTTTAGGACGAGCGCCGTTTTGAAACCGAATGCGCACGCAAGCTACACGAATATCTGAGACAATGGGCGCCCAAACAAGGCCGTGCCCGCGCATCTATCCGAGTTGCAAAGGCATGTGCCTCTCACGCCTCTTTGCCACGTCTTGCGCAAGAAAGGATCTCCACCATGCGCTTTTTGCTCAACTGGCTTTTGACCTCAATCGCCATCGCGATTGCAACGTTTCTCGTCCCCGGCATTCAGCCCTTCGGCATGGCCGATGCCTGGGTCTGCTTTGCCTTCGTGGGACTGTTCCTCAACATCGTCGACTCGCTCGTAAAGCCGTTCCTGACGGTCATCTCACTGCCGCTCACTATTATCACGCTTGGTATTTTTCAGCTCGTAGTCAACAGCTTTATGCTCGAGCTGGCCAGCTACCTGTCGGTCAATCTGCTGGGCGCGGGTATCTCCATTGCCGGCTTTGGATCGGCCTTTATGGGCAGCATCCTGGTATCCATCATGCGCAGCATTCTCGACAGCATCGCCAGGAACTAAAGCGACCGGATACGGACCGCCACAACACGCCAAAACGAAGGCCGTCCATCGCAACGATGGGCGGCCTTGTCATTTGTCGAGCCTCAGAGGGCAAGAAAATCCGGCATTTCTGCCCCGTCCCCCAATGGCAGGTGGGACTAGATGACGTAGTCGTAGCCCTCGTTGGGGGCGACGAGCGTATCGAGCGTCACGCCGTCGAGGTAGTCGTTGATGAGCTTGTCCAGGTTCTTCCACACGTCGAGCGTTGGGCACTCATCCGAACGCGAACAGCCCTTGCAGTCGCCGTCCAGGCATGCGACCGGCGCCAGGCTGCCCTCGGTCAGGCGCAAGATCTCGCCCACCGTATACTGCTCGGGCGGGCGCGTGAGCACGTAACCGCCGCCCTTGCCGCGCATGCCCGAGAGCATATTGGCGCGGACGAGCGTGGCCAAAATGTTCTCCAGATATTTCTCCGAAATCCCCTGGCGCGCGGCGATCTCTTTGAGGGGAATGCGGCCAGCCGCCTGGTGCTCGGCCAGGTCGACCATAACGCGCAGGGCATATCTGCCCTTTGTGGAAACCAACATATATATTGCTGCCTTTCGGTCTTTTAATTCGTAGAAATTCTAGCCGAAAAATTGGTTTTGAACATACCTATTCCTGTCAAGCTGGTTAATCGACTCGTAATAATCTTCTATTTCCTATTGCGTTACTAGGCTTTACTGTCTACTATGCTTGCCAACAGCAAGACGAACAACCTATAAGGTTTATAGGTTTTGCTGTTACACACACCGTAAAACCACACGGTATCCAGTCATTTGAACACTTTGGAGGTTCACCATGAGCAATGTTTACACGTCCATCGATCAGCTTATCGGCCACACTCCGCTTCTGGAGCTCACTCACTTTGAGGCCGATGAGGACCTCAAGGCCCGCGTGCTCGTCAAGCTGGAATACTTCAACCCCGCCGGGTCCGTCAAAGACCGCGTCGCCAAGAACATGATCGACGAGGCCGAGAAGGCCGGCAAGCTCGTGCGCGGCGGCGACTACACCATCATCGAGCCCACGAGCGGCAACACCGGCGTCGGCATCGCCTCGGTGGCGGCGGCTCGCGGTTACAAGGTGATCATCACCATGCCCGAGACCATGTCTGTCGAGCGCCGCAAGCTTATGCAGGCATATGGCGCGCAGCTCGTGCTCACCGACGGCTCCAAGGGCATGAAGGGCGCCATCGCCAAGGCCGAAGAACTGCAGAAGGAGACCCCCAACAGCATTATCGCCGGCCAGTTTGTAAACCCCGCCAACCCCGCCATCCACAAGGCCACGACCGGCCCCGAGATCTGGGATGACACCGACGGCGAGGTCGACATCTTCGTCGCCGGCGTCGGCACCGGCGGCACCGTGACCGGCGTGGGCGAGTTCCTCAAGGAGCAGAATCCCCAGATTCAGGTCGTCGCCGTCGAGCCCGCCACCTCTCCGGTGCTCTCTAAGGGCCAGGCCGGCCCGCACAAGATCCAGGGTATCGGCGCCGGCTTTGTGCCCGACGTCCTCGACACCCAGGTCTATGACGAGATCATCCCCGTCGAGAACGACGACGCCTTTGCCACCGGCCGCGCCGTGGGCCACAAGGAGGGCGTGCTCGTGGGTATTTCGTCTGGCGCCGCCGTGTGGGCCGCACTGCAGCTAGCCAAGCGCCCCGAGAACGAGGGCAAGACCATCGTGGCCCTGCTTGCCGACACCGGCGAGCGCTACCTGTCCACGGCGCTCTTCCAGGACTAGGGCCTGTCGCCCATAGGTTGAGCCTGGGGACGAGCCGGTCTCCTCTCTCCCGGCAGTCTGAGCCCATCCCATCAGGGCGTCCCACAGGACGTCCGAACTTGCTACAATGTCTGCGGCGCGGAACCAGCCTCCCGCGCCGCTTTTCTTTTTTGGCCACATGCCACCAAGGAGAACCTCCCCATGCACAACAAGCGCGTGCTCGTCGCCATGAGCGGCGGCGTCGATTCCAGCGTGACCGCGTACCTGCTCAAAAGCCAGGGCTACGAATGTGTCGGTGCCACCATGCGCCTCACCTGCCCCGCGCCCGATCCCGTCACGGGCATGAGCAAAGTCGACAGCGACATCGCCGATGCAAAGGCCGTCGCCGAGCGCCTGGGGATACCCCACCATGTGCTCGACCTGCAGCAAACCTTCGACCACGACGTTATCGAGCGCTTCGTGACTGCCTACCAGGAGGGGCTGACGCCCAACCCATGCATCATCTGCAACCGCCATATTAAGTTTGGCGCGTTGCTCGATGCGGCGCTGGACATGGGCTGCGGCTACATCGCCACAGGTCACTACGCCAAAACGAGTCAGGCGCCCGACGGCACCTGGCAGCTGCACCGCGGCGAGGACTCCAAAAAGGACCAGAGCTACTTTTTGTATTCGCTCACGCAGGAGCGTCTGGCGCACACGATTTTTCCGCTGGCAGGCTTGGACAAAGAGCGCGACGTGCGCCGCATTGCCGCCGAGCAGGGCTTCATAAACGCCAAGAAAGCCGAGAGCGAGGATATCTGCTTTATCGCGGACGGCGACTATGCGGGCTATATCGAGCGCCGCTGCGGACATGCCGCCGAGCCGGGCGATATTGTATGGCGCGACGGCAGCGTGGTCGGACGCCATAACGGCGCGCTGCGCTATACCATCGGCCAGCGCAAGGGCCTGGGCGTCGCGATGGCGCATCCCGTGTACGTAACGGGCGTCGATGCCGCCAGCAACATTGTGCATCTGGGCGAGGTCGAGGACCTGACGGCCACAGCGCTCACGGCCAACGACTGGATTTGGAGCGCCCCTGCCGACCGCATGGAGGCAGAACTCGATGCCGGCGGCATTCGTGTAGGTGCCAAGTACCGCTACCGTCAGAAAGACCAGGCAGCGACCCTTACACGTGGCGAAGACGGACAAATGCTGCTAACTTTTGACGAGCCACAGCGAGCCATCGCCCCCGGCCAGGCAGTCGTTATCTATCGCGGCGACGTCGTCTTGGGCGGCGGCACCGTTACGGCAGCCATCAGGTAGCCCCATCTCCTTCATAAGTTGCGGTGAAATAGGGACTGTTTGGTGGTTTTAAACGCTTAAACGGGGGTGCGGACGATTTCTTGGACCGCGCCTAGGCGTATCCAAGCTTCCTGCGGTACTCCATCGGGCTCAGCCACCCGAGGGACTTCTTGATGCGCCCATCCCGATAGTACACGAGGT
>CALAMK010000044.1:0-43375 GCA_937925735.1 uncultured Collinsella sp. | reverse complement strand
GTTCGCCCCGGCCCCACGGCGGCATGTGAAGTCGATCGCGAGTCAGGACTGTCCGAGCAGGCGACTTCACATGCCGCCGTGGGGCCGGGGCGAACGCGAGTCCCGAGGTTTTCAAAAAAGCGGTCGGCGCGCAGTGCGCCGACCGCCGATATATGGGGTCTGATATTTTCTACCAGCTAGGGCCTCTTACTCGTCTAGGAGATCCTCTGGCATGTCGTTGCCGTCGCCTAGGTCGACTGGGGTATTTTCGGCGTCGACCGTTGCCTCGGCCTCGGCGCCTTCGCCTTCGGGCTTTTCCTTAGCTGCCGTCATGCGGGCGACAGCGCACACACGGTCGTTGTCGTCGACGGTCATCATCTTGACGCCCTGGGTGGCTCGGCCGGTCTGGCTAATCTCATCGGTCTTGACGCGAATGACCGTCGCGCCTTCCGTCACGATGAACAGCTCGTGCTGCGGACCCACCGTCTTCATGGCCGCGAGGTTTCCCTTACGCTCGGTCATCTGGATGGTGTAGACGCCCTGACCGCCGCGGTTCTGCTCCGGATAGTCCGCGACCGGCGTACGCTTGCCGTAGCCGCGCTCGGTGATGACAAACAGGTCGCCGTTGCCGTTGGTAACCTCCATACCCAAAACGCTCACGCCGTCCTTCATGCTAATACCGCGAACGCCGCTGGTGTCGCGTCCCGTGGCGCGAACCTGGTCCTCGGGGAACATGATCGCCTTGCCCGCAGTGGTGGCCAGGATGATCTTGTCGCCCTCGCGCACACGGCGCACGGCGAGCAGCGCGTCGTCGTCTCTCAGATTGATGGCGATCAGGCCATCACGGCGGCTGCGGTCGTAAGCGCTCATCACGGTCTTCTTGACCATGCCGCTCTTGGTGGCAAACATCAGGTACTCGTCGGCGGGGAACTCGCGGCAGCTGATGACGCTCGCGATCTTCTCGCCTTCCTCAAAGGGCAGCAGGTTGACGATCGCGGTGCCACGCGCCTGGCGCGTACCCACCGGCAGCTCGTGTACCTTCAGGCGGTAGACCTTGCCCTTGCTCGAGAAGAACAGCACGTACTCGTGCGTGGATGCGATAAACATCTCGTCGATGACGTCGTCCTCTTTAAGGTTGACGCCCGACACGCCCTTGCCGCCGCGCTTCTGGGCGCGGTAGGCAGCCACCGGGATGCGCTTCACGTAGCCGGTGTGGGTGATGGTCACGACCATGTCCTCGTCGGCGATGAGGTCCTCGACATCCAGATCCTTTTCGACATGGCTGATCTCGGTGCGGCGTTTGTCGCCGAACTTTTTCGAAATCTCACGCATCTCCTCCTTGATGACGCCCAGGATCTTCTCCTCATGCGCCAGCAGGTCCTCGTAGTAGGCAATGGCGCGGCGCAGACCGTCCAGCTCTTCCTGGATCTTGTCGCGCTCCAGGCCAGTCAGGCGGCGCAGCTTCATCTCGAGGATGGCCGTGGTCTGCTCGGGCGTAAAGCCAAAGCGCTCGATCAGGCGGCCGCTTGCCTCGGAGTCG
Organism: uncultured Collinsella sp.; assembly: GCA_937925735.1. Classification (GTDB taxonomy): domain Bacteria; phylum Actinomycetota; class Coriobacteriia; order Coriobacteriales; family Coriobacteriaceae; genus Collinsella. The sequence continues at coordinate 41,856 of CALAMK010000044.1, read as the reverse complement.
GTCTGCGAGGAACGGATAATGCTGATGACCTCGTCGATATGGTCGAGAGCCATCAAGTAGCCCTCGAGGATATGGGCACGCGCCTGGGCCTTCTTAAGGTCAAAGCGAGTGCGGCGGGTGACGACGTCGACCTGGTGGTCGATGTAGTGCTGCAGCATCTCGCGCAGGCTCAGGCATTTGGGAACGCCATTGACGAGCGCCAAGTTGTTGGCGCCAAAAGTCGTCTGCAGCGAGGTGTACTTATACAGGTTGTTGAGCACGACCTGCGGAATGACGCCCTTCTTGAGCTCGATGACCAGACGGATGCCCTTTTGGTTGGACTCGTCGCGCATGTCCGAGATGCCCTCGATGCGCTTGTCGTTCACGAGCTGGGCGATCTTCTCCTGCAGGGTGCCCTTGTTGACCATGTAAGGGATCTCGGTAAAGACCAGGCGGCTGCGACCGGTCTTGGTGGATTCCACGTGAGCCTTGGCACGCACGGTAATGGAGCCGCGACCGGTCTCATAGCTCTGCCTAATGCCGGCGCTGCCCATGATGATGGCGCCGGTGGGGAAGTCCGGACCGGGCATGATCTGCATAAGCTCGTCGACGGTGGCGTCGGGATTGTCGATCAGGTAGCAGGTGGCCTCGATCGCCTCGGTGAGGTTATGCGGGGCGATATTGGTGGCCATGCCGACGGCGATGCCCTGACTACCGTTGACCAGCAGGTTGGGAAAGCGCGCGGGCAGCGCCACGGGCTCGGCGAGCGACTCGTCGTAGTTGGGCTGCCAGTCGACGGTATCCTTTTGCAGGTCGCGCAGCAGCTCCATGGCAGGCTTTGCCAGGCGGCTCTCGGTATAACGCATGGCCGCCGCGCCGTCGCCATCGATGTTGCCGAAGTTGCCGTGGCCATCGATGAGCGGTGTGCGCATGGAGAACCACTGCGCCAGACGAACCATGGCCTCGTAAACCGCGAAGTCACCGTGCGGATGGTACTTGCCGATAACTTCGCCGACCGTCCAGGCCGACTTCTTATGCGGGCGGTTGGGGTAGATGCCGCTCTCGTTCATGGCGTACAGGATGCGGCGGTGCACCGGCTTTAGGCCGTCGCGCACGTCCGGCAGGGCGCGCGCCGTGATGACCGACATCGAGTACTCGATGAACGACTGCTTCATCTCGCGGCCGAACTCCGAAATCTGGAGCTGACCGCCGTTGATATCCTCGCCGGCCGAGGCGCCGCGGTCGACCGCACCGAAGCTCTCCTCGAGCTCGGCGTCGTCATCCTCATCCTCTTCATCCTCGGCGTCGGGGTTATAGGAATTCGGATCGCCGTCCTCGCCCTGCTCAGCGCGGGCGAGCAGGCGCTTCAGATCATCGGGCATGCCGGCGTCGCCGGCCTCGTCCACACCCTCGTTGTTGTTGATATCGTCTGCCACGTTACCTCCTCTTAAGCGTCAAGGAACCGAGCATCATGCGCATGCTTTTCAATGTACTCGCGGCGATAGCCGACCTCGGAACCCATGAGCTCGCGCACGGCGCGGTCCGCCACCACGGCGTCCTCGATCGACACGCGCTGCAGGATACGGGTCTTGGGGTCCATCGTCGTCGAGGCAAGCTGCTTGGGGTCCATCTCGCCCAGGCCCTTGTAGCGCTGAACGGTATAGCCCTTGCGCTTCTTGGTGATCTTGCCGTCCTTGGCCTTGCCGTCCTCGTCGTTGTCGTCGGGGTTCAGGCCCAGGCTCTGAATGGTGTCGCGCAGAATCTCGTCTTCGGGCTGGCGGCCGTTGGGATACACGTAATGGATCTTGTTGCGTACCTTAATGCCAAAGATGGGCGGGCAGGCAACATAGACATAGCCGGCATCGATCAGCGGGCGCATGTACTTGTAGAAGAACGTCAGCAGCAGGATGCGGATATGCGCACCGTCAACGTCTGCATCGGTCATGATGATGATCTTGTGGTAGCGCGCCTTGCTGATATCGAAGTCGCCACCGTCGCCGGCGCTCGTCGTGACGCCGCAGCCGATCGCGGTGATCAGGGATTGGATGGTGTCGCTCGAGAACGCGCGGTGGTCACCCACGCGCTCGACGTTCAAAATCTTGCCGCGCAGGGGCAGAATCGCCTGGATGTCTCGGCGACGGCCGTCCTTGGCCGAACCGCCTGCCGAGTCGCCCTCTACGATAAAGAGCTCGGTCAGCTCGGCATCGCGCACCGAGCAGTCGGCGAGCTTGCCGGGCAGCGACGCCGTCTCGAGCAGGCTCTTGCGGCGGGTCGCCTCGCGCGCCTTGCGGGCGGCGTTGCGGGCCTTGCATGCCTGCTGGGCCTTCTTGACGATCTCGCGGGCGGGCTTGGGGTGCTCCTCCAGATAATCGGTCAGTCCATCGGTCACGATCTTGAGCGTGAGCGCGCGCATGTAGGAGCTGCCAAGCTTGGCCTTGGTCTGACCCTCAAACTGCGGATCGGGCAGCTTGACCGAGATGACGGCCGAAAGGCCCTCGCGCACGTCGTCACCGCTCAGGTTGGCGTCCTTCTCCTTGAGCAGGTTCTGCTTGCGGGCGTAATCGTTAATCACGCGGGTGAGGGCGGTGCGGAAGCCCTCGAGATGCATGCCGCCCTCGGGGGTGTAGATGTCGTTGGCAAACGACATGACGTTCTCGCCATAGCCGGCATTCCACTGCAGGGACACCTCGACCTCGCCCATCTTGGTCACGGGCGCATCCGGATCCGATTTACCCTCGATATAGATGGGCTCCTTAAAGGCCTCGGGGACGTCTTTGCCGTCGTTGAGGAACTTAACGAAGTCGATGATGCCGCCCTCGTAGCAGAACTCCTCCACGTGGGGAGTCGCCTCGCGCTCGTCGGTCAGCACAATCTTTAGATTCTTATTGAGGAACGCCGTCTCCTGCAGACGGTTGTGCAGCGTATCGAAATCGTAGACACAGGTCTCGAAGATCTCGTCGTCGGGCCAGAAGTTGACGGTGGTACCCGTCGAATCCGAGGTGCCCACGACCTCCATCTTCTTGACGGTCTTGCCGCGCGAGAACTCCATCTCGTAGACGTTGCCATCACGGCGCACTTGCACGACCACGCGCTTGGACAGCGCGTTGACGACGGAGATGCCCACGCCGTGCAGGCCGCCCGAGACCTTGTAGGCCGAGTTATCGAACTTGCCGCCGGCGTGCAGGATCGTCATAACGACCTCGAGCGTCGGGATCTTCTTGATGGGATGCTCGTCGACGGGGATGCCTCGCCCGTTGTCGACGACCGTGATGGAGTTGTCGGCGTGGACCGTCACCTGAATCTCGGTGCAGAAACCGGCCATGGCCTCGTCAACGGAGTTGTCAACGATCTCCCACACCAGGTGGTGCAGGCCGCTGGCGCTCGTCGAGCCGATGTACATGCCCGGGCGCTTACGAACGGCCTCGAGACCTTCGAGAATCTTAATCTCGCCGCCATCGTAATCGTTTTCGTTTGCCACACGTCCTCCTTCAGCTAAGAAAATGTGTACAGCCTTACTAGTTTATCGTAAAAAAATACCCTCGGGAACGAGGGTATTTGGCTCTACAAGGCCACCAGATGCGATTTAAGGCTCTTTTTTGCTTTGCACGCCCTTGGCCCACTCGGCACTGGCTCTCATGGCATTCTCGAGGGCCTCGCGCAGTTTTTGATCTTCGATGGGCGCCACTTGGCGCTCGATCTCGCCGCGTTCGGCTTCGCTTAGATCGGCGTGCGGAGCCGGCCTGCGCTCGGTCACGGCCGGGCGCAGGCGCTCCTTGGCAGCCGGCGGCGTGTGACCGGGCGCGGTCGTTTTGAACACCAGGCCGTCCACATGCGCCCCGGCCCGCTCCATGCGTGCCCGGATGATCTCGCGCAGCAGCGTCATCTCCTGCGTCCACGAGGGCGAATCGAGATACACCAGCAGCTCATTGGACTCGGGCAGGTAGCGCAGGCCCGTCACGTGGCGTCCCTCGCGCGTGCCCGAGCACACCGCATTCCAGGCGCGATAGACCGCACGAGATTCCTCTGCAGCCTCCATTTGCGCGCGGCGCTCAGGTGTTGCGGCCGCCAGGATGCGCTGACGCTCGGCATCCAAAAAGCCGCCAAAGGCAACCGTTCCGTTCTCGCGCTCGTAATTAGCACGTCTCACCCATGCTCACCACCTTGGCTCGATCAAGCAGGTCATCGGTAAAATACCCCAGATTGGTGGTGGTTATGACCGTCTGGATATCATCACCGATCAGCTGCAGAAAAGCGCCTCGCCGCCCGGCATCGAGCTCGCTCATCACGTCGTCCAAAAGCAGCAGTGGCGCGGTGCCCAGGATATCGCGCGCCACGGCCACTTCTGCCACCTTCCAGGCAAGCACCAGCGTTCGCTGCTGGCCCTGGCTGGCAAATGAACGGGCCGATCGGCCCGCGACGGAAAACTCAATCTCGTCGCGATGCGGACCCACAAGCGTCACGCCGCGGCGCATCTCCTCATCGGCACGCTCATCGAGGGCCGCGAGCATATGCTCGTATGCCCAGTCCTTAAGTTCCTCGCGCCCCTCGGTTTGAGGCAAATCCCCCAGCGTGGACACATAGGACACGCCTGCGTCCTCACCGGACGCCACCTGCCCATACGCGGCGCGCACATGGCCTGCCAGTCGGTCGAGCAGGGCCAAACGATGTACGAGCAGGGCTGACCCGGCGCGGGCGATGGAGTCATTCCATGCGCCGAGCATCTCGCGGCAGCACCAGGTCTCCTTGAGCAGGGCGTTGCGCTGCGTCACGCAACGCCCGTAGGTGCTCGCCAGGTCGGCGTAACGGGCGCTCAGCTGCACGCCAAAGTCATCGAGGGCGGCGCGGCGCACACTGGCACCGCGTTTGACCATATCCAGATGATCGGGGCAAAACAGCACGCTCGGCAAAACCCCGCGCACGCCGGCGGCCGAACATCTCTTGCCGTTACGGCTAAACGAGCGCTTGCCGTCCTCAACGCCCAGCCCCATATCGAGCACGCGGCCATCGCCCTCGAGTCTCAACTCGAGCCTGCACGAGCCCGTGCCGTCGTGCACGAGCTCGCCAGCGGTGGGATGCCTAAACGAGGCGCCGCTCGTCAAAAGCTGCAGCGCCTCTATAAGGTTGGTCTTTCCCGCCGCGTTGGGCCCCGCAAGCACCGTCACGCCCTCGTCCAGGTCAAGACGGTAGCTATCGAAACTGCGGTAGCGCGCGACGGAAAGGTTGCGGGCAAACATGGTCATGGCGCAGCGCTAGATGCGAACCGGCATGACCAGGTACAGGTAGTTGATCTTGTCGTAGGACTTAAAGATACCCGCCTGCGAGTAGCTCTTGAGCTCCAGCGTGATCTCCTTCTCCTTGGACAAGGCATTGAGGCAGCCAAAGATGTAGTGGTAGTTAAAGGCGATGATGCCCGACTCGCCCTCGGCCTCGACATCGATCGTCTCCTGCGCCAGATCCTGGTCATTGGAGATGGAGGACAGGCCCATCTGGCCGTCCTCGACATCGATCTCGAACTTGACGGCGGGGTTCGCGCTCGCGATGACCGCCACGCGCTTGAGGGCGGCATTAAAAGCCGCCACGTCGATCTTGACGCTCGTCACGCACGAATCGGGGATGAGCTGCTTGTAGTTGGGGTACACGCCCTCGATACGGCGCGACACGTAGGTGGTGTTGCCGGCCTCAAAGACAACCTGGGTGTCGGTGGCGCCGATCATGATGGTCGCCTGGCTGGCCATGATGCTCAGAGCGTCGTTGAAGGCGTCGGCCGGAACGTTGAGCTCAAAGGACCCCTCGAGCGTCGAGGTCTCGACCTGGGTGTCGCATACGGCCAGGCGGAAGGAGTCGGTTGCCACCAGGCGCACGGTGTTGTTCTCGACCTTCATGTGTACGCCTCCCAGAATGGGGCGGGCCTTATCGGTCGAAGTGACGCGCCATACGCGACCGACCATCTCGGACAGGATGTCGGTCGGGAGCTCCACCGCGCTCTCGATGGCATAGGCAGGGAACTCGGGGAAATCGTTGGCGTCGAGCGTGTTGAGGCGGAAGGAACTCTTCTCGCATCCAATCAGCACCTGACGCTCCGAGAGCTCAAAGGTAACCGGAGCGTCGGGAAGGGTCTTCGTAATGTTCGAGAGCATCTTGCAGGGAATCACCATCTCGCCCTCTTCTTCGACATGCGCGGCAATGCGATGACGAATCGAGATGGTGTAGTTAGAGGTTTGGAATTCCAAGATGCCGTCCTGCGCCTTAACGAGCACGCCCGATAGGATGGGAAGGGTAGATGCCGAAGCGACGCCTTTCATAACGACGCCGATGGCTTGCGTGAGCGAGCTTTGGCTGACGGTAAACTTCATCTTTTAATACCTTTCTATAGATATAAATATCTTAATAATAGTAATAGCACTGACGAAACTGTTGATTACTCCCAAAAGCGCTGGTCAACCCCAAAAAGAGAATCGACAGCAACCTGTGCGCAACCGACCGTGTTTTCCACGTTCAAAACCTGCGGAAAACTTTTCGTCGCCTTGGGGCGAGTTTTAGACACGTTATGCCCGGCGTTTCGACAAGTTTTCAACAGGTGTCTCTATTTCCCTACGAGCGCAGTGTAATTTTATCTCGCAGCGATTTGAGATCCTCGGTTATGGTGCGGTCTTCCTGAATCATCTTCTGAACCTTTTTATAGCTCGTACTGACGGTTGAGTGGTTGCGGTTGCCAAACTCCGCGCCCACCGCCGTAGTCGTCATCTCGCACATCTCGATGGCCAGATATATGGCGATATGGCGGGCTTTGGCTATGTTGGCGTTGCGGCGCGGGCCGATGAGCTCCTCGTGCGTCACGCCGTACTGCTCTTCAATGACAGACTGGACCGTCTGCACGTTGATCTTTTTGGCCGACGTATCGAAGTACTGACTTGCGATGGCGTCGATGTCGTCGAAGCTGAGCTCGCTGCCCTCGCGTTCGCGGTCTCCTGCCTCGCCGGCGCAGCGTTCGCAGAAGCTCTCGAGTTCGCGGATGTTGGTTCCCGAGACTTCTGCCATGTGCTTAAAGTGCTCGTCGGTCAGATGCCCGCCATCGCCGCCATAGGCCGCCAGCAGCGAGTCGTCACCCGCCTCGGGTGCGGCGGCTATCGTGTTCTCGTAGTAGCGCTGCAAGATCTTGTATTTCATCTCGTAGCTGGGCTCCGCCACCAAACAGAGCATACCGGCATTAAAACGGCTGGTAAGGCGCTCGTCCATGCTCAGGTCTTTGGGCGCACGGTCGGCTGCGATGACGACTTTTTTGTTGTTGCGGATAAACTCGTCCATGAGCTGGAAGAAGTAGTCCACGCTCGCGCGTTTGCCGATGATGTTTTGAATGTCGTCGATGATGAGCACGTCCACGTCGTGGTATGCCTGCATGATGGGGGCGTTGCTCTTCTTTTGGCGGTCGAACTCCGTCATCAGGTCATCGAGGTACGCTTGCGAGTTGGCGTACTTCACCTTGATCTCGGGCGACTTTTCGGCGAGCTCGTTTTTGATGGCGAGCAGCAGATGGGTCTTGCCCAGCCCCGATTTGCCATAGATGAACAGGGATGTGCATGTGCCGCGTTCGTCCGCGAGCGCGGCAAACTTGAGGGCCGAGCGATAGGCATGGCTGTTTTCGGGGCCGTAGACAAAGTTTTCGAAGGTGAATTTCGAGTTGGCCGCGAGCGGCGCGCCATCGGTGTTCTGCTCGATCGGTGCCGCAGCTGCGGGGACGCTCGTGGGCGATGCGGAGGCTGGTTTTGCACTCTTTGCAGGCGCCTCGCCTTTCATCTGGTTCATCATGCGGCGGAAATCGTCGGCCGAAAGCGTGTTTTTGATTGCGATGCCCGAATCCTCGACCGGTGTTGCGTCGTGCGCGATAGGCATGTGTGTGGCAGCGGACATGGGGGCCGCCGGCGTCGAGACGGTGGGCATGGTTTCACGGGAAACATCGCCGATTTGATGCTCGGGAGCCGACACTGTGGTGGTAGCTGGCGCCGCCGGGGGAACGACGGGTGCCGCGGGTGCGGCGTTATCTGCCGCGGAGCCCTGTGGTGCCACGATGTTGAGCGCAATCGGTGCAAAGGCGATCTCTTCCAGGTACGCCTCGATGGTCGGCTGATGCTTTTTGAGCTGAGCGATGGCAAATCGTGAGGGGGCCTCAATCGTCAAGGTGTCCTCGGTCAGGCTCACAGCACGCGATTGCCCCAGCATGTTGATGAGGCGCGCATCTTGGCCGTCGCGCTGACAAAAGGCGATGGCATCCCCCAGGATGATGCTTGCTTCCTCGTCCACTGTCTCTCCCGTTCCTTAAGCTTGGGCCCGCACGCGAGCGCTTCCGATTTCGGTCAGATGGTATTTCTGCCCATGTTTGACTATCAAGCCCGTCTGCGCCAAATCGTTGAGCGTGCGCGACCAGGTGGGTGCAGAGTTTCCAAACGCCCGCGCCAAGTCCGTCGCGCCGCACTCTTGATGTTGGGCCAGATACCCTAATGCAGCGTTGCCGCGTTCGCTTATAAACACGTCCGACTGCGGTTGTGCGTATTGATTCGCCGCATTAGGATACATCATTTGAGCTGCTGGTTGTTGAGAACTCTGCATGGGCGGCATCTGCTGTTGAAAACTTTGCGGCCACTGTTGGTAAGGCTGCGGCGGCATCTGCTGAGTCCAGGGGTTGAGGTTTCCCTGCGGCATCTGCTGATACGGCTGCTGGTGCGGCTGAGGATACTGCTGTGGATACGGCTGGGCATATCCCTGCTGCGGCATATATTGGGGAGGATACCCTTGTGGGTACGGTTGGTAGCCCATTTGCGCGACGTTTGGCATGGCCGCCGTCTGCTGCACGGCGCCTGTGTCCGGATCTGTCGAGCCTATGCCCTCCGGCATGTTTTGCACTGGGTTGCCCAGCGGTGTCTGGGGGTCTTGCATGGGAAAACTTCCAGGCTGCTGCATCTGCTGCGCCACGGGCTGCTGTGCAAACGTGCTGGATAGGGGATACGCCGGCTGCTCCGTCTCGGGGCGCACGGCGGCCCCTCGCCCTCCGGCGCGCTCGATTTCCTGTACGCGCTTGGGATTCAGGCTTACCGTGACCACGGTGCCGTTGCCCATGTTGTCCTCGATGGATACAGCGCCGCCGGCGTTTTCCAGGTACTCCTGCACCATGGGAAACCCGGCTCCGGTTCCGCGGATGTATCGTTTCATGTTGCTGTTTGCGCTGGTAACGCCAAAGTCGAACGCGCGCTCCTTGTCGTTGATCCCCGGTCCCTGGTCTGCGAATCGGATGGTGTCGCCGCCGTCTAGGATCGAGATGATGGGCTCTGCAAAGTGGGCGTGGATAAAGTTTTCGACAATCTCGCGGATAACCATGAGCGAGATGTGCCCGCCCTGTTCTTTCATGTACTGGTAGACGGTGTTGGTTGTCTCTTCCAGATAGGTGCGCACGTCCTTAGGTTCGATGACGATGACGCGCGGCGTCGACAGCATGTCGTCATAGACCGCGATGCGTGCGGCATACATGGCAGCCTGCGTTTTCGCAGCGGCCTGCTCTTCCTCGCCACGCTTTTCGCGCACGCCGGTGATGTGCTCGTTGTCGGGTGCCGGGTCTCCGGAATCGACCATGGTGTAAAAGTCGTCAGACATGCCGCTCGCAATCTTTCAAAAGGTTTCGAACAAATAGTAGCTCACCGTGCAATGTTTCTCATCTTTCGACAACTTTTCAAAACCTGTTGAAAACTCTGGAAAACAGGCGAAAAGTTCTCAACATTGCCAACATGACCTGTCGAAAACTCGATGAAATATCGTGAAAATTTGTAATGCGGCGCAAATTTCGGTTGAGCTTATGGGGGAACCGTGTGAACTACGCAACCTTTTACCTTTGATTTCTTGACATTTGAACATTGATTTCCCTACAATCTTCAAGCTCACGTGTCTATATCTGCGTCCGCGCTCCCGCGGACACTCGAAATGCAGCAGGAGGAACTTAAGATGAAGCGTACGTATCAGCCTAATAAGCGTAAGCGTGCCAAGACCCATGGCTTCCGTGCCCGTATGGCCACCAAGGGTGGTCGTGCCGTGCTCGCCCGTCGCCGCGCCAAGGGCCGCAAGCGTCTCACTGTCTAGCAGCGATACACACATCTCGCATGAAGACTATTAAGTCTCGGCAAGATTTCGAGCATGTGTTCAGTCAGGGGCGTCGTTTCAATCACCCTCTGATTCGAATGACCATATGTGAATCGGTTGGCGAAGGCGACTCCGGAAGGGTCGCCTTCGTTGGTGCTAAACGGCTCGGTTGCGCAGTCGTGCGCAACCGTTCTAAGCGTGTGATGCGCGAGGCCGCCCGCAGCTGCGGATTTCCCGTTGCGGGTTATGACATCATCTTGTTCGCTACTCCCAAGACGAGGATCTCTTCGCCTCAGGAGATGGACAAGGCATTGCGTTCGCTTATGAAACGCGCCGGCGTTGCCGGGGAGGAGCGATGAGCAATCACGTTTTGCGACGTGTTGCCATCGCTCCTATTCGCATATATCAACAGGTTATTTCGCCCTTATTGCCTGACGCCTGCATTTATTACCCAACGTGCTCGCAATATGCCGTTCAGGCGATTGAGAAGTACGGTGTTTTGAGAGGCTGCTGGCTTGCCGTGAGGCGCATCGCTCGCTGCAATCCCCTGCACGTCGGCGGTTATGACCCTGTGCCCTAGCGGGCACTCGCTATCGGAGGAAAACTTACATGTGGGATTGGATCGTTAACATCCTTTTCGAGCTGCTCAAGCTCATCCAGACCTTTGCGGTCGACTGGGGCCTGTCCATCATCATCCTGGTGGTCATCATCCGTCTGCTGCTGACGCCGCTTATGCTCAAGTCGACCAAGTCGACGGCTCGCATGCAGGTGCTGCAGCCTAAGATGCTCGAGATCCAGGAGCGCTATGCCGACGATCCCCAGCGTCAGGCCGAGGAGATGCAGAAGTTCTACAGCGAGAACAAGTTCAACCCCATGGCTGGTTGTCTGCCGCTGTTGATCCAGATGCCTGTCCTGTTCGCCCTGTTTACGCTGCTGCGTAACCTGCCGCAGTACTTTAGCGACGGCACGTTCTCGTTCTTCAACATCCTGCCTGACCTTACCACCACGCCGAGCGCTTCTTTTGCCGATGGCTTTATGGTTGCGCTGCCTGCACTGGTTTGCCTGATTCTGTTCGCTGTCTTGACCCTGATTCCGCAGCTGTATATGTCTCGCAATCAGACCGGTCAGCAGGCCCAGAGCATGCGCATGATGGCCGTCGTCATGACCGTCATGATGCTTTGGATGGGCTGGAGCCTGCCCGTCGGCGTTCTGCTGTACTACGATGTGTCTTCTGCCTGGCAGGTTATCCAGCAGATCTTCGTGACGCAGAAGGTTATCGACAAGGCTAAGGCCGATGAGGAGGAGCGCCTCAAGAACGCTCCGCTGCAGGTCGAGGTTACCCGTCGCGAGAAGAAGCCGCGCCCGCACAAGAAGAAGTAGTGGGATAGTATTCTTATTTAGGTACCTAACTTTTGGAGTTCGTTATGTCTGAAGAGATCGTCGAGGATATGCTTGAGGAGGTTGCCCCGCGGGTCGCGGGCGATTATCCCGAGATTGCACAGCGTTACAAGGCTGGTGAAGAGCTGACCGATGAGGAGCTCGACACCATTGCCGATGTGGCTATTTCCATTCTGCGTTCCATCCTTTCGCACTTCGATGCGGCGAACTCACCCATCGATGAGTATGAGGGTGACGAGGGCGAGTTGATCCTGGACGTAACTGCTCCTGATCTTGCTGTTCTCATTGGCCGTCACGGACGTACCCTCGATGCTCTTCAAGTTATGTTCTCCCTGTTGGTGAGTCGCAAGCTTGGCTTTAGGTATCCGGTCGTCGTCGACGTCGAAGGTTATAAGAGCCGTCGACAGGACAAGGTTGCTTCTATGGCCCAGTCCGCTGCCGAGCGCGCTATTCGCACTCATAATAGTGTTTCCTTGCCGCCTATGAATGCCTACGAACGTCGACTGGTTCATATTGCCCTTCGTGGTAACGATGCTGTCGACACGCATTCTGAGGGCTCTGACCCCGATCGCCATGTTGTGATTGTTGCTCGATAATCTTCTCGAGTCTATGCTAAGGGGACGTGGTTTCCACGTCCCCTTTTTTTGTCAAAAGTTCTCGATACACTGATTTTTGTCAGAAAGGAGTCGTCTTGTTTGTTTTAACTGATGAGCAGGCAAGCCAAATGCTGGGCCGTCTTATTTCGTATCGCAAAGACTATTCTTTGAAGGTCTCCGACGAGAGCCTTCGTGTCTGTATCAAGCATCTTGATCTTGTTCTGGAGGCCAATAAGACTACTAATCTAACGCGCATCCTGAATGTTGATGATGCAGCCGTCCTTCATATTCTGGACTCACTTGTTTTACTGCCCTTTATTGATAAAGCTCCTGAAGGTGCTTTGCTTGATATGGGTACCGGTGCTGGATTTCCAGGTATTCCGTTGACTATTGCAAGTGGGCGAAAGGCTACCTATATCGATTCCGTTGGCAAGAAAGTAGATGCTGTTAACTCCTTTGTTAGTGCGCTTAGACTCAAGCATGCTTATGCCGTTCACGATCGTCTTGAGGAATATGCTCGATCCCATAAGAAGCAATTTGCAGTTGTGACCGCCCGTGCGCTCGCACCATTACCGGTTCTCGTTGAATATGCTTCTCCTTTTCTAAAAGATGGTGGTCTCTTTGTTATTACGAAGGGGAATCCATCTGATGAAGAGTTTCAATCTGGTATTGCTGCTGCAAAGATATGCGGCTTTACCACGCTTATGACGGACGACCTTGATTTGCCGAATGGTCTGGGTCACCGTGAATTTATTATCCTTAAAAAGACTCGTCAGGCATCTGTTTCCCTTCCGCGTGCAAATGGCATGGCAAAGAAGAATCCGCTTGCCTAGATGTTTCACGTGAAACATAATGGATACTAACAACTTGCACTGTTTCACGTGAAACATGGCGGTTGATATCGAATCGGAATGTTTCACGTGAAACATCCTCCGTTTGACGCTTTAATACACACCAGGAGGGACCGTGGGATTTCGCGACGTTAAGCGTTCGAAGAGCGCAAAAGACACGCGTATTATTGCAATCATCAATCAAAAAGGCGGCGTCGGTAAGTCAACGACGGCTGTAAACCTTGCAGCAGCTCTGGGTGAACAGGGACGCAAGACACTGATTGTCGATTTTGATCCGCAGGGAAACAGCACCAGTGGATTCGGAATTGAAAAAGAAGACCTTGATCAATGCATCTATGATGCATTGCTGAATGATGTGCCGGCAGAATCGCTTGTTCTTGATACAAATTGCAAAAAGGTATTCGTTATTCCGGCGACAATTCAGCTTGCAGGCGCCGAAATTGAGCTCGTAAGCGCAATTGCTCGTGAAACCCGCCTAAAAGATTTGCTTGAGCCCATTCAAGACGAGTTCGATTTTATTTTCATTGACTGTCCTCCTTCGCTCGGCCTGCTTACCATCAACGCTTTGACCGCAGCAGACAGCGTTTTGATTCCGATTCAGTGCGAGTATTACGCACTCGAGGGCGTTACGAAGCTGCTTGAGTCAATGAAGATGGTCAAATCACGTCTGAACAAGGGCTTAGACACCTATGGCGTGCTTATGACCATGTATGACTCGCGTACTTCTCTGTCGAATCAGGTTGTTGAGGAGGTTCAGTCGTACTTTGGTGATAAGGCTTTTAAGACTCTAATTCCTCGTACCGTAAAAATCTCTGAGGCTCCGTCTTTTGGAGAGCCGGTAATTACCTATGCACCTCAAAATAAGGGTGCAAAAGCGTATATGAATCTTGCAAAAGAGGTGATCAAGCGTGCCTAGTGCAAAGAAGCGTGGCGGATTGGGACGTGGACTCAATGCTTTGGTCTCAGAGGCTGAGTATGAGACCGGTGGTTCGGCTACATCGGCTTCAAATGCCGCATTTGAAACAAAACTGCCTATTGAGGATATCGTTCCCAACCCAAACCAACCACGAATTCACTTTAACGAAACTGAACTTCGCGAGTTGAGCGAATCAATCCAAGAACATGGCGTTTTGCAGCCGTTGTTGGTTCGTAAGCATGGAAATGGCTATGAGATTATTGCCGGTGAGCGTCGTTACCAGGCATCGAAACTTGCGGGCCTTGAGGAGCTCCCCGTCATCATTAAAGATGTTGATGATGACCAGATGCTTGCACTCGCGCTGATTGAAAACCTTCAGCGCTCTGACCTTAACCCCGTCGAAGAGGCAAAGGGATATCGACAGCTCATCGATGCGAGCGGTATGACTCAAGAAGCTTTGTCAAAGGCTGTCAGCAAGTCTCGTTCCGCAATCACTAATTCGTTGCGCCTGCTTGATCTTCCAGAGGTAGTTCAGCAGATGATCTTCGAAGGCAAGCTGACTGCTGGTCATGCGCGTGCAATTCTTGCTGTTCCGTATGAAGATTCGCGCATTAAGCTTGCTGAGAAGGTTGTTGCAGAGGGATTGTCTGTCCGTGCGACAGAAAATCTTGCCCCACTGTTTTCTGCCGGAGAGACGCCTAAAACACCTCGCCCTGCAACGCCTCAGTCTTTTAAGAAGGCTGCACGCGTTCTGCGTCAGGTGTTTAACACGAACGTTCGCGTCAAGAGCTCGCGCGGCAAGAATAAAATCGAGATCGAGTTTAAGGATGAGGAAGAGCTGTCTCGCATTCTTGGCGAGATGATTCAATTTGACCAGGGAGATCAGGATGAAGAATAAAGTTCTGACTGCTCTTGCTTTGGCTGCAACTGTAGCGGTTGGTGCGTTTGCGGGATTTAAGATCGCAACAGACGATGAATTGCGTGGTCGTCTGCTTCGCGGAGCGCAAGATATCGTCGATACGTCCAAAAAGAAAATGGATGTTATGACTGAGGATGTCGCTATGCGTACAGCTCAGGTAACTAAGAATCCCAAGATTAATCAAGATTGGGTTAACCATCAATGGGAAAATGTAGGCTTTTAGGTACCTAACAATTACTAGCCTTTTTTAAGGGGTCCTTGTCTGAACGCCAGAACAAAGACCCCTTATTTCTTGCGAAAAAGTTGTTGAACAATCGCTCGATGCGAATTAGCGATAGATATGAAACAGCCCCGGTTGCAATTAAGCAACCGGGGCTGTTCGATGTTTCACATGAAACGTTTAGGTTGGTCTCCCCTACGCGTTCTTCTGAACCTTGAAGCGCTGCTTGAGTTGGCCGCAAGCAGCGTCGATATCGTTGCCGCGAGAGTTACGGATCGTGGTCTCAATGCCACGGGACTCAAGACGACGCTGAAGGTCTTCAACCTTATGAATCGGTGACGGTTTGAGAGGACTGCCCTCGATATCGTTGAGCTGGATCAAGTTGACGTGGCACAGCGTGCCCTCGCAGAAGTCGCAGAGCGCCTGCATCTCGGGGTTGGTGTCATTGACGCCCTCGATCATGGCGTATTCGTATGTCGGCCGGCGGCCGGTCTTTTCGGTGTAGAGCTGAAGGGCCTCGTGAAGGCGCAAAAGCGTGTACTTCTTAACGCCCGGCATGAGCTTATTGCGCGTGGACTGAACGGCAGAGTGCAGTGAGACGGCGAGCGTGAACTGCTCGGGAATGTCGGCAAACTTGCGAATACCAGGAATGACGCCGCTGGTGGAGACAGTGAGATGACGTGCTCCAATACCGATTCCATCGGGGTCATTAAGAATACGCAGTGCCTTGAGGACCTCGTCGTAGTTGGCGAAAGGCTCACCCTGGCCCATGAACACGACGCTCGTCGCGCGCTCACCAAAGTCGTTGGAAACATGCAGTACCTGGTCAACGATCTCTTGAGCGGTCAGTGAGCGCTTGAGGCCGTTCAGACCGGTGGCGCAAAAAGCGCAGCCCATACCACAGCCGGCTTGGGTAGATACGCAGACAGACAGCTTGTTGCGACGAGGCATGCCTACGGTCTCGACGGAGATGCCGTCGTGGTACTCGAGTAGGTATTTACGAGAGCCATCCTTAGACACCTGCTTGGTGAGCTCGGTCGGCGTGTCGAAGGCAAATGCCTCCTTCAGCTGCTCGCGGAAGGCCTTGGGAAGGTTGGTCATGTCATCAAACGAACAAACGTTCTTCTCAAAAACCCATTCGATGAGCTGCTTCGCGCGAAAAGCGGGTTGACCGAGTTCGTCGACAAGTTCGCGAATATCGTTTTGGCTCAAGTCGCGAATGTCTTGAGATTTAGTCCTGGGATTCATGGAAGCCTTTCGATTTTGGGGAAACGTAGAGGGTATCGCTACAATATGGTATCAGCTGCAGGAATTATAGAGGAGGAGTCTGCCCATGCCGGGTAAAAGCCTAGAGAACATGCACGTAGCGGTCTTGGCGGGCGGCCATTCTGCCGAACGCGAGATTTCGCTCAATTCTGGAAAGAATGTCGTGGTGGCACTGAAGGAGGCCGGCTACACCTCGGTGGAGCTGCTCGACGCCGCCGCCGATGACTTTATGGTGACTATGGCGACCGGTGGCTTCGACGTGGCATTTATCGCCATGCACGGCGCCGGCGGTGAGGATGGTGCCATGCAGGGTGCCATGGAGACCCTGGGTATCCCCTACACGGCCTCGGGCGTGCTCGCCAGCGCATGTGGCGCCGATAAAGAGGTTTCAAAGCTTCTGTATGCCAAGGCGGGCATTCCCATTGCCCCCGGCCTGGCGCTTGAGGCGGGTGACGAGGTCGATATCGATCGTATCGTCGAGATTTGTGGCGAGCGGTGCTTTGTAAAGCCCGCCGTCAACGGCTCCAGCTACGGCATTTCGCTCGTCCACGAGCCCTCAGAGCTGCCGGCGGCAATCGCCAAGGCTTTTGAGTACGGCGATAAAGTGCTGGTCGAAAAGTGCATCGAGGGAACCGAGATCACTGTGGGCGTGTACGGCGAGGACGACGTGCGCGCGCTGCCGATTGTGGAGATTCGCAAGCCTGAGGACTGCGAGTTCTACGACCTGGATGTAAAGTACGTCGACCCCACAGACATCCACCGCATTCCGGCGCAGATTTCGCCCGAAAACTATGCGCGTGCCCAGGAACTTGCCTGTGCGGCCCATAAGGCCCTCGGCTGTCTGGGCGTTTCGCGCAGCGATTTTATCGTGAGCGAGGACGGCCCTGTCATTCTCGAGACCAACACCATTCCCGGCATGACCGATACGTCGCTGTATCCCGATGAGATTCGCCATACCGACGACATGACGTTCCCGCAGGTGTGCGACAGCCTGATCCGTATGGGTCTCCGCCGGGCGGGCGTTGCATGCTAATCGAGGACGCCGTATCTCCTGGAACGCCGCAGTTCGTCATCGATTCTTACGCCACGCTCGCCGAGCGCGCTAAGACGCAATCGTTTGGCCTCATCGAGGAGGACGTAATCGTCCTCGATACCGAGACCACGGGTCTTTCGGTGCAGGACAATGAGTTAATTGAGATTTCCGCGGCCCGCCTTTCGGGCCGCGAGGTCATTGACCGCTTTGATACGTTCGTGCATCCCAAGCAGCTGATTCCTGCAGAGATTACCGAGCTCACGAGCATTACGAACGCCGATGTGGCAGATGCCCCGTCGGCCGTCGAGGCCGTCGCGGCACTCGCCGACTTTGTGGGCGGCTGTCCTGTTATCGCGCATAACGCGACGTTTGACCGGTCGTTTATCGAATCGGTCAAAGGCGGTGTCAACGTGAGTGATATCTGGATCGATTCGCTGGCACTATCGCGCATTGCGCTTCCGCGCCTGACGTCGCACAAACTGTCCTTTATGGCCGACTTGTTTGGGTGCGATTCGGTGTCGCACCGTGCGAACGCAGACGTTGATGCCCTGTGCGGTGTGTGGCGCGTGCTGCTGGTCGCACTTACCGACCTGCCTTCGGGCCTTATGGCGCGCTTGGCTGACATGCACGCGGACGTGCCTTGGTCCTATCGCCCCATTTTTTCCTTTTTAGCTGGCCAGAACCCAGGTTCGATATTTTCGCTCAGCGCCGCTCGTGCCGACGTGCTCAAGGCCGATCGCGCGGACGATCGCGTTGATGCGGACGAGTTGCCGGTCCTTAAGATGCCGAGCCGTGAAGAGATCGAGGCGGATTACGCCCCCGGCGGCCTGGTCAATCGTATGTACCCCACCTATGAGCCGCGCGACGAGCAGATCGCGATGGCGGTTGAGGTGCGCGACGCGCTGGTCACGGGTACCCATCGCGTGATCGAGGCGGGCACGGGCGTCGGTAAGTCGATGGCCTATCTCGTGCCTTTCGCCGAGGCCGCCCGCCGAAACAACATTACCGTCGGCATTGCGACCAAATCGAATAATCTTGCCGACCAGCTTATGTACCATGAGCTGCCAAAGCTCGCTGAACAGCTGGACGGGGGCCTGTCGTTTTGTGCGCTCAAGGGCTATGACCACTATCCGTGTCTGCGCAAGCTCGAGCGCATGAGCCGTAGTCAGATTGAGATCACCACCAAGCGCGATCCTGCTGACACGCTCACGGCGGTTGCGGTGATCATGGCGTATGTGTGCCAATCTGCCGATGGCGACCTCGATTCACTCGGCATTCGCTGGCGCAGCGTCAACCGTCCCGACTTTACGACGGCTTCGCGCGAGTGTGCTCGTCGTCTGTGTCCGTTCTTCCCTGACAAATGCCTGGTCCACGGGGCGCGCCGCCGTGCGGCGCATGCCGACGTGGTAGTCACCAACCATTCCCTGCTATTCCGCAACGTGGCCGCCGAGGGAAGGATTTTGCCTCCGATTCGTCACTGGGTGGTCGATGAGGCCCATTCCATCGAGCGTGAGGCTCGTCGCCAATGGGCGCGCGTGGTTTCGGCAGATGAGTCGCGCGTGCTGTTTGAGCGCTTGGGTGGGTCGAGTGCCGGCGCGCTGAGTCAGGTTTCCCGAGATTTGGCCACTTCCGAGGGCTCCACACTCTACCTGGGACTCACTGCCAAAGCAACGTCGACGGTTGCCCGCGCGAGCATGGCGATTGCCGATGTGTTCGATGGCGTGCGCGAGCTTGGCCGCCGTGCCCGCGGGAGCTATGACAATGCGAACCTATGGATTGGCCCCGAACTGCGCGAATCTGACGACTGGCATGATTTCTTACAGTCGGCCTACGCTGCCATCGACGCATTGGAACAAGCGGACAAGAGCGTAGACGCGCTGGTGCAAGCCGTCGCTGCCGATAAGCCCGAGGTCGTCGTCGACCTGGGCGACATATCGCGCCGTCTGCACGAGTTGGTCGAGAATCTCAAGCTCATCATTGAGGGTACGGACGAGCACTATGTGTACTCGCTGCAGGTTAACCGTCGGCTGCGTGCGGGCGGGGAGTCTATGACCGCCGAGCGCATCGATATCGGCGAGGCCTTGGCGAACGAGTGGCTGCCCGAAGTGCACACGGCCATCTTCGCTTCGGCGACCATGACGGTGTCCAAGAGCTTTGAGCATTTCAACCATGCTGTCGGCCTCGATCGCATCGGTGCGTCGACATCCTCATCGCTGCACCTGGATTCGAGCTATGACTTTGACTCGAATATGGCCGTGGTCGTGGCGGGGGACATTCCCGATCCGCGCGATCGCGAGCGCTATCTCTCGGCGCTCGAGTGCGTGCTGGTCGATGCCCATCTCGCCATGGGTGGATCGGTGCTCACGCTCTTCACCAACAGGCGCGATATGGAGGACCTGTATGCCCGTGTCGAGCCCAAATTGGCGCGAGCGGGTCTGGAGCTCAATTGCCAACAGCGCAACTCGTCCCCGCGCCGTCTGCGCGATCGGTTTATCAACGAGCCGACCTCATCGCTCTTTGCGCTCAAGGCCTTTTGGGAGGGCTTTGACGCCAGCGGCGAGACGCTGCGCTGCGTCATTATCCCCAAGCTGCCGTTCTCGAGCCCCACGGATCCTCTTTCGTGTGAGCGCAACCTGCGCGAAGACCGCGCCTGGGCGCGCTACTCGCTGCCCGAGGCGGTGCTCGAAGTCAAGCAAGCCGCCGGCCGTCTCATCCGCTCGTCAACCGATTGCGGTGTGCTCATCTTGGCAGATCCGCGCTTGGTGACAAAGGGCTACGGCAAGAAGTTCTTGACGTCGCTGCCCACGACTTCCTACCAGCGTATCGAGTCGGCACAGATCGGTCATTATTTGCAGCTGTGGCGTGCACGCCACGAGCGACGCCGTTAAAGCGGGCAGGTCAGGCTCTTCGCCATATCGCATAGACGCAATGCCTGGGCGGGGTCATCCAGTATGCGGATGGCTCCGCCCGCTGCGATTACCTGGCAGAACAGCCAGTGCTCTGACCCATAACGCACGGTCACCGTCGCCATGTCTGCCCCGTTTGGCTCAATCGACATGATGCCGGCCCAGTCTAGGCGCTCTGCCATGTCGAGCGGCATGAGGAGTTTTGCGCTCTGCTCCGCTTGGGAAAGGGATTCGTGGAGGGACGAGGACGCGGATGTGTGGCGCTCCACAGAATCGTCGGTAAGGGCAAGGCCTTCGATTTTGTCCATGCGGTAGGAGCGCTGCGCATCAACTTCGACATCCCAGGCAATCAGATATGTTTGGTCGCCATGCGTCGCGATGCGCAGGGGGTCGATGAGACGCTCACGCGGCCGTGTGTCGTCCATCGAACGGTAGATGATGCGGCATCGAACGCCGTCTTGAATCGCGCAGTTCAGCTGTTGCCAGTGCGATCCTCGGGCAACGGTATCGACGACGCGCTGGTTGTAGCCGAGTTTCTCGGGTAGGAGGGCGTGTCGGATACGCTCTGCTGCCCGAGAGTCGATTCCCATCGATTCGAGTTCGTGGTTGAGCACGGCACCTTCGGCGGCACTTAGGCGCAAGGGCAGCACACGCCCCGCATCGCCTGTCAGGATGATGCACTCGCCGTGGCGTTCGCAGATGATGCGTGCGCCCGACTCACGGTCAGCGAGGGTCGAGACGATATCGATAATTTCGTCGAGCGCCGCACCCGTGATATCAAAACGGCTGCAGATATCCCCTCGTGTCATACCGGTCTCACCGGCAGCGTAGAGGGCCTCCATGACGTCAATCGCACGCGAGAGCCTTTGCTCGCTGGTGAGTTTACGCGCGGGCATGCTCGTGCACCGTCCTTTCGATGAGGTGGTTCCACGCCAGTTTAAGTGCATCGGGGGCAACGGGTCTCATGCCGTCCATGGCGTGCTCCATACAAAACGAGGCAGCGGCATTAAGGTCGCGCACGCCGACGGTCCAGGTCCAACCCTCTTCGGTGTGCGTGAGCTCCCCGCGACCGCGCGTTAGGCCGCTGACCATGTCGGCCTGGGCTTGCGGGGCAAACGAAAAGGTCGCCATAACGGGCTTGCAATCGGCAAAATCAAACTCAAAGAACAGGCGATCGTTCAGGTTAAAGTCGGCGGGGATGGAGTAGGCCTTCGAGGGGCGCCATGCGCGAACGATACGGTCGCAGCGAAACGTCCTGATTTCATCGGTGGCGTTGTCGAGTCCGCAAAAATACGCCACACCCTCGTGCTCAAACATGCCGTATACGCAGACGGTGCGCTCTTTTTGCTCCCCGTGCCCGTTTTGATACAAAAAGCGCAGTGCGCAGCGTTCGGCGAAAGCGCTCCACACCGCATCGACGGCGGGTAAGCGACGGGCGGGAGGCTCTTCTGCGGTCGATGCGCCGGTGAGGTAGGCGATCTTGGAGCGTATGTCTGCAAGCGGCGTGGCAAACGCGGCCGAACCGGTCGCAAGGGTCTGGTCGATAGCGTCGAGCAAGATGTCCGCGTCGTCTGCGGTGATGAGGCCACCGGCCGCAAACGTGTGCTCGCGATCGATGGTCCACGCGCTTTCTTCGGTTTCTTGGGCGCCTGCTGCGCGAACTTCCTTGATCGTGATTCCGCGTTCGAGGAGTTTTTCGCGATCGCGGCGAAACTTGCGCTTGTCCGAGTCGATATTGCCCGACCCATAGCCAAGATCGGAATCCAGGACAATTTGCTCTGTGGTCAATGGCTCGGGAGAGCTGTTGAGGACAAAGAACAGATTGAGGATGCGCTGGGCGGTCTTGTCGAAACCGGGTTCCGGCACCCCATTTTTATTCGTTACGGTTGTATCGCTTGCCGTCATAGAATCCTCGCATGGGAAGGTGTTTGATGCCATGATTTTAGTCCGATATGGAGATTAGGCTATATCCTTGTCCGCTTGGGGCGTTAAGATGCCCAGAATTCGGCCGTTTGCGCCCGCTCGGGGTATACTTTCGACTATATACGGTTCTAATGTGCATACATTGGGCCTATTTGTCGGATTATGGATGTGGAGCGCATATGGCGAACACCCAGAACTATATTAACCACCTGTTGCAGAACACTGGCATCACGCCGGCGTGCAGCGAAGAAGAGCGCTTGGCTGCCGAAGATATCGCTCAAATTTTCCGCAACCACGGCTTTGATCCCGAGGTGCAGGAGTTTAATGCTCCCGCGCCGAGCAGGATGGCGTTTGCCGTTACGGGCATTCTGGCATTTGCCGGTGCCCTGCTTATGGGCATCGGTGGCGGTATCGGCTTAGTCGGCACCCTGTTGGCCATTGTCGGAGCCGTGCTCTATGTGCTTGAGCGAACCGGGCGCCCCGTGATCTCGCGCCTGGGCAAGACGGGCGTGAGCCAAAATGTCATCGCCTATCACAAGGCCTCTGGTCCGCTTGCCTCTCCGCGCAATCGCCCGGTTGTCGTCGTCGCGCACTATGACTCCCCGCGCGCCGAACTGCTCGCTCGCGAGCCCTATGCGCCGTACCGAGCGCTGATCGCCAAATTGCTCCCGATTGCCACGATTGCTCCCGCGGCTATTGCCATCCTGCGCATCTTGCCGCTTCCCGGCGCGTTGAAGGTCCTGCTGTGGATTGTCGCGATCCTTGCCTCCCTCGTGGCGCTCGCCAATGCCGCCAATATCATTTCCAATCGTTTTGTCCTTCCCTACACGTCCGGCTCGGTTTGCAACAAGTCCTCTGTTGCCGCCATGCTGGGTGTCATGGATAACGTCGCCCCCTATCAGGGTGAGAACGAGTTCCCTGACGATATTCCGTTTGACACGTATTTTGGCGAGCAGAAGCGTCGCGCCGAGGAGATGGCGAGCGCGGCAGCCGAGTACGCCGCGGCCCAGCAGCAAAACGATTACGGCAATACCATCGAGTACGAAGAGCCTGCCTATACCGAGGATGAGTATGGCCAGCCGGTCGCTCCCGAGGGTGAGCAGGGCGAGGCTTTTGATGAGCAAATCGATGGATTCGAAGGTGCTTCTGCCGACGAGACCCTGATTGGCGTCATTGCACCCGAGTCCCAGGTCCAAGATATTCCGGCCGAGGAGCCCGTTGCAGACGAGTCCGCTGCCGAGTCGGCAGAGGAGCCTACCGCGGCCGAGCAGGCCGAGCCCGAGCCCAAGCTTTATCGCAATGCCGCCGGCAACATCCGGTTTGGCTCGGATGCCATCCGTGCCCTGGGAATGCTTCCCGAGTCCTGTACGCTCGATTACGAAGAGGGCGAGGAGCCGACGTTCGAGCCGGAGCCTGTTCCCGTTGCACAGGAGCCTGCGCTCGCGGCCAATGCGGCTGTTGCCCCCGCCGAGCCGGTCGCTGCCCCTGTTGCTGCCGCGGAGTCTGACGCAAAGCCCGCGCTCGATCCTGCAGCCGGTCTGGATATTCTGGCGCCTGCCGCTCCGGCACAGGCTGAAGACGAGACCGCCGACGAGGACTATGACGAGTATCCGCAGCGCGTGTCCTATGAGAGTGACACCGATTTTTCGGCCGAGCTTCCCTCGACAACGCCCCATGCCGATATCGCTTCCGCGTTCTCCTCAATTGGTGCCAGCGCTTCTAGCTTCTTTAAGGGTGCCTTTGCGAAGGGCAAGAAGTTCGTCGACGACTTTGAGGAAAAGCGCGCCGCTGCCCGCGAGGCCGCCGAGCGGGAGGCCGTCGCCCAGCAGCAGGCCGCCGAGGCCGAGCGTGAGCGCGCGGCACAGGAGTTCGAGCAGAGCGAGGCCGAGAAGCCGGAGCCTGTCGATGTCGCCGACGCCACGACGTCTTTTGAGACTCCGCAGCCGACATCCGCTGACGTTGCCGAGGCTACGACGTCCTTTGATGCGCAGCAGCCGGTCGATAGCACCATGTCGTTTGATGCCACGATGACGTTTGAGAAGCAGGGCACCGCTATCGCCGAGCCCCTTTCCGCTTCTGTCGAGGACGAGCCCGCTGGACCCGATACGGTCGAGGATCAATCTGCGGCGGAACAGGTCGCTGCGGACAGCTCCGAGCAAGAGCCTGAGCCCGTGGTCCCCGAAGCCCCGCAGGCGGATGAGTCGAGGCCCTACTCTACGCAGATCTTCACCATGCCCGCGCCGAGTGATCCCGGCGCTACGGTTGCCAATGCTGCTCCGTCGCAGGCCGAGACGGTCGATGCTCTGATGGCTCAGATCTCGTCTCAGGCGTCGCCGCGCCCGAACATGAATGTTCCCGACCCGGCATCCGCGCCGGCTCCCATGCCCTCTGCGTCTCCGCTGGCCTCGGTCCCCGATCCCTCGATGCCTTCGATGCAGCAGGCCAATGTCGCCTCGCGCACCTCGCTGTTCGACCTTCCCGACCCTTCGGCTCAGGTTAACGATCCCTTCGCGACGGCACAGGGTCCCGAGCCCACATCGGCTCCGGTTGTTCCCCCCATGCCGGTCACCTCGGATGTTCAGCCGCTTGAGACTATCTCGGCTCCTGCCGCTCCGGCCGCCAAGCCGCAAAAGCGCGGCTTGGGCGGTCTGTTCGGTCGCAAAAAGAAAAACGAGCAGGACAGCATGAGCGATTGGCTTGGCGTCGAGGATGATTACGACGCCAAGAAGTCTGGTCGCGGTATCGGCTCGTGGGATAACTTCGAGGATGACGACGACGGCTGGAAGGGTGGCGCCACGTCTTCTGATGGAGCTTCCGCCGAGGATATGCTCGCTGCCGTTGCCTCCATGGGCGATGACGAGCTGCTTGGCCACGACATTTGGTTTGTGGCTACAGGCGCTTCCGATTGCGATGGCGCCGGCATGAAGGCGTTTTTGGCCGCGCATCGCGACAAGCTCCGCGGCGTGTTCTTTATCAACCTTGAGTCCATTGGTGCCGGTAGGCTTTCGGTCGTGACGGTCGAGGGCGAGCAGCAGTTGCTCAAGGGTGACCGACGCATCATGAACCTGGTCAACAAGGTGTGCAAGTCGTTCCATGTCGATTGCGGTGCATTTGAGATGCCCTATGCCAAGACCGACGCCTATGCTGCGCTCGAGGCAAGCCGGCGCGCCCTTACCATTGCCGGCGTTGACGGTCCGCGTCTGGCGTGTGCTTACACCGAGGACGATTTGCCGCACAACGTCAATCCGACAAATATCGCTACGGTGTCCGAGGTCGTGACCGAGGTCATTCGTCGTTCGTAGGTTGACCTCTAAGGAGTCTGCGTGTTTTCGTACATCAAGCGCCACTGGCCCATTTATCTCATCTTGGTCCTGATCGCCATTGCCCTTGGTTTTGGGGCCGCGTATATCGTGGGCGTTAAGGGCTCGACGCCTGAGTCCACGATTAACGAAGAGGTGGAGCACGAGCAGAGTCTGGGGGCCGACGGTATCTCCGAGTCCGATCAGGCACTCATCGACGGTGGGTCCGCATCTGCGGAATAGCCACTTCGCTACACATGAAAAAAGAGGCGAGCCGGGAGACGGGCTCGCCTCTTTTTTATTGCGTTAGCGACGTTTCGACGCCAGCTTTAGATGGGCAAACCAGATAGCCGCGGCGCCGGATGTCACGAGGGCGGTGAGGCAGGCGGCGATGGGAAGGGAGCCCGTTGCTGGTAAATCTTGCGGCATGGCGCATCGTTGGATGACGCGATCCTCGTCATGTGATTCAAGGTTGCTACCGCCGCCATTGCGGCAGAGGTCAACGCGAGCGCTGTTGGCGAGTGCGGTCTGAGGCGTGTAAGACGACGCGGCCTGCATATGGATGACGGCACCGTGAATATCCGAGTCAAGGACGGCGCTTACATCATCAAGGTCGTCATGCTCGTCTTTGAGGTCCTCGCGGGTCCAAGATTCTGCAGCGCCTCTTGTCGTGAAGTCGGCCGATACGGCCCCGTACTCAAGACGAATGCCCGTGACGGCGGTATCGTCCAAAAGAGCGAGCTCTTTTGCCTCGAGGGTGACCGACTCCGTTGTTGGGATATCGGCTTTCCAAAGATGCCAATCGCCGTAATCGACCATGCGCAAATCGTCACCTAGGAGCTTTTTGACCTCGTCCGTTTTGAGCCAGGGGTTGTCATGCCCGTCGCTGAGCGTTGCATTGGTCTGTTCGCCCGTATCGATACTTCCCACTGGAGACGTTCGATACCACACGTTGCAAAGACCGTCGATGTCCCCGGTCGCGACAGGGGTTTCGATGGCGATGAGTTTGGCAGTGCCTTCCTTGGCGCATTCGAGATCGTCAGTGATGGTGAATTCATCAACCCAGGTATTCGACTCATTTTTAGCATCGAGCGTATAAGAGAAGGAGCCGTCCGCATCGGATTGTGCCACGGCTCGGTTTTTGCCATCGCCGTTGGCGACGAGACCCTTACCGATAGGGCGGGCGATCTCTTGCCGCTTGTCGACTCTGCCCTCGATCTCGATGGGTGCGTCCTTCATGGTTACCGTCTGCACTTCTCCTGTGGCCTTAATTTCAAACGTCATGTCTTCGGCAAGGTCGTAAGTGCGCGGGGGCATCACTTCGCACAGGGTGTAGGTGCCGGGCAAAAGATGCTCGATGCGATGCGGTTTGTCAGAGGAGGTCCAAGCGTCAATTTCGGTTCCGTCGGCACCGTGGAGGGAGAGCCGGGCGCCTTCCACTTCTTGTTTGCCGGTCAAATCTACTTTGGAGATGTCGATTTTGGTGTAGTCGTTAGAAACATCGAGGTGCGCATTGATCACGGGTGTTTCCTGACCGGCATACGACAGCTCGACGGTGTGGACGCTTTGGTCGAGCAGGTAACCTTCGGGTGCCTGCACCTCGATTACCTCATAGGTGGCGGTTCCGCACCCCAGTGAAAGATGAGTCGCGCACGCAAATCCCCGCTCGTCGGTCGTGATGGATGTGACGGTTTCGCCGTCCAGGGCAGCAATGCTGCCGTCGGGGCGCACGATATCGCCCGCGGCACGGATATCAAAAACAGCACCGGCAAGGGCGCGCCCACCTACGGCATCGTTCTTGACGATCTCGATGCTTCCTGTCGCCGCGTCGTCGTAAAACGAGGCGACCGCGACGGGCGTTAAGTTCATGTCGGCGGGAATCGTTATCTCCAGATCTTCACCAACAAGATACGGTTCCTTGGCGGAAGTCTCTTGTATGTAATACGTGCCCGGGTTAAGCGATTCGGGTAGGGTGACGGTGCCGGTTTCATCGGTCGTAAAGGTATTCATAACGGTATGGGCGGGATGCCAGGATGTTTGCGAGATGGGCTCACGGTCGCCATTGAGCAGCTGAAAGGTGAACCCAGCGCGTGGTACGGCGTTGCCGGTCTGAGCATCGCGCTTCACGATTTGAAGATGTGTCGACAGGGCGTGGTTGTCTACGATGTACTGAAGCTCTGCGCCGTCCGTGATCTGCTCTGCTGTGATAGTCCATTCCCCTGCCTGCTTAAAGCCGTCGGGCACAGTGTCGACAACCTCGCGAATGGTGTAGCCGGCACGGTCATACGGTATGGTTCCGCTGACACCATCGGGGCGTTCTCCTGCGCCAAACCATGCTCCAGCCTGATCTTTGGTCGATGCGAAGCCGTAGATATTGGTGGTCAGCGTTCCAACAACCTGCTGCGAAGTGTTGCTTGCCACTTCAAAGACCACGCCTTCCGCCGGCTGCTCTATACCAGATCCGTCGCCATTACCGCAGTCCTTGAACTTTGAAATCTCGAGGTCAAAAGCGATGGGGGTGTTGGGGATGCGGCGCTCGAGCTCAACGACGCCCGCGTCTCCGAGCTGATCGGCACCGATGGTGTAGCTCCAGGTTTCATCGGAGGGCAGATAACCCTCGGGAGCTCTCGACTCATAGATGCTAAAGGTGCCCAGGGGGATGTCGGTAAGTGTTGCCCGGCCGTCCTCATCCGTTGTGAGGGCGTGCGACCAGCCCGGGGTAGACTGTGAGACGCAGGTGAACTCAGCACCGGCAAGTGACGCACCGACTTGAGGACCTGCCCCTGTCGCGGCATCGACCTTTGCGATGCGCAGGGTAATGGTACCGGGCTGCTCATCGATGACGACATTTCCGCCGTCATTGCCGGTGGAAAAGGCGATGCGGTCACTCCTGGGGATATAACCCGCTGGAGCTTTGGTTTCGACCAGATAATATGCCGTGTTGGGCAAAAGTGTCGCCTGTGCGCGACCGCGGCTGTCCATCTGGATGCTGCCGACACGCTTGTCGCCGGCGCTCTCATAGATGTCGAATCTCGCTCCGTCGAGCCTGTAGGTATCGTTTTCGCTCGTGATGGCGGCGTTGGCTGACTGTTTTTGGAAGGATGCGGAGACGGCCGGGAGCACGTAGAGCATGTCTTGACGCTTGCTGCCGCCCGACACAGTTCCCAAATAGCGCCGCGCGCGATGCGGTGCGGCTTTAATGCTTCCCGACTTGGCGCTGTCGTGGAGCCAGCGCGCTGCGGCAACGACCTCATTGTCGCCGGAAAAGTTTCCGCTCTTTGTGACGCCCTGGGCGGTTGTATATGAGAATGATCCGTCGGTATGGGTGGTGCCGTTGAGCATCCAGATGGCAAGTTGGGTTGCGGCGCGTGCTCGATCGGGGGACAGGTTATGCCCGCCAAAGGATGTGGCGGTGGGGTAGCCATGGCAGATGATGGCCGCGAATTCGTCTTCGAGCCATACCCAGCCCTGATTGTAGGTGAGCCAGGGTCCGCCCGGTGTGCTGGGGCCAAATCGGTCCTGGTTCATACAGTAGGCAGTCGAAGAATCCTGTGCCTCGTATTTGCCAACTCCAAAAGGACCGCATTCATTGCTGATAGTGCGGAATCCGAGCGATTCGTAACCGTCGACGGCGAGCGCGGCATCCGGTGTCATGCAGCCTAAAAGTAAAAAGAGGACTAGGAGCAGCGATCCTGCTGTGATTGCGCTGTGGACAGAGTGCGTGGGTGCGTTGGACATGGCTGCTCCTTATCCCTCGTGCGCCGCACGGGGAGGCCGCGGCGCGTAGGATGAGGCTACCCCCAAGGTTCATGCGGGTAAGTACCGGAACCTGACCAAACGCTTGCCCGATATCTGACAAATGGCGCCTATGAAAGACAATGGGATAAATCTGCAGGTAGACAACGGTAAATAGAAGAACGTACAGGTCCCTATCTCCACAATTGGCCTGTTTTTAGGGTGATTCTCCACAGCTAAAACAAGCATCGTCACCCTTGTATCGAACAAGACAACCGCGTTATACTATCCCCCACATATGCGGGCATCGCCAAGTGGTAAGGCATCAGCTTCCCAAGCTGACACTCGCGGGTTCGAGTCCCGTTGCCCGCTCCAGTTAAAAGCACAAGCACGGCACCATCACGGTGCCGTGCTTTTTTCAATAAAGTGCCGGGACTCGAACCCGCCAGGGTGCGAGCGTAAAGCAAACGCGAAGCGTTTGTAGCGAGCAGGCGAAGGCGCCGACAGGCGCCTGAAGCCGGTGCGGATTTGCGAAGCAAATACGCAGACGTCCCGTTGCCCGCTCCACCGAGCACGGGAGACATGGGGACGGCAATTTAACAAAGACTTCTCTCGCGGCTTCGTGAGGCCGAGGGACCCGCCTGAAGCCGGTGCGGATTTGCGAAGCAAATACGCAGACGTCCCGTTGCCCG
The DNA here is from genome assembly GCA_937925735.1 of uncultured Collinsella sp. GTDB lineage: Bacteria > Actinomycetota > Coriobacteriia > Coriobacteriales > Coriobacteriaceae > Collinsella. Next base: position 12,001 of record CALAMK010000044.1, on the reverse strand, counting down.
CTCCATCGAGCACAGGGGACCTCGGGAACGTCGAGTCCAACCCGCTTTGCCCGTGCAGGTGCGCAAACCAGGTCTGCCGACCGCAGCCGGTGCGGATTTGCGAAGCAAATACGCAGACGTCCCCATGGCCGCTCTTGCGGCAAAATGTTAGGTTAATGCCTGCTGCCCATACTTGCACCTACGCACGGTACAATGGTTAAGTTACGACCAACGTGCCAATAGCCAAAAAGGAGCCGCTATGATCGATCGCTATACCCGCCCGGAGATGGGACACATCTTCTCCCTCGAAAACAAGTACGCCATTTGGCAGGAGATCGAGGTCCTGGCCTGCGAGGCCCAGGCGGAGCTCGGCAAGATCGGTATTTCTAAAGACGAAGCCCAGTGGATCCGCGATCACGCTAACTTTGAGAAGGCAAAGGTCGATGAGATCGAGGAAGTCACGCGCCACGACGTTATTGCTTTCCTGACCAACATGAAGGAGTACATCGACGCCGATGTTCCCGAGGGCGACCCCAAGCCCAGCCGCTGGGTCCACTACGGCATGACCAGTTCCGACCTGGGCGATACGGCTCTGTGCTACCAGCTCACCCAGGCCTGTGACCTGATCATCGAGGACGTCAAGAAGCTCGGCGAGATCTGCAAGCGTCGTGCCTTCGAGGAGCGCAACACGCTCTGTGCCGGCCGTACTCATGGCATCCACGCCGAGCCGATGACCTTCGGTATGAAGTTTGGCTCTTGGGCCTGGGAGCTCAAGCGCGATTTGGACCGTCTCGAGGATGCCCGCAAGAACGTTGCCTTCGGTGCCATCTCGGGTGCCGTTGGCACCTACAGCTCCATCGAGCCGTTCGTCGAGGAGTACGTCTGCGAGCACCTGGGCCTGGTTCACGACCCGCTGTCCACGCAGGTCATCAGCCGCGATCACCACGCCTACCTTGCCGGCGTGCTTGCCACTACAGCGGCCACCTGCGAGCGTATCGCGACCGAGGTCCGCAACCTGCAGAAGACCGATACGCTCGAGGCCGAGGAGCCCTTCCGCAAGGGCCAAAAGGGCAGCTCCGCCATGCCGCACAAGCGCAACCCCATCACCATGGAGAAGGTCTGCGGCCTGTCACGCGTCGTGAAGTCCAACGCTCAGGTCGCCTTTGACAACGTTGCCCTGTGGCACGAGCGCGACATTTCGCACTCTTCCGCCGAGCGTGTCGCCCAGGCCGATAGCTTCATCGCGCTCGACCACATGTTCCAGTGCCTCATTCGCGTTATCGACGGCCTGCAGCTGTATCCGGCCCGCATGATGGCCAATCTCAACAAGACCCGCGGCCTCATCTTCTCCTCCAAGGTGCTGCTTGCCCTCGTCGATACGGGCATCACCCGCGAGGATGCCTATGCTATCGTGCAGGAAAACGCCATGGCCACCTGGCACGAGGTGCAGGACTGTGTCTCCGGCCCCACCTTTAAGGAGCGTCTCGAGGCCGATCCGCGCTGCACCGTCAGCCAGGAGAAGCTCGACGAGATCTTCGATCCGTGGGACTTCCTCACCCGTATCGACACGGTCTTCGATCGCCTGGAGCAGTTGAGCTTCGAGTAGGGTTAACCTAATTCGACCGCTTGCGGATGCATTTCAACCTTTGGCGCCTTGCCCATCTTGGGTGAGGCGCATTTTTATCGCCGCATCAGCCCCGGGTATACAATGAAATCCGGCTGCTGTTTCGATGAAGGGAGGCTTGTGCCCGGACGTATCAAGCGAGCCGCCACCGTCTCGTTTGCGCTCATGCTCCTTGTTGCCGCCTGTGCGGGCGCCCTGACGTATACCGTTCGAAGCAGTTCTTCCTCCTCGAATGAAGCCGACAAAGATCTCCCGGTACTCAAAATCGGCGTTACGGATAACGACCCCTATGTGTATATCGATACCACGGGCGATTACGCCGGAATCGATATCGACATCGCCCGCGAGGCCTGCAAGCGCGCGGGGATCAAGCCACAGTTTGTCGATATTGACTGGAACGATCGCGACCGGCTGCTCAAAAACGGTGATATCGATTGCCTGTGGTGTGATTATTCTCCCTGTTATCGCGAGGATAAGTATTACTGGACCGAGCCGTATCTAACCGTGACGGTCTCGGTTGCCGCCAAGAAAACGAGTGGCATCAATTCCTTGGCGCATCTCGATGGAAGCAAGACCATCGCGGTGATTGCGGGTTCGGTGAGCGAACGCCGATTGCTCGCAGGGGATCTGGAAATTTCGCCGGACGTGCAAATCAAATCGTATGGTTCTGCCGAGCTCTGCAAAGCCGCCCTCGCCAAAGGGTATGTCGACTGTTGGATGGCGGACGTTCAGCCGCTTGACCGACTTGTCGCCCAGTATCCCGGCCTTTACCGCGTGTTCGCCGACAACATTATGACGGTCGATCTGGGCGTCGCGTTTGATGACAGCTATGAAGGACCGATCGTAAAGGATCTCAATACTGCATTGTTTGCCATGGATCGAGATGGCACGATTGACCGTATTGTGGGCAATTACAAGACAGGAGCGACGACGGGCGGGCAAGGAGCAAATCCATGACAAATGATGAGCACCGCTTGCGTCGAAAGACTCTGACCGTCATAGCTGTCGGCGTTATTGTCAGCGCTGTCTTGTTAGGCCTGTTGTATACGGTTGGAACCCATCGCTGCCTCGAAAAAACGCTTGGGTTTGGCCAAGAAACCATGGTGTTTTTGGAAAACGCTTGCGAAAAATATGACCGCTACGAACAGGGGAGAAAAGCCGAGGAGACGCACGATTTGCTCGCCGCGGTCGAATCGTTTGCGACGTTCCTGTCCTCTGATCGCGTTGGGGTTAACAACGACCTTATCGAGCAATTTGTCCATGCCGAGAACCTTTCGGGGTTGATGGTCATGGACTCCGATGGTCATATGGCTGCCCACTACGACATCGATGGTCGCGATCCGCTCATGTTGTGGCGAGAGGAGCTGGCCTGTTCGCCGGTCGCATCGATGTATCAAGGTTCCAAAGTGACCTACTCAACTGTCGTCGAGCGCCGTGGTGTTGTTTTTGCCGTCTGTGCTGTTCCGTATGGCGACGGCGTTGCCCTGGCATACCGCTCATTTGTTCCCGATACGGCGGACGACTATTCATATGCCATAGCCGACGTGCTTTCGAACAGCACCTTCCACCAGGGTCCCACGGTGCTTGTTATGGAGGATGCGGAGATTGTCTCATCCAACAGTGCCGATGCTGACATGTCGCTCGCCCGACTCCTCACCAGCGCAGGGGTTGAGTGGAAAGACGACGGCCTGACGCCCATCGAATATCGAGGAGACAAATGGTACGCCGTGCGTGCGGCATATAAGGACTACCGCCTGTTTGCGCTATATCCCGAACCTGAGGTCATGTCTGACAGGATTTCATTTGTCGCGGTCGGCGTTTTGGTGTGCCTTGCGTTTTGGGTCGTGGTGCTGTTGGCTCGGAATATCGTTGACCACCGCAATTTGGTCGAAAAAGATAAACAGCTCGGCATTATCAATGCCATAAGCGCCATCTACGATTCGACCTTCCTCTTGCATCTCGACACCCTCGAGATTGAGGGAATCAATATGTCGCCGGCGATAGCGAAGATATTTTCCGAGCACAACGAGGCATATGACTTTATGGACACGGTCTGCCGGGATATCGTGAGCCCCGAAAGCCGCGAAGCGGTTGTGGGACTCGTAGATATAAGTACGCTTCGTGAACGTATGGAGGGCGTACCGTACTTGGCTGCCGAGGTGCGAGATTGTCGAGGCGCTTGGTACTCGCTACAGGTTGTCCCCCAGCATCGCGATGAGCAAGGCCGGCTGGAGTCGGTCGTCGTGGCGACGCACAACATATCGATGGTCAAGCATGCCGAGGAGCTGTCATACCAAGATAAACTGACGGGGCTTCGCAACCGCAACTATCTTGAATCGCGTGGAGATAGCCTGGTAAACGAGGGCTTGCCCGTGAGCGTGATTATGCTGGACTGCAATTATCTCAAGTGGACCAACGACATCTATGGTCACGAGATGGGGGATGAACTGCTGCGACGGACGGCGTCCGTGCTGCGGCGGGTGGCTGGTGCGGATTACCTGCCGATGCGCGTTGGCGGCGACGAGTTTTTGCTGGTTTGTCCCCATACTGACAATGAGTCTGCGCTCGGGCTGGAACAGGATCTTCGTCTCGGTCTTGCCGCGGTAAGCGATGAGGCCCTGACGGTCAGCGCATCGATTGGCGTGGCGACCGTCGAGACGGCTGGAAATACGCTGGCCGATGTATATCGTGTCGCCGACCACAATATGTATCGGGAGAAGCGCATGGTCCACGCACAGGGTGCGGACTGCTAATCTTATCCCCACCAGTCCATGCATCGTAGGATGTTGAATCGGTGCTTACGATAATAAGTCGGCCCAGGCGGGGATAATAGACGTCTGAAATTTCTTTCTGAGAGGGGATCTCAATGATTAGTTTTGACTACAAGCCTCAGGGTGTATGTTCTCGCAATATCCACCTTGACCTTTCCGATGACGGCAACAAGGTGGTGGGCGTTGAGTTTACCGGCGGCTGCGACGGCAATCTCAAGGCTATCTCCAAGCTGGTTGAGGGTGCTCCTGCCGATCGCGTAATCGAGGTTCTCGCCGGTAATACCTGCGGTATGAAAAAGACCTCCTGCGCCGACCAGCTTACCCGCGCTATCGAGGCCGCTCGCGCCGAGATCGCCTAATGGGTATCGCCGACCACATCAAGAACGGAATATCGCGCCGCGGCTTTGTGCTCGGTGGAGCTGCCGCGGGCGCTGCCACGGTACTTGCCGGATGCTCGAAAAAAACGGGCACCAGCGACGATGCCGCCGGCGAGCCGCAGGTTATCAAAGATGACTCAAAAATCGTCTCGATTACGGATGAGTACGAGGCTGTCGAAATCGACCTCGAGCCTGCAGCTTCATGGACATTGCCTTTGGGTACGCTGCTGTATTACTGCGACGGTGATTACGCCGCGGCGATGATGGCGCCCGCATCGGCGCGGCATGCCAATACGCTCGGCATGCTCAACCTGGGCGACGGCTCACTCACGACGCTCGTCGAGGATCCCGTGGAAGGTGCGGGGTATTCGTTTTACGATGTCCGCGCCGGCGATGGCGTATTTGCTTGGGTCGAGATGAACTTTGCGAATGCATCATGGAAACTCTATGCGCAAAATACGGCAGGTGCGTCGCTTGTCGGCGATGTGGTCGAGCTCGACCGAGGCGGCAAGGACTACGACCCGCCGCTGTTTACGGCGTTCGAATCGTCCGTCATTTGGTACAAGATGCCTGCTGCAGGCGGCAATAAGACGAGTCACGACTCGTATTGCTACCGCCGCTCGCTCGACGAGGCAAAGGCCGAGGCCATTTGGAAGTCAACGGGCCGCTTTGCATCCGCCCCGCGTGTGAGTGACGGCATCTTGACCATTTCCCCGCGTGTGCGCAACGACGAGGGCGTCTACTACGGCATGACGGCGATCGACCTGACGGACGGCAACAATACCAAGAGGGCTCAGCTGGTCCTTCCCTCATCGGTGTCTCCCTTCGAGGCCGTATATATGGGCGACACGTTTGTGTTCTCCATCGAGGCCACCTATAGCGGCGTGGGGAGCCTAGGCAACATGGGCACCTATATCGGTAACGAGAATGGGACGTTCCTATTCCTGTCGCGCGAGCCGCTTGCGTGTGCTGCCGGCAGAAAAGGCAAATATCTGGTTAAGGTTCAGGCATCGCATTTTCTGATCGATACCTCCGCCAAAACCTATGGTTCGCTGCTGTCGCCCGACCGCGCTCTCGAATATGGCGATTATCCAGCTACGGCGGGTAAATCGAATACGTTTTTAACCTATGCCACGGTGCGTAATAGCCAAGGAATTCCCGAGACGGTTACCGCCCGCCTGTTCTCTCTTTAGCGCCGAGGGGTTAAAAGGGCGCCAACGGGGGAATAAACGCGTTGTAATTGTGAGTGCCGCCCGCCGAGCCGCCGCACTGTAGCGGTGCTCGGTGGGCATAGGTGCGTTAAAATGGGCTTGTTCTTAGTTAATTGAGACAGGGGGGCCGTGTTATGGCTTCAGATGCAAAAAAGATTCTGCTGGTCGAGGACGAGAAGGCAATCCGTGACGCTGTCGCTGCCTATCTCGAGCGCGAGGGCTACTGGGTTGTTGGCGTCGGCGACGGCCAGTCTGCGATCGAGGAGTTCGAGAAGCACCAGTTCGACCTGGTTGTACTCGATCTTATGCTCCCCAAGATTCCCGGCGAGCGCGTTTGCCGCACTATCCGCGATACCTCGGATGTGCCCATTATCATGCTTACCGCCAAGGGCGAGATCGAGGATCGCATCATCGGCCTCGAGCTTGGTGCCGACGACTACCTGATCAAGCCGTTCTCGCCGCGCGAGCTCGTCGCCCGCGTCCGTGCCCTGTTCCGCCGTGCTCACCAGGCAGACGAGCCTGCCGTTGAGGTGCTCGACTTTGGCGATCTGGTCATCGATATCTCGGGCCACAAGATTTTGGTCGAGGACAAGGAAGTAGACCTGACTGCTTCCGAGTTTAAGTTGCTCACCACGCTTGCTCGTCATCCCGGTCGTGTCTATAACCGTATGGAGCTGGTCGAGAAGGTGCTCGGCTACGACTTTGAGGGTTACGAGCGCACCATCGACAGCCACGTGAAGAACCTTCGCGCCAAGCTGGGCGACGACCCCAAGAAGCCTAAGTGGCTCTACACCGTTCACGGCGTCGGTTATCGCTTCGAGGCTCCGGCCAAGACCGATAAGTCGGACGAGAAATAGGGAAATCACATATGACACCTGCGCGCTTTGAAATTGGGCAAAAGCATAAGCAGGAGAACGAGGCGGGTTCCAAGGCAAGTTGGAACACGCCTCGTTCCGATTCACGGCCAGCGATGAGCTATCCCTCGCGCATGGCCTTGGCTTTTGCCCTGACGTCGCTCATGACGGTATTGGTGCTAGTGGGCGTTGTCTCCGTTGTGTGGGGTACCGTCTTTTCGGATTACACGCGCTCCAATATCGTCGAGATCGCCAATTCTGCTGCCGAAAAGCTTGCGACGTCGTATGAGGAAAACGGCAGCTGGACTGCGGGCGAGCTGCGCACGGTCGCGACATCGAGTTTGGTGTCCGATGACCTGAGTATGCAGGTCGTCAACAAAAAGGGTGTTGTTGTCTATGACGACTCATGGCCTTCGGCAAGTGCGACCGCCGATGTGCGCGAGAGCGAATCACCGTCGAGCAGCTCGAGCGGTAAAAAGGCCTCGCATAGCCCGGTCTCGTCGGCGCCCACCGACTCCGATAGCGTTGCCAACGTCGAAATCATAACGTCTTCTGGCGAGCATGTCGGACAGGTAAAGCTATGGGCCATCGGCTCCGATGCTCTGCTCACCAAGGCGGATTCTGCGTTTAGGGAGAAGACCTTTAACGCCATGGCCCTTGCCGCGGTTGTTGCGGTCTGCATCTCGGTTGCTATCGGATCGCTCGTGTCTCGCATGCTCACCAAGCCGATTCATCGTATTACGAGCACGGCCAAGCAAATTCGCGACGGCGATTTGTCCGCTCGTACCGGTTTGCGCGGCGACGATGAAATCGATCAGCTGGGTGAGACCTTTGACGAGATGGCCACCTCGCTCGAGAAAGATATGAAGCACGAAAAGCGCCTGACCTCGGATGTCGCACACGAGCTTCGCACGCCGCTCATGGCCATGCTTGCAACGGTCGAGGCCATGCAGGACGGCGTGTATCCCACCGACGATGAGCATCTGGAGACGGTCGCTTCCGAGACGCGCCGCCTGGCTCGTTTGGTGCAGCAGATGCTCGACCTATCGCGTATGGAAAACAGCACGGCGCCGCTCAATCTCGAACCGGTGGACATGGTTCCCTTTGTGCGGTCTATCGTCAACGCTCAGGAGCGCCTATTTGTTGACCGCGATCTGCGCTTGCGCTTTGCTGACGAGACCCAAGGTCACGACGATGTCGTCGAGGCCGATCCCGACATGATCACGCAGTGCGTCATCAACCTCATGAGCAACGCCATGCGCTACACCCCCGAGGGCGGTTGGGTCGTGGTGTCGGTGCTCAGTGACCGCAAGCATGTCAGTATTGCCGTTTCGGATACCGGTATCGGTATTGCCAAGGACGACCTGTCGCGCATCTTCGGGCGATTTTGGCGCGCAGATGCCAGCCGCGCCCGCGAAGCCGGCGGCCTGGGCGTTGGCCTCGCCGTGACCAAGCAAATCGTCGAGCGTCACCATGGCTACATATCCGTGGAGTCGGAGCTTGGAAAGGGTACGACTTTTACGATTCATCTGCCTCGCGAGCACACGGCGGACGCGGCATCTACTACAATGGAGCACTAGCTTTTCGCTATTCGGTGAAGGAGGGGCCGCGTTCCTGCCGCTCCGAGTTTGCGAAAACATGCGGGAAAGAACCCGCATTTCTGTCGTATTTAGGTAAGGAGTGACTCACGTGACAACGATGGAGCGTCGTCCGGATTCCCGTGGCAAGGTTCGTGATATCTACGATGCCGGCGAAAACCTGCTGATGGTCGCCACCGATCGCATTTCTGCGTTCGACTTTATTCTCCCCGACGAGATTCCGTTTAAGGGAGAGGTGCTCAACCGCATCTCGGCATTCTGGTTCGACAAGTTTGCCGATATCGTCCCCAACCACCTCGTCTCCATCGATCCGGCGGATTTCCCCGAGGAGTTTGCCGAGTATCGTGACTACCTCGCAGGCCGCGCCATGCTGGTCAAGAAGGCCCAGACGATTCCTATCGAGTGCATCGTCCGCGGTTATCTGACCGGTTCGGGCAAGAAGACCTATGACGAGAACGGCACCGTCTGCGGCATCCAGCTGCCCGAGGGTCTGACCGAGGCCTCCAAGCTTCCCGAGCCGCTGTTCACGCCGTCCACGAAGGCCGAGATCGGTGATCACGACGAGAATATCTCGTTTGAGCGTTGCTGCGAGATCGTTGGCGAGGACATCGCCACGCAGATTCGCGATCTGTCTCTCAAGATCTACAAGGCTGCTGCCGAGTATGCAGCGACCCGTGGCATCATCATTGCCGACACCAAGTTTGAGTTTGGTGTTATCGATGGCAAGGTCACGCTGATCGACGAGTGCCTCACGCCCGACTCCAGCCGTTTCTGGCCCGCCGCCAGCTACGAGGAGGGCAAGATCCAGCCTAGCTACGACAAGCAATTCGTCCGCAATTGGCTCAAGGCCAACTGGGATATGACGGGGGAGACCCCGCACCTGCCCGCCGAGGTCATCGATGGCACGTCCGAGCGCTATCGCGAGGCCTTCCAGATCATCACGGGCTCCCAGTTCACAAGCATGAAGGAGAACGCATAAGTGAGTACCCGTAGCGCCACGAACAAGCGCACGCAATCCCACGAAGTTACCGGGGTTGCGCGCAAGTCCGCCGCATCTGCTAAACCCGCCCGCCAAGCAGCGAGCTCCGTTCGCGTCGTGCCGGCTTCGTCTAAAGCTCGCCGCAAAGAGCTCGAGAAGGGTGAAAACCTGGAAGGCCTTTCCAAGGAGGAGAAGCGCGCCCGCAAGGCCAAGCAGCGTGCTCGCGAGGATCGTATCTATACGGTGTCGAATATTCTTCTCAAGCAGGATGAGGACTACACCAAGCGCCGTCGTATCTGGTGGGCCGTGCTCGCCATCGGCATGGTACTCGTCGTGGCAATTTGGGCTTCGCTCTACTTCGCTCCCGGCGGCACGGTGTCCAGTCCTGTTCAGATGGTCGGCATCGTTTTGTCCTATGTCATCATCCTGGGTGACTTTATCTACGACTTCGTTCGTATTCGTCCCTTGCGCAACATGTACCGCGCGCAGGCCGAGGGCATGTCCGAGAACAAGCTCAACGCTCTTATCGAGCGCTCGGCTGCCGAGGAGGACAAGAAGGACTCCAAGAAGAAGTAGCGTTTGTATCCATACATATCGCTAAGATATAAGGCGCGTCGTTTTTGCGGCGCGCCTTTTTACTGTTCTATAGATAGATGGAGTGGCACATGATTCGAGCTGCCCTAACGGTCGAGGAAGCTCTTGAGGGCATGAAGACCCTTGAGCCCAAGATTAAAAATTATGCGCGTCTCGTTGTCCGCAAGGGTGTAAACGTTAAGCCCGGCCAGGAGGTCGTCGTTCAGTCTCCCGTCGAGTGCGCATCATTTGCGCGCGTGGTGGTTGCGGAGGCTTATGACGCCGGTGCCGGTCACGTGACGGTCATCTGGGCCGACGACGCCGTGACGAGGCTTGCGTACGAGCATGTCGAGAAAAGCTATTTTGGGCAGACGCCCGAGTGGAAGCGCATACAGCTGGATTCTCTGGCCCAGGACGGTGCCTGCTTTATCTTTATCGAGGGTGCTGACCCCGCCGCTCTCAAGGGCATCGATCCTGCCAAGCCCGCTGCCGCTTCCAAGGCGAGGAACACGCAGTGCAAGATTTTCCGCCGCGGACTGGATTACAACATCAACCCGTGGTGCATTGCCGGAGCGCCGGTCGTGGCTTGGGCGCGCGAGGTGTTCCCGGGAGACGCCGATGAGGTTGCAATCTATAAACTATGGATTGCGATTCTGCATACCGCCCGTGCTGACGGCCAAGATCCAGAGAGCGACTGGGAGCTTCACGATGCGGCGTTTGAAAAGAACCTGCGCTTTCTGAACGAAAATCGTTTCGACTGCCTGCGCTATACCGCTTCGAATGGAACCGACCTGGTAATTGGTATGACGAAGGGACATGAGTGGGCCGGTGGTAAGGGTGAGACCCCCGATGGTCATCCCTTCTTCCCCAACATCCCCACCGAGGAGGTCTTTACCTCGCCCGATCGCATGCGTGCTGACGGTATCGTCTATTCCGCAATGCCGCTTATCCATCACGGTAACAAGGTCGACGATTTTTGGATCAAGTTCGAGAACGGTCGTGTGGTGGATTACGACGCCCGTGTGGGAAAGGCGACACTCGCAAGTATCATCGATACTGACGAGGGCGCTGCTCATCTGGGAGAGGTTGCGCTCATTTCCAAGAACACGCCGATTCGCGAAAGCGGCATCCTGTTCTATGACACGCTCTATGACGAGAATGCCAGCTGCCATCTTGCACTGGGAGTCGGCTTCCCCGAGTGCATTGAGGGTGGATATGATATGTCCAAAGAGGAGCTCATTGAGCATGGCGTCAACGTTTCGAGCACGCACGTCGACTTTATGATCGGTACGGACGACATCGATATTGTGGGCATTACGCCCGATGGACGCGAAGTTGTGATTTTCCAGAACGGCCAATGGAGTTGGGAATAGTCCCAGACCGTGGTACAATGCCACCCGCGGGCCGTTAGCTCAGCTGGCAGAGCAGGGGACTTTTAATCCCAAGGTCCAGGGTTCGAACCCCTGACGGCCCACCCAAAGATTGTTGAGGCGGTCAACTTCGGTTGGCCGTCTTTTTTGTTGCCCTTTCATGGGTTCGAACCCGAAAGGCCGCGGAGCTGGGGAAACGCGTGAGCGTTTGCCAGCGCAGCGCGCAAGGCGCGAAAGCGCCGCAGCGGCCGCCTGCGGAGCAGGCTGAACCCCTGACGGCCCACCATAGAATAGAAAAGCGACTGGCGGATGCCGGTCGCTTATTTGTTGTCGCGACGCGGGTTCGAACCAGATCTTCTCTATATATAAGGACGCCTGGCGGCCAAAACCAGCCTTTTACCGACAGGAAACCAAAACCTAATGTCTTTAGAGTAAAGTAGCCCAGCAGAGATGGCCGACGCCTCAACACCTATAAACCAGCTGGTCATCGCCAATACCAGAAGCCGATGCTTCAGACATGACTTCAGTGGAACAACTGAAGGATGAATTCATTTGTGAACAAAATATGGAGTGCCAGATTCCCGCCCCCGGGGCCCCTCCGGTCTGGCAATATATCTCCTTGCCGCGCGGCCCGGTCGAACCGGGAACCGGCGCAGGCGTGCACC
>CALAMK010000043.1:0-4688 GCA_937925735.1 uncultured Collinsella sp. | reverse complement strand
TGCCGCCGCTATCGTGCTGTATTTCGCCACGCCTGTTGTGCTCGACATCCTGGAAGATCCCATCCGCTCCTTTGTGCCGGACGGTAAGTTCTACATCACTACCACGCTCGGCGGCTTTGGCTTGCGCTTCTCGCTGGCCATCAAGATGGCCGTGGTCATGTGCACGCCCATGATCATCTGGCAGATTCTAGCGTTTTTCCTGCCGGCGCTTCGACCCAACGAGCGCAAGTGGGTCGTGCCCACGGTGCTCGCCTCGACGGTGCTGTTCTTCCTGGGTGCCATCTTCTGCTACTTCATCATCATTCCTGCGGGCTTTGAGTGGCTCATCGGCGAGACCTCGGCCGTCGCTACGGCACTGCCCGATCTGGAGAACTACGTCAACATGGAGCTGCTCTTTATGATCGGCTTTGGCGTGGCGTTTGAGCTGCCGCTCATCATCTTCTATCTGTCCGTCTTCCACATCGTGTCCTACGCTGCTTTCCGCGGTGCCTGGCGTTATGTATACGTTGGCCTGCTCGTGGGTTCGGCTGTGATCACGCCCGACGGCTCGCCCGTTACGCTGGGTCTCATGTATGGCGCCCTGCTCTCGCTCTACGAGATTTCGCTCGCCATCGCCCGTGTGGTCATTACCGCGCGCGAGGGCAAGGAGGGCCTGTTTGTGAGTCGTCTGGACCTGTTCTCGGACGATGAGGACGACGAGGAGTAAATCGGTATGCACGAGGTTGGCATTGTCAACGGCATACTCGATACAGTGATTCGCGCGGCGCGTGGGGCGGGGGCCTCGCGCGCCGTTTTGGTAACGCTGCGTATCGGGGATATGACCGAGGTCGTGCGCGAGGCGCTCGACTTTGCCTGGGAGACGTTTCGCGACGAGGACCCGCTCACGCGCGGCTGCGAGCTTGCCGTGGAGGAGGTCCATCCACAAAGCGAGTGCCTGGACTGCGGCGAGGTCTTTGATCACGACCGTTTCCATTGTCGCTGTCCCCAGTGTGGCGGCGCCAACGTGCGTCTGCTGCACGGCCGCGAACTCGACATCGCAAGTATCGAGATCGAGACCCCCGACGATTAGCCCGCCAGCAACCTGGGGACGGGGTATAAATGGTAGAAGTAAGGAGCGCCGAGTATGGCCGAGAAAACGATTGATATCGCATCGCCAATTCTGTCGCGCAATGAGCGCCTGGCAGATCAGCTGCGACAGCGATTTAAAGAGACAGGCACCTATGTGATCAATGTGCTGTCGAGTCCTGGCTCGGGCAAGACCACTACGATTCTGGGCACCAACGAGCGCCTGCGCGACAAGGCCGGCTTGCGCTGCGCCGTCATCGAGGGCGATATCGCCTCGGACGTCGACGCCATCACCATGAAGGAAGCCGGCATGCCCGCCATCCAAATCAACACGGGCGGCCTGTGCCACCTCGAGGGCAACATGATCATGGAGGCCGTTGACGCCTTCGACCAGGCTGTGGGTCTGGAAAACATCGACGTCATCTTTATCGAAAACGTGGGTAACCTGGTCTGCCCAGTCGACTTTGACCTGGGCGAGAACCTGTCCATCATGATCCTCTCGGTGCCCGAGGGCGACGACAAGCCCATCAAGTACCCGGGCATCTTCCAACACGCCGGCGCGCAGCTGCTCAACAAGGTTGACGTGGCTCCGGCTTTCGATTTTGACATGGATAGGTATACTAAGACACTCGATGACCTCAATCCACAGGCGCCGCGGTTTGCCGTGAGCGCGCGCAAGGGCGAGGGCATGGATGCCTGGTGCGATTGGCTCATCGGGCAGATTGAGCAAGCAAGGGCGTAAGTCGGCCGCCATACGGGCGGGCGTAGCCGCAGAGATACGAGATAGGAGCCTCTTTTGAAGCTCATCATCGCCGAGAAAAACGACGCCGCGCGTCAGATCGCCGAGCGTCTGTCCACGGGCAAGCCCAAAAAGGACAAGGTGTACAACACCGCCATCTACCGTTTTGAGTGGAAGGGCGAGGAGTGCGTGACCATCGGCCTTGCCGGTCACATCCTAGCGCCCGATTTTTGCGACAGCGTGCTGTTCGATAAAAAGCTGGGCTGGTATTCGGTCACCGAGGACGGCGAGATGCTGCCGGCCGACATACCCGATGGCCTGGCGCGTCCGCCCTACGACACCAAGCGCAAGCCGTTTCTTGCCGATGGCATCTCAATCAAGGGCTGGAAACTCGAGAGCCTGCCTTACCTCACCTGGGCGCCCGTCATTAAGCTACCGGCCGAGAAGGAACTCATTCGTTCGCTCAAGAACCTCGCTAAAAAGTCTGACAGCGTCATTATCGCCACGGACTTCGATCGCGAGGGCGAGCTAATCGGTTCGGACGCCCTCAACAAGGTGCGCGAGGTGGCGCCGGACTTGCCGGTTGCCCGCGCCCAGTACTCTTCGTTTACCAAGGCCGAGATCACGCAGGCCTTCGATAATCTCGTCTCGCTCGACCAGAATCTGGCCGACGCCGGCGAGAGCCGCCAGCACATCGACCTCATTTGGGGTGCGGTGCTCACGCGCTACCTGACGCTCGCCAAGTTTGGCGGCTTTGGTAACGTGCGCTCTGCCGGCCGTGTGCAGACGCCGACGCTTGCCCTGGTGGTCGAGCGCGAGCGCGAGCGCATGGCGTTTGTGCCCGAGGACTATTGGCAGATCCGTGGCATGGGCGCCGCGCAGGGTGCTGCCGAGGACGACCGCTTTAAGATTGCGCACAAGACGGCACGCTTTACCGACAAGGATGCTGCCGAGACAGCGTACGGCCACGTTGACGGCGCTACGACGGCGACCGTTGCCGCGGTGACCAAGCGCTCGCGTAAGCAGCAGCCGCCCACGCCGTTTGCGACCACCTCGCTGCAGGCTGCCGCCGCGGCCGAGGGCATCTCGCCTGCGCGTACGATGCGCATCGCCGAGTCCCTCTACATGGCCGGCCTCATCAGCTACCCGCGTGTCGACAACACCGTGTACCCCGCGACGCTCGATCTGGGCGCCGTGGTGAGCGACCTGGCAAAGATCAACCCGGCGCTGGCGCCCGTGTGCAAAAAGGTGCTCGCCGGTCCCATGAAGCCCACGCGCGGCAAGGTCGAGACCACCGACCACCCGCCGATCTATCCTACGGGCGAGGGCGACCCGTCCGCGCTCGATGGCGGCCAGCGCAAGCTCTACGACCTCATCGCCCGCCGCTTCCTGGCGACGCTCATGGGGCCTGCGACCATCGAGAACACCAAGCTCGAGCTCGATGTGAACGGCGAGCCGTTCGTGGCTTCGGGCGATGTGCTCGTGACCCCCGGTTTCCGCGAGGCATACCCGTACGGTCTCAAGCGCGACGAGCAGATGCCGCCGCTGGAGCAGGGCGATACGGTCGACGTGTTCGACATTAAGCTCGAGGCCAAGCAGACCGAGCCGCCCGCGCGCTACAGCCAGGGCAAGCTCGTGCAGGAGATGGAAAAGCGCGGCCTGGGCACCAAGTCCACGCGCGCGAGCATCATCGAGCGCCTGTACGCCGTGCGCTACCTCAAAAACGATCCCGTGGAGCCGAGCCAGCTGGGCATCGCCATCATCGACGCGCTGTCGCAGTTTGCCCCGCGCATCACGAGCCCCGATATGACCAGCGAGCTCGACGGCGACATGACCCGCGTCGAGCGCGGCGAGGACACCGAAGAGCATGTCGTGACGCACTCGCGCGCGCTGCTGGCCGGCGTGCTCGACGAGCTGCTCAAGCATACGCAGGAGCTCGGCGACGCCATCAGCGACGCCGTCACGGCCGATGCGCGCGTGGGCGCCTGCCCCAAGTGCGGCAAGGATCTGGTTATGAAGACGAGCGCCAAGACCCGCGGCAGCTTTATCGGCTGCATGGGCTGGCCCGACTGCGACGTGACCTATCCGGTGCCGAGCGGCGTCAAGGTAAGCCCGCTCGAGGGCGAGGCCGCTGTGTGCCCCGAATGCGGTGCGCCGCGCATTAAGTGCCAGCCGTTCCGCCAGAAGGCTTTCGAGATCTGCGTGAACCCGACGTGCCCCACCAACTACGAGCCCGACCTTAAGGTGGGCGAGTGCAAGGTGTGCGCCGAGGCCGGACGCCATGGTGATCTGATTGCACACAAGAGCGAGAAGAGCGGCAAGCGCTTTATCCGCTGCACCAACTACGATGACTGCGGCGTGAGCTATCCGCTGCCGGCGCGCGGCAAGCTCGAGGCGACGGGCGAGACCTGCCCCGAGTGCGGCGCCCCCATCGTGGTGGTCAACACGGCGCGCGGTCCGTGGCGTATCTGCGTCAACATGGACTGCCCGACCAAGGAGAAGAAGCCCGCCCGCGGCCGCAAGACTGCGACCAAGGCGAGCACGGCGAAGAAAACCACGGCAGCAAAGAAGACTGCTGCCAAGAAGACGACCGCCAAAAAGACGACCGCCAAAAAGACGACTGTCAAGAAGGCGACTACCAAAAAGACCGCTGCCGACAAGTAGCCGAGCACATATAGACACGGTGGGGCCGGGCGCGCAAATGCAAATGCGCGCCCGGCCCCACTTCTAAGTTGCGGTGAAATAGGGACTGTTTTTGCTGGCAAGGGGGTGCGGACAGAAAGTTGGACCGCGGGGCGGTCCGGACTGGAGGTTCGCATGTACAGCAGGGAGAAGGTCGAGCTCTTCCTCCTGGCGACGGAGGACGGCATGGGGCCCACCGCCG